>JAVHOS010000290.1:0-1775 GCA_036170205.1 Ignavibacteriaceae bacterium | reverse complement strand
CTATTAAATAAAATTTGGAGAGATAAATTTCTATGAATAAAATCTTAAAAGAATTCCGCGAATTTGTTTTGCGCGGAAACGTAATTGATATGGCTGTCGGTATCATCGTTGGAGCCTCTTTTGGAAAAATTGTTTCATCATTGGTAAATGATGTTTTGATGCCGCCGTTAGGACTGCTGTTGGGCAAAGTCGATTTCTCAAATATTTATATTAATCTTTCGGGGAAAAGTTTCGATTCGCTTTCGGCGGCAAAAGCCGCGGGTGCGCCAACCATTAACGTCGGGTTGTTCTTGAACAATGTTTTTGATTTTACTATTGTTGCGTTCGCTCTCTTCTTCACAATCAAACAAATAAATATTTTGCGCAGCCAGCAAAAGAAAGATGAACCAAAGCCTGCAGAGGTAGTGCCAACAAAAAAACAATGCCCATATTGCTTTTTTGAAATTCCGGTTAAAGCTGTTAGATGCGGGCATTGCGGTTCTGATTTGAAAATATAAAAACAACACGAGAAATTCTTTTATGGCGGATTTATTTAAACGTTGGATTTTTTCACTACTGCTTATTCCCGTATGCGTCTATTTTGTTCTGCACCGGGGAGAATATACACTGCTTGATAATTTTCATCTGATTGTGCATGAAGCCGGACATTTGTTTTTCTCATTCTTCGGCACCTTTGTTCAGTTCCTCGGCGGAACTTTGATGCAGTTAATTATTCCCATTCTTCTTCTGGTCATCTTTTATAAATCTGCCATGCCGAAAGGAATGCAATTATCTTTTTTTCTGCTTGGGCACAGCCTTATCAACGTTTCTGTTTACGCCGCCGACGCGAGAACTCAAGTGCTTCCTCTTCTTGGTAACGGTAAACATGATTGGAATTATTTACTGAATGAAATGAATTTGCTTAACTTTGATGAGCAAGTTGGATATGTTTTTTTCAGTCTTGCAATTCTATTTTTTGTTATAGCGGTTATACTTCCGGCTTACAGAATGGCTGAATAAATCAGCCGCAAATTTTTCACTTAATACGATATTATAATGAAACGCTTTTTTCGAAATATATTTTTACTTCTATCACTTTTTTGTTTTCCATTGCTCGCACAAAAAGATACAATAAAAACTTTTTACTCGAACGGAAATCCCGAGTCGGTTGTTCCCCTTGATAACGGCGCACGCGAAGGGAAGGCAAATTTTTATTTCGATAACGGAAACATAAAAGAAGAACGTACTTACCAGGCTGGAAAAGTTGAAGGTGAAGTTAAACGCTATTACGAAAATGGAAAACTAAAAGAACTCTTTTCAATTATAAAAGGAAAGCGAGACGGCGCAACCACAACCTACGACTCTCTCGGAAATTATCTTTCAGATGTTTATTACACAGAAGGAAAAGTACAAACTGAAACCGCTGAACCGGCGGACAGCGACGAGGTTTTTGCCGATGATATTGAAACCGATACAACCAAATCAACAGAGGTAACATCTTCATTCGCTCTACCAACAGTTGAGAAAATTGAAAGCAAACCTGAGCCGATTGCGCAAGGCGAAATTGCCGACTCCGCTTTATATAAAAATCCGGCAATTTTTCCGGAGCCGAAAATTGGATACAAAAAGTTTTATGAAAATATCGTTTATCCGCAAACAGCAAAAGAAAAGAAAGTTGAAGGAACTGTATTGATAAAAGCCATCATCAACGAGTATGGCGATGTGGAGAAAACCGAAATTGTAAAAGGAATTGGTTACGGCTGCGAGGATGCCGCAGAAATTTCGATTTCGTACGC
>JAVHOS010000289.1:0-1779 GCA_036170205.1 Ignavibacteriaceae bacterium | reverse complement strand
GAAGGAAAAGGGAAATCACTGATCACTCTTGCAAACAATATTTCTTTTTTAAGCGAATTTACAATTGATAAGGGAAGAATCTTTGTCACTGCAACTGCGCCGGTGTTAACACAAACAAACTTTCCGTTAAAAGGAATATTCGCTCCGCTCTTGTACGAGTCGGTTCTCTATCTTTCATCAATCCAAAAAGATAATGTCGAAAACTTTGCCGGGGATAAACTTACTGTCAATTTATCGGGTAATGTTTCCGGTCAAGTTGCTGTAGTAAAACCAGGAAATGAGAAAGAGTCTTTTTCTGTCGATGATAAAGCAAACGAATTGCAGTACGTAAACACTGAGCGATTCGGCATTTACTATTTCTCATCTCTAAATAAAATTATTCGCGCTGTTGCAGTAAATGCTAATCCGCTTGAATCAAAAACGGATTACGCCGCACAAGCAGAAATTAATGAGTACTTCGCAAAAATTAAGTCAACTGCCAAATTGATTTTCATCAACAAAGATGAGAATCCTGAAAACATTATTAAGCAAGCACGCTTTGGAACG
Organism: Ignavibacteriaceae bacterium; assembly: GCA_036170205.1. GTDB lineage: Bacteria > Bacteroidota > Ignavibacteria > Ignavibacteriales > Ignavibacteriaceae > UBA1563. The sequence continues at coordinate 1,233 of JAVHOS010000289.1, read as the reverse complement.
GAGTTGTGGAAATATTTTGTTTTACTTGCTTTCTTGCTCGCCTTAATAGAAATGTTGGTCTCGAAAAGTTCAAAGAAGGATTTGATTTCGCTTAAGCAATAAGGTTTGCAATTATTTCATCACAAACAACATAACCTTTTGGAGTTAATGAGATGCGATTATTTTCTTTAAAAAGGAATACATTATCCAGATAATTTTCAATTAAAACTTTCCTTTGTTCAAGCCAATCGACACCAAATATTTTATTAAACTCATTGGTGTTTAAACCGTTGCTGCGCAATGCAAGCATGATGAATTCCTCTCTCCTTTGCTGTTCGCTTAGAATCTCTTCTCCAATTACAGCGTTTCCTTTTTTCATCACGGAATCAACATAAAAATTTAATGGGGAATAATTCCACCACCGCTTTCCATTTACAAAAGAATGCGCCGACGTTCCGAATCCGAGATAATCTTTGTAATGCCAATACGCAAGATTATGTTTACATTCATATCCATTCAACGCAAAGTTTGAAACTTCGTATTGACTGAAATTATTTCGAGTTAAGAAATCAATTGTCAGTTCATAAAGTTCTGCATCATAATCTTCATCTTGCAAAACAACTTTTTTATCAAGAACAAGTTTGTTAAGAATTGTTCCGCGCTCCAAAATTAAACTGTATGCGGAAAGGTGGGTTATCGGAAGTGCTATTGCAGTATGCAAATTTAGAAGCCACTTTTCTTTTGTTTGTTTTGGAAGATTAAAAATTAAATCAACGCTAATGTTTTTGAAACTGACTTCTTTAGCAAGCCAAACAGTTTCAATCGCGGTCTGTTTATTGTGAATACGCGTAAGGAATTTTAATTCATCATCATCAAACGTTTGAATGCCAATACTGATGCGGTTAATCCCGGCGTTCATAAATTCTTTTAATTTATTTCCATCCACCGTTCCGGGATTTGTTTCCAATGTAATTTCAGCTTCATCGGTAATTGAGAAATGATTTTTTAGATGAAGAATAATTTCCTCGATCTGATCCGGGGTTAAAAGCGATGGAGTTCCACCACCAAAAAATATTGTTGAGAATTTTCTCCCGGCTGAAAAATCATTCGCATAAAATTTAATCTCAGTCTTGAGTGCATCTAAATATTTCCGAATATTTTCGTGTGTAATGATGGAATAAAAATCACAGTAGATGCACTTGTGATCACAAAACGGGATATGGATGTAAATCGAAGATTCTTTCATAATATATC
>JAVHOS010000288.1:0-8902 GCA_036170205.1 Ignavibacteriaceae bacterium | reverse complement strand
ATGGCAAGTCCCTATTGTATTCCCCAATTTTCAAATCCCCTTCCCCATCCCTTTGGAGGTGGAAACTATTCCTCACTTTTCCATTCTTTTCTTAATTATCTTCATTTTTTGGCTAAAATAAGCAGTTTTCAGGCTTTTTATTTCGTTTTGCAACTGTGTAACTTTAAATTTCTTTACTGTAACGTGATTCTGAACAACTGCAACTGTGCTTTGAATCAATTTAACTCCTCTCTGAATGACTGCGAGCTGACAATGTTTCAGTGCAAGCTGACATTGTGTCAGTGTAACTTTGCTCTGAATCAATGTAAGTGTGCGTCGAATCAATGTAACATCTCTCTGAATGACTGCAAGGTGATTTTGAACAATTGTAATTGTTCTCTGAATCAATTTAACTGTGATCCGAATCAATGTTAGATCTCTCTGAACGACTGCGAGCATTCAATGTTTCATTGCAACTTCTCTCTGAATGAGTGCAACTTTTCTCTGAATCGATGTAACTGTGATCCGAATCAATGTAATACCTCTCTGAATGACTGCGAGCAAAGGATGTTTTAGTGAAACAACTCGCTGAATCAATGCAACTTCTCTCTGAACGGCTGGAACTTTGTTTTGCGTTAAAGTAACTCTTCACTGCTTCGGTGTTAGGATGGTTTTATCCGCTGCAACTTCTTATTTCTTTTGCGCAATTAAGCTTTGTATGATTGTAATTTCAGTTTGCATTGGAGTAAACAATTACTGAACAATCGCGACTGTTCGCTACAACATAAAGAAATGAATTTCTCCAGAAGAACATCTCCAGTTTCAACTAAAATAATCTCTAAGACAACCTATAAACGAAGATATTCTCGGTTTCAACCGACATCGCTCCTGTTTCAACCAGGAACAAACCGGTTTAAAACAACATCCATCTTATTTCAAACCAGATCGATGGAGTTTAAAACAGGATGGATGAGGCTTGAAACTTCAACTATAATTTGAAATCATTCCCCTATCACCTAAATTAGCAGAAAGATTGTGAAAAATTATTTTCTATTACAGAATGAATTGGAGACCGGATGAGCAAGTTTACTTATGTTATCAAACGGAGCGGATCGATTGTTCCATTTAATCCGGAACGGATCGCAAATGTTATTTACAGAGCTGCGGTTTCCGTAGGCGGACGCGACAAAGAGAAAGCCGCTGAATTGGCGCAGCATGTTATCGCTCATATGGAAAAACAATTTGATGAAGGTTACAAACCGCACGTTGAAGAAATTCAGGACATTGTTGAAAAAGTTTTGATTGAAAACGGTCATGCTAAAGTTGCAAAGGAATTTATTCTTTACCGCCAGCAATCTTCTCAAAGAAGACAGTTTGATTTGCGCCATTTTTCAAAACCGTTGGAAAATATTCCATGGGGAAAAGTTTGGCATTCGCTTGATTGGGCGGTTTCGCATAATCTTCATTCAATCAGTTTGATGAACGAACGAATTAGAAGAGGAGATTTCCCGCAGATTGTGCATGAATCCGAAACCGCCTACGAAACACAGCTTGATACTGCTGCTGAACTGATAAAAGAAAGAAGCGGCGAACTTAAAATGGTGATGGTTAGCGGTCCTTCTTCTTCCGGTAAAACCACAACAACTTATAAACTTGAACAGCGATTGAAAAAAGCGGGCATGCGTTTTGTGCCGCTTATTGTTGATAATTATTTTTTTGATCTTGAACTACATCCGAAAGATGAATTCGGCGATTATGATTTTGAAACTCCGCAATCACTTGATCTTGAGCTGATAAACAAACACCTTAAACAACTTGCTGACGGTGAAGAAGTGAAAATTCCTTATTACGATTTTAAAGAAGGGAAAGGGTATCCCAACCGTACTTCGGTTCAGCTTCACGAGAATGAAGTTTTGTTGATTGATAGTTTGTATGGCTTGTATCCCGACTTCAGCAGAGAAATTCCCGCAAACCAAAAATTTAAACTCTACTTGGAACCATTGCTTCAAATGAAAAACAACGAGGGGAAATATTTGCGTTGGACAGACTTGCGGTTGATCCGCCGGATGCTACGCGATTCTGTCCACCGCGCATACAAACCGGAACAAACACTTCTGCATTGGCATTACGTTCGTTCTGCGGAAAAAAGAAATATCCTTCCTTACTCAAGCACGGCGGATTATATCGTTAATACTTCAATGGCATACGAAGTTCCTTTGTACCGTCCAAAACTTTTAACAGAGTTTGCCGAATGGGAAAAGAAATATGCAGGCGATCCGCTGAGAGAAGACGCCTATGTGAGAGCGGTACGTGTAAAGAAAATGTTGGAAGAAGTCGAACCGATAGAAGATGATTCACCTGTGCCGGGAGATTCTGTGTTGCGCGAATTTATTGGCGGCAGTACGACTAACGTTCATTAATTTTGCAGGGAACGTTCTCGACCGTTCCCCACATTCCTAATTCGTACCGCGTCCGCCTCTGGCGGAATTCCTCATTCCTAATTCTTAAAGTCATCGTACCAAAACGGTTTTGTTTTTAACTCATCAAAATGAAGAATTGATTTGAACAAGGAAATCTCACTTGTGGTGAGATGTGACAGAATCGTTGTGGGAAGAGAGGTGATTCTTTTTGAAGATAAAATTTTAATAAGCAATTCTTCAGTAAGAAAATTTATCCGTCGAAATTCGTTAAAAGCAAAAATAAGATCGAAGATGTTGGTTGTGCCTGATTCAAATTCTACTAATATTCTTTCCGCGAACGGTTGAAGATATTCTACCGGAACAGATTTAATTGAATAGAAAAGTTCTGCTACTTTTCGTCTGCCGTCTTTTTGCTGCTTTGAAATGAAGAAGAGAAAAAACTCCCCGCGTTTCATATTATTCAGCTTTTCTCTGAATTCTTCTTTTTTGATTTGGGAAAAATGAAAAAAAATATCGTTAGGATAGTGGAGGCTTTTCAAAAATCCATATCCCTTTTCATCTATCTTTTTTACGCGGCAGAAATCTAAAGGTTCCATTTTAAGTTTTTAATTTTTTGTAAATGTAAGTTGATAAGAGCCTATTTTAAAACTATCAACTTTTTCGTCTGTAAAAATTCACCGGCACGTAGCTGATAAAAATATACTCCTGAAGTTAATTCGTAATTCCTAATTCGTAATTCGTAATTATGTCTTCCTGCTTGCTGGAAATCATTCACCAAAGTTGCAACTTCATTTCCAAGTATATCGTAGATTTTTAGTGTTACGTAACTTCCTACTGCCAATTGCCAACTGATTACTGTTTCGGGATTAAACGGGTTTGGATAGTTCTGATAAAGTATAAACTCGTTTGGTTGAAATTCCGACTCATTCCCAACTTTTGTGTAAACATCGTTTAACTTTCCCGGTGTTCCGTACATAGATGAAGCTCTCCAACTTTGTGAAAGTGAATTATCAAGTTGAGGATTTCTAAGTGCGAGCGTTCGTCCGGTTCCATTCGCTAAAGAATCCCAATCGCCGGATGTTGAAAAAGGAACTTCATCAACAAGATTTTCACCGGCATCAATTAATTTAATTGTGTCACCCGAACTGCTCAATCCAAATTGAAAATCTCCCAAAACATTAGTTTCATTTTGATAGAATGATTTAAACTTTGTGGTATCTCTGCAAAGAAGAAGGTAGCCGTGCTCTTTTAAATAAATATTTCCCGTGAAAAGAAAAACATTCAATTTGCTGTCTTGGAACTTCCAACCGGAAAGTGAAATTGACTGCGCGCTTGGATTATAGAGTTCGATCCAATCTTCTGTGTCAAGAGAAGGAGACGATTTATAATTGATTTCATTGATCACAATGCTTGTTACGTTTAATTCTGCCGGTTCAAAAACTGCGGTTAAATAAGAATCCGTTTGAGGAAGCATTGTTATCACCGGTGAGGTTGTATCAGAAATACCATTCCATTTTACAAAACGGTAACCCGGCAAAGCAAACGCCCTAACTTTAAGCGGAACGTTTTTAAAAAAAATATTCAGCGAATCATTAGTCTTCACCTCAACTTCATGCGTAAAGATTTTTCCCCACTCACTATTATTTCTTCCAATTTTAATTTTGCAAGTTCCGGCTAATCCAAATTTGGAAGAAATAAATTTCCTCATCGTGTCGGGACGGTTTATTGCAAAATCTCTCATCACTTGAATATTAACGAGCCAGTCTTTTCCCATTGTAATAGATTTTTCCCATCGCTGTTTGTGCCTCGGAATTTCTGAGGCGATCACACCGCTCAAACTATCGATAACAGAAATTACGTGAGCCGGTTCGTACGTCGTATTCATATGAACTGCAAATCGTTGAATAAATTCATTTCTAAATTCTTCATTCTCTAAAAGTTTTCTCAGCATCAGCGTTGCCCATGGCGGATTAGGCCAGCTTGATCCATCAGTTGCGGTTGCCAGCGCAAGCGTGTTTGAAAAATATTGACCGTTAGCGTTTCCACCAAAGGTAAAATCAAGATCGTAGATCATCCAGCGCCATTTACCTTTTGGAGACCTTTCCCGCCACAGTTTCATATTTGAGCCGGGCCAATCACCGTTCGCGGAAAAAATTTCAGCAATCTGGTAATCAATATACTCGTCAATATCAACAATGGATTTTACATGTTCATAATTTGTGGTTGCCGCAATATTATAATTTGTTAAAAAGGTTATCATCTCGTTGTAAGCAATAATATCGCCGTAGTTAGCGCTTTCCGCTTTGCTTATTTGTATTAGATCAACTGAATCTTTGTTTACTCCGAAATGAGCGGCGAGATAATTATCATCTAATTTTTCACGGACATTATGAATTCCCCAATATTGCCCGTTAATAAAAAGAATTGAAGGGCGATAGGCTTGATGATCGACTTTCATTCCTTGATCAATTAGTGATTGCGCAATTTCTTCGCGGCACATTGTCCGCCACCAATCTTGCGCACCACTGCGCAACACAATATTTTCAAATTCGTTTATCAAAAGATTCGGGAACATACGGTAATTAAGAGTTCCCATTCCATATTCAGAACGAAAATAAAACGCGAGTGATTTCATCGGATAGATGCGGCTGCAACCGCCGTAAATTTTTACGCCGGCGGAAGTTTTGAATGCGAGCGATCTATCTTTTTCAAAAAATTGTAATTCAATCGGACGTTCCCAATCCTGATTCCAATTTTTTGGTCCATCGCTGCATAATGCGGTAATTCCATTTATTCCGGCAACATAAATTCCAATTGAATCACTGAAAAAATTTACCGGATCAGTTACAATTGAAAAGACGGGAAGCTCTGTCTGCTCATTAATAAAATAAGAATGGGTTAAAATATTGCTTGGCAGAAATCCATCTTTAAATGATCTTATCCGCAGTACGGAAGTCGAATCAATTTGAATGTAACCGGTGAAGATTGAACTTTTTTCTGTCGGAGCCGTTCCATCGGTTGTGTAATAAATAACGGAATTAAATTCCGATGGAGTAATTGAAAGAGTGATCGGGAAATCATAAAATCCGCTTTGATGCGAGACGATTGGGTCTGTAAGTTTATTAAAGATTGATGAAGAAAGATTTTGAGAACCGGGAGAAGAAGGAGAAAATTTATACCACTCATTGGTTCCATCAGGAAATCGTCCAAAAGAAATATCGGTTTGCTGTGCTGAAAAAGTAATTGAATCTACTAACTCACCAAGCGGATTAAAAAAACAAACTTGCTGACCGGCGGCGCTCAATTTAAAATTTGTGTGAACGCCGGAATCTTTCCCGTCACACCAAATAACTAAGTATCCTTGCGGAGGAACAATTACATCGGATTGAAAAATGAATTTTTGTGGTTGGGAAAGATCATCGGTTACAGTGTAATTTTTAAGATTTACCGGGAAAAGATTATTGTTATGAAGTTCAATCCAATCAGAATAAATATGATAATCGGGATCAGTAATTGCCGCGGAGTTGGAAGCCATTATCTCGTTGATGAACAACGATTGCGGAAGACTCTTCTCTTGAGCGCAAAAGTATAGAAGTAAAAAGAAAGAAAGGAAATAAGATGGTCTATAATTTTTCATATTGTATCGAATTCATAATCCAAATTAAAAAGAATAAGAAGAAAATATTGTGTTGAAATTTTATCGAAGCAAAATCATTTTTTTCGTTTGAACGAAACTACCGGCGCACAATTGATAAAAAAGAACACCTGAAGTTAATTCGTAATTCCTAATTCCTAATTCGTAATTATGTCTTCCTGCCTGCTGGTATTCATTTACCAATGTTGCAACTTCATTCCCGATTACATCAAAGATCTTTAACGTAACAAGGCTGCCCACTGCTAACCGCCAACTGATTACTGTCTCCGGATTAAACGGATTCGGATAATTTTGCATCAACGAAAAGTTGAGCGGAGTCGAGACTTCATTTTTAACATCAGTAGCAAGGAGATCAAATTTAACATAGTTGATATTAAATCCGCCGAAGTAAAAGTTAAGAGAAAAAGTATGTTTACCGGAGGTGAGCGGAATATTATTTATTGGAAGACTCATCCATTTTGTCCATCCGCCGGTTGCCGGAACATCAATGAACGTACCGATATTATTTCCATCCCAACGCATTAAAATTTTTCCACCACTCGCATTTGCGGCTACACGAAGCGCTAAGTTATACGTTCCGGCTTGCTCAACATTTACCGTATAGTTCAAGTATTCGCCGGTGTTTGTCCAGCCGACATCATATCCGTTTGTGAGCACGTCCGTACATTTTTCAATATCAACGCCGTCATTGCGGTATTGTCCGCCGCTATTCCATGTACTCTTGTTGTCTGCATTTTGGTAATCGATATCTTTATAAGCATACCCGTTTTGACCGATGTCATAATCGGCTGCATAGATCATCCCCGGAATTGTATTGGGTTTAAATGGAAGAGTCGCGGTGGTTTGTACTTGTCTGAACATCGCGTCAATTACGCCGCTGTTTGTTTTGCAGCTATCGATGTTAAGATTCTTAGCAAATTTTGTTAATGCGTTTATGGCATAATCGACTGTCGGTTTTGTTGCCTGCCCGCTCCAATATTTTAAAAGATAATCATACTCAGCAGGTTTATTTACAAACATCAAACTGTTGTTGCCTTCAACTTTTTTTAGAGTCCACCAAGCCCAGCCGATATTATAAGATTCCATCAACTTAATTACATCGGTAAACCATTGATTAGAATTTTCTCCCGACTCACCAAGCCAAAGCGGGCGTTGAGTACTGTTCCGTAAACTTAAAAGATAGTTGATTGAACCCACATCGGTTCCATTCCAATATTTATGGAAACTGTAAACCATATTATCATCCCAGGCGGGACTTAAATTATCAAAGCTTGTTGCGTACCAATTTCCTTCAATAAAAATTATATGGTTTTTATCCACCGCGCGAATTTCGTTTGTGATAGAAACAAAAAGATTTCTCAACGGCAGATTATTACCGGCGCTAAACGTATAAGCCGTTTCATTTATAAGATCGTAACCTCCGATCCATTGTTTATCTGCATAACGTGCGGCGAGTGTTTTCCAGAGAGAGATGGTACGTTGCTGCGCGGTCGGGTCTTCCCATAACGGAAGATACGCGGGATTGTAATCGGCAATATTGTCTTTACTTTGTCCGCCGGGTGCAGCGTGAAGATCGAGAATTAAATAAATTTTGCTTTCTTCACACCATTGCAACAAACTGTCGATAATCGCAAAGCCTTCTTCGGAATATATAAAAGAAGAATCTTGCGGGGTGAGTAAGTTAAAGTGCATCGGAAGTCTGATGGAATTAAATCCCCAAGCGGCAATTTGCTGAACATCTTTTCTCGTAACAAAATTTGATCTGTAAAGTTTGAAAAATTCATCGGCTTTTTGAGTCCCGATAAGCGCTTCTGTCTTCTGCCTAAACTGCCAAGCGGCATTTGCGAAAGAAGAAGTTTGCAGCATATAACCTTCAGGAACAAGCCAGCCGCCAAGCCCGATGCCGCGAAGCAAAACATTTTGACCGTTACCATCAACGATTTTTATTCCGGAGGTTCTAAGAAATCCTTGTGAATAACTAACGGTGGAGAAAAATGTGATAAGAATAATAGTAAGCAGAGTTGTTAGACGAGTTGTTTTCATAACGACGAGTTTAAGTTTATTTATAAAAATATTGCATCACAAATTAGTTTGAATTGACTTTGAAATCAAACTTAGAGTTGTATCGTACACATTTAACAACAGGCAACTGGTGTGCAAGGCGACCCTCAATGGTTTAATCTGTTCAAATTATTTTTAATTGATTTTTCGCAGTGGATTCTTTTCTTAAAATTGATTACGTTTGGCACAAAATATCATACCAATATGATGAAATTAAAGTTCTTTTCAGGAAATCTTATTTGTGCAATTGCCTTACAAATGAATGTCGGTGAGAAAATAGGATGCAAAATGAATTTAAAAATATTAAATCGTTCAAAAATATTATTGCGCGTGAGAAGAATTATCTTTTCTGAAATTATAACAAAATTCTTCCTCACCTCGATGATGCTCATGCTCATCGCAGTAAATTCAATCGGATGTGATATAAAATCAAAAGACGGTTATTCTCCCAAGTATGGAGAAACCCCGGCCATCAACCCGAAAAAAATCGAATATATTTTTGCAGTTCATCCGCTGCACAACCCCGATCGATTTTTTGAAATCTATCAGCCGTTGATAAATTACATAAATGCACAGGTTGTTGATTTTTCCCTTAAACTTGAGTCTTCAAAAGATTACCAGAGCTTTGAGAAAAAACTTTATAACCGAAAATTTCATTTTGCTCTCCCGAATCCTTACCAATCTGTTAACGCAACAAAATTCGGTTACACCGTTTTTGGAAAAATGGGTGACGATCAGAATTTCCGCGGAATAATTTTAGCTCGAAAAGATGCGCACATAAAAAAAG
>JAVHOS010000287.1:0-1782 GCA_036170205.1 Ignavibacteriaceae bacterium | reverse complement strand
CCGGCGAAGAACTGCGGCAGGATCTAATCAATTCTATAAATCTTTTTTTAGAAATTCGGCAGAAGGGAATTATCACTGATTTTTCAAGAGATAATTTTGATCCCGAAAACAGTTTTGCAAGAATTGGCGGCGGCTCTCTTGGCGGAAAGGCGCGTGGTCTCGGTTTCGTAAATATGTTGATAACAAATTATGATATCGCTAACCGCTTTGAGGATGTTCGTATTTATGTTCCTTCTGCAGTGGTTCTTGGCACAGATGTTTTTGATCAGTTTATGGAAGAAAATAAATTAACAAACTTAGCGCTTAGCACGGTGGATGATATTGATCTTATAAAAATATTTTTAGACGCAAATTATTTCCCGGAAGATGTTCTAAAACAGTTAAAAGAATTTTTAGAAATTGTTCATAATCCGCTGGCTGTTCGTTCTTCAAGTCTATTGGAAGATTCGCAGTTTCAACCGTTCGCAGGTGTCTATCAGACCTACATGATTCCAAACAGCAATGAAGACATTAAACAACGGCTTGAAGAATTACTTCAAAGCATCAAGTGTGTTTATGCCTCTACTTTTTTCAAAGCGGCAAAGAATTACATGAAAGCCACGCAGTATCGGCTGGAAGAAGAAAAGATGGCGGTCGTAATTCAAAAATTAGTTGGCACTTCGCGGAATAATAGATTTTATCCCGACTTTGCCGGGGTTGCAAAATCGTATAATTTTTATCCGGTAGCTCCACAAAAATCGCAAGATGGAATTGCAATGGCTGCTTTGGGATTGGGCAAAACCGTTGTCGATGGCGGTAACTCCGTTCGCTTTTGCCCAAAATATCCAAAGCATCTCCTCCAATTTTTTTCCGCAAAAGAAACGGTAAAAATTTCTCAGCAAGATTTTTATGCGTTGGATCTTAAAGGGAAAGTTGATCACGCAACGGTGGGACCTTACGATACGCTTGTAAAAAAATATGATTTAAATGAAGCGGAAAACGACGGTTCGCTTGGATTCGTCGGCTCAACTTATTCGCCCGATAATGATTCTGTACATGACGGCATTTCCCGAAAAGGGAAGCGGTTGGTTACTTTTGCGCCGGTACTAAAAAATAAAATTTTTCCATTGCCGGATATTCTCGATCTTCTGCTTGCTACCGGAAGTTGGGGAATGGGAACGCCTATCGAAATAGAGTTCGCAGTAAACATGAGCGTACCAAAGGGTAAACCTAAAGAATTCGGTATGCTGCAGATGCGTCCGCTGGTGCTTACGCGCGAAGTTGAGGAAATTCATTTTGGAAAATTCAAAAACGAAGATTTAATATGTTTGAGCGAACAAGTGTTGGGCAACGGAACGATCAACGAAATTTATGATATCGTGTTGGTTGATTTCCACAAATTTGACCGCTCAAAAAGCCGGGAAACTGCAATCGAAATAAGTCAATTAAATGCCAAATTGATCGCACAGAAAAAACAATACATATTGATTGGTGTTGGCAGATGGGGCACGCTTGATCCTTGGCTCGGTATTCCCGTAACATGGGATCAAATTTCCGGCGCTGCGGTAATTGTAGAATCCGGTTTTAAGGATTTAAGTGTAACTCCTTCGCAAGGTTCGCATTTTTTCCAAAACATCACTTCATTCCGTGTCGGATACTTTACCGTTAATTCGTACAAAGAAGGTGATTTTGTTGATTGGGATTGGCTGAGCGATCAAACGCCGGTTGAAGAATTAGAATTTACCCGTCATCTTCATTTTGAAAAACCGCTCGTAGTTAAAATGAACGGGCAGCAGAATAAAG
>JAVHOS010000286.1:0-1782 GCA_036170205.1 Ignavibacteriaceae bacterium | reverse complement strand
CTAAGAGCAAAACGAAAAATATTGTTTTGCATAAGCCGACTTACTCATACCTCAAAGCGTCAACAGGGTCCATTTTAGCTGCTGTGTAGGCGGGTGCAAAGCCTGCAACCACACCGGTAATTAACGAGATCGTAATTGCCAACACTACTGAGTCATACTGAATAGTAGTAGGCAGCACCTGATTAACAGCCATACTTAAAAGAATAGCAACCAGCAGCCCGATCAATCCACCGAACAAACAAATAAAAGAAGACTCAAAAATAAATTGTCCGAGGATGGTTCTTCTTTTAGCGCCGATAGCTTTGCGTACGCCGATTTCTTTAGTACGTTCTTTTACAGATACAAACATAATGTTCATAATGCCGATAGCGCCAACAAAAAGCGAAAGCCCGGTAATAAAGAGCCCCGCAATTTGTATTACGCCAACTACCCGGTCGATATTTGCCTTCAAACTTTCCTGCTGGTTAATTGAAAAATCATTCTCTTCGCTATAACTTAACCCGCGCACCTTACGCATAGCGCTTTCAACTTCATCTTTAGTTTCTTCTATCAAGGTAGGGCTGGGAGCTTTAACATTAAAGGTTAAAGAACCGAAGGACTGCGACATAAAGTTCTTGAAAATTGTTCCGATGGGGATGAACACCTGGCGGTCGGGATTAAAACTACCAAGAATAAAACTGCCCTGTTCATCCAATATGCCAACAACTTTAAAGTTCTGCCCGCCGATCTTAATAGATTTATCAAGAGCATCGCCGAGCGGGAAAAGACTTTTGGAAATTTCACTACCTAAGACTGCAACATACCGCGAACCGTTGCTTTCAATATCCGAATAAAATCTTCCTTGTGCAAAGGTAAAATTTGTAGTCTTTAAATAATCTGCTGTTGACCCATTGATGAAGATGTTATCGGTTTTCCTGTTTTGATATTTTACCACCTGACGGGTTGTGGTAGTTGGTGCGGTTGCAGCCGGAAGTTTTACTAAAGCTTTAAAGCGGTTATATTCTTCCATAGTCATGTTCCTGCGGTTACGCATCTTCCAAAAATCCGTATTGGAGAACCAAGCCCATTTATCAACATAGAGTACGTCGGATCCAAGTGCGCTCATACCTTTTTGGAAAGAGTTGTCTATTCCTTTAATGGCGGTAGTCATCAATACCACGGAAGCAACGCCAATAACAATGCCAAGCATAGTTAAGATTGAGCGTATTTTATTTGCCCGTATTGCACGAAGCGCAATAAACATTGCTTCTTTTACTTCTAATAAAATTGTATCCATAATTCAAACATGTTTAATTATTATAATTTACACATCCGGCACAACCCTAAATGGATTGTGTTGTTCAATCGAATTCCGCTGCAACGGAATAACGATTCCATCGCCGTTTACAACGATTTTTCCGTTCAGCGATACCCTTCAGAGTATCGCGAATTAGATATCACCCCGATAAGGGTTCCCCTTTCGGGATCAATCTTTTCTACAAACTTATAATCCCCTAAAGACATACCATTGCACCTCTCTACCAATACAAATTTTTCTATCCTAATTCCTAACCTGGCAAAGCCAGAACCAAATTGATTTTTAGTTGTAGGGAACGCTCGCGAGCGTTCCGTGTTTTAGTCTCTACAATTTTTTATTTGAGGGATGGTTACCTCAGCAGCGGAACGGTCTCGACCGTTCCATACATTGCCAATTTTTTGAACACTAAATAAATATTCTCGCCATTTTGCGCAGAAAATTTTTGCTAACTATCTAATTCATAACCTGGCAAAGCCAGAACCAAA
>JAVHOS010000285.1:0-8908 GCA_036170205.1 Ignavibacteriaceae bacterium | reverse complement strand
TTGCAGATAAGAAATTTCATCTGCAATTGCCGCCAATTTAATTTCTTTTGATGTTCTTATATCATCGTATTTAATTTTGATTAGTTTAGCCGATGAGAGCAATCTTTCCTCAAATTTGTTAAATTCTTCCTGCCCGAATTGATCTTTCAGCTCGCGTTTGATCTTATTCACATATTCCATCCCGATTTTCGCTTTGGGAAAGATAAGTTCAAAGTTATCTTCACTAAGGATTTCGAGATAATCCAGCACTGCTTTATAGGTATTTTCTATTGTTTTTATTTTGCGTTCCATATCAGACCCTTCTACAACACATTCGCATTAATACCAAAGAGTGAGGCATTCATATTTAAAGAAACCAGTTGACCTTGAAGTCCTTCATATTGTTTCCGCATCATTTCAGCTCTTTTATCAATTCGTTTTTTCATGGCTGTTATCTTGGTCTCCATGTAAGAAACATTGTCGTCTAAAGACTTTTTAGAAGTAGCAAGATATCCAGAGGCTCCTAAATAAGGGTTTACTTTATTATAAAGAGTATTTGCAATTCCGCTTGTTGAATTGAAAATGGATTCCACCTGGGAGATTTTGTCGGTCAAATTATTGTCGAACAAAGTGCTGTTTGAAATAGATAAGCCGGTTGTAGAATTAAAGGTTATTCCAATTTGAGAAAGATAGGATAAGTCTCCGCTGGAAATCCCGGATATTTTTGAACTTAAATTTGATGTAAAAGTTTCTAATATGGACGAAACATTAGAGTCACCGGTAAATACACCTTTATCTCCAAAATTCCTTTTCCTCTTTTCATCCATATAAACATAGACATCGTTGAATTTACTTATAAAGCTCTCAACTTTAGTTTTAATATTGGCATTGTCGGTTGCAACGGCAACGCTAACCGTAGTATCGCTTACCTGCATAACGGATTTAAGATTAAATGTAACTCCATTTACAAGATCCGAAACCGAGTTGGTGTTTCTCTGAAAATTTAATCCGTTAAATTGAATTTTAGCATTTAACAGATTAGCATTTTGTGTAACATCTGCATAGACAAAACCCGCAGTGTCGGGAGCCGTTGATTGATCAAAAACAGGTCTTGTCACTCCTAAATTAAGACCTATCGCGGTCATTGCTGTTGAAGCTCCGGAATCTGAAATACTTTTTATTCTATTATCCAGCCCGGGAGTTTTTGCAGAAAGAGAAAATTGAGAATTGGTAGAATCAGGGGCAAATACAGAAGCGGAAACAATTGCTGAAGCCGCTTTTTCTTTCGTAACTCCTATATTCAAATCAGTTACAACATCATAACCACTTACATGAGAGATTGAAATATATTTTGAAGAATCGGAAACTGTAAGTTTTAGTTTTACGTCTCCCGGGGTAGGCGAATCAATCACTTTTTCTGCTGTAATTCCGCCTAAACTTGCGTTGGCGGTTATTTGTGTAATTGCTTCGTCAACCAGTTGGCCATAATTGCCGCCACCGGTAAGCGAGATAGTTTGAGACGATCCATTCAAGTCAATTGTAAATGAACTTGAACCGCCTGCATAGGCAGTTGCGGCTACTTTTGAATTGGAAGTTACAACTGCTTTATCAAAATTTATTGCATCGCGGATTTTCTCCATAACGGTTTTATTCGTTTCTGAAGCGGTAAAAGTAACATCTATATTGCTTGTATATTCACCTGTACTCCCGTCACCCGTTTTAATTGTAAAAGAATGGGTTCCCGTTATGGCATTGGAAGCTGCAGAAACTGCTTCGGGTGAAACAGCAATATCGCTTTTTGCAAGCTGATTGACCCGAAGATCAAAACTGCTTGTTGACGCCGCGCTTGTTGACGTAGCTGTTACAAATTTTGAGTCTGAAGAAGTAGCCAACCGTGTGGCAAAAACAGAATCAGCCCCCGTCTGTTTTAGAGTTACTAACTCTGATTTAAGAGCGTCTAACTTTTTTGATAAGTCCGTGTACCCGGCAGAAATATCTTTGCTTAGCGTTTGTTTTTTGGTGATAGGAGTTACTAATTTTTCAGTTTCATTGGTAGAATAAGCATCAACTAATTTTGTAATTGCGGAATATGAAGAAATATCTAATGCCATGATGAACCCTAAAGTTTCCTAAAAGCTTCCAGCCAGGTAGCTCGTAATTCAACGAGGATTGTATTCACTATACCATATTTTTTTAATCTCATTTGTTCCTGGCAGAACAAATAAAGCCTTAACAATCCGGTTGAAATTTCTCTAACAGGTTCGGTATCAAAATTTAATGAGTTAATAAGTTCTTGAATTGCATTATTCGTTTTAACCATATTATGTTTGTTACAGTTTGCAATCGCAAAATCATACACTTTAATTAGGAGTTGCTGAGGAGTAGCTTCCAAAATCTCCTTAACTAAGTATTGGTTCATCCTATTTGAATGGTTATTTGCCAAAGCTGAATGCTGCATCGTAAAAATTCCTTATCGTCAAGTAAAAAAAATCCCTCCCGGTTTTGCCGGGAGGGAGAATGAATGAACGAATCTTATCTGAACAAGGAGAGAATTGAACTTGGAGCTTGATTCATTTGAGAAAGCATCGAAGTTGAAATCTGTCCGCCAACCTGGCTCTTTGTAGAGTTCAGTTGTTCCATCGCCATATCGGTATCAAAAATACGGCTTACGGATGCGTTTGCGTTTGCAATAGCAGCGGTTAAATACTCTTCTTTTACGTCAAGTCTTTGATTGTAGTTACCAATGGTGCCTAAAGCGGTCTTAACACTGGAAGTAAGAGTATCTACTTGAGAAGTAGTAGGTGCAAAGTCAGCTGAGCTAGCGCCGGTTATTGAACCAAGAGCAGCACTAGTGAAATCAGTTAAAGCAACAGCAAGTGTATCACTTGATGATTCACCAGTTCTGAATGTGAATGAAGTGCCGGAAGCATTGCTTAACAAAGCTGTGTCATTGAATTTAGTATTGGTGAGGATGGAACTTATTTCATTTCCTAAAGCTTTAATATCGTCTGCAAGTGACGTAGCGTTCTTTGTAGGATCGCTGGCATCTGCAACTTTTCCTTTAATTGCGATTAAAAGATCATTAATGCTTGAAAGAGCTGATTCGGCTGTTGCCAATAAGTTCTTAGCGGAACCGATGTTTCCTTGGGCTGCTTTCATAACAGCAATTTTGCCCTGGAGTTCTTTACCAACTTGATAACCTGACGTATCGTCGGAAACCGCGTTGATTCTTTTTTGGGAAGCTAAACGCAACTGAGCGCTTTGGGTAGATCCTGTTACTTTTGCTAAAGCGTTGTAAGCAGCTACCGCACCGAGATTTGAATTAATTGAGAACGACATAATATACCTCCATGTATATTTTGGTTGTTTTTTATCAGGCGTCCTTGCCTGACTTGTTATTAAATAAGATTTTCATCTCACTAATATTATCGCAGGGTGAAAATAAAAGTTTAGGGGGAACTAAAAAATAATTTAAATAAATATTTGAGGCAGTTTTTCTTTTAGTAGATTAAGCCGCGCGAGCACTTGATCCTGATCGGCGAACTTCCGCTCGGCAGCGTGAACAACTGCCGCTATTTTTGCCGCTTCTCTATTTTGAAGATAGGCAGACACAAGATAAAAAATTGTCGAAGGATCGTTGTTATCAATATTAATTGACTGTTCAAAAGCCGTAGCTGCATCAGCATGTTTTTGAACATTCATCAACAACAGCCCCAACTTATTAAGGAAAACCGGATTCCCGGAAAATCTTTCTTTACATAGTTGAAGCAATGCTAATTTTATAATGTTGTCGCTGTAACGATCAAATAAAGCCAGCGCCAGTGTAATATTCGAATTGGTGATATGCGCTGCATAATTCTGCAATCTATCCGGCGGTATCGGTCGATTGTTTAATAATTTCTCAAACAGTTCGAGTTCACCTGAATTGGAAGTTTTGTTTAACAATGAATATTCTTTGTAGAAAAAATTAAATAATTCTTTATTGTTAGACTGCAAAGCGATCTCTAACCCGTAATAGCAGAGCTGCAGTTCATCAATTAAAATATTTTGATTGGAAGTTTTCTCCCCTCTTAAATATTTTCTATTTACCTCAAAAGCTTTTCGGCTATATTTATCAGCAACGATAGCATCTCCGAGTTTTAAATAGATATTTGCGGCGGCGAACAACGCCAAAGGCTGTTCATTATCGCATTGCAGACTTTTGTCAATCAACTCTGATGCCGCTTTATAATTTTGCCGCCCGGCATTATCTATTGCAAGATATCTATAGGCAAGCGATCGAGATGCTTTTTCGAGTTTTGGATCCAACAAGGCTGTGGTAAAATATGTTACTGCGTTTGCTTTTTCATTTAATATTGCGTAGGTCTGTCCCAAATGAAAAGCATAATACGAAGATTTGATCTCCTCAAATTGTTTAAGGAGAAGAGATAAATTTCTCTTCGCTTTATTTTTCAACTCATCTTTGGTAAGATTGTATCCGTAATGATCAATTTCAATTGTGGAATATTTAATTGAATAATTATTTTTACACAATGATGTTTCAATTTGCTCGTGAACTTTCCCATCAAACCGGACTTGTTTATCATTCGGAAATAGTCTTGTATAGGTCATTACGGATGGACGGGAATTAATCTCATCAATATTGTTGATGATGCATTTATAAGCTTCACGTTTTTTGTTTTTCGTCAACTTTTGTAGTTCAAAAACAGATTTTTGTTTAAGACATTCGTCGGCATCAAGATATAAAATCCAATCTCCGGAAGATTTTTCAAGTGCGAAGTTTCGAGCGGCGGCAAAATCATTAATCCATTCAAAATGAAATATTTTTGCTGAATATTTTTCTGCAATCTCAAGTGTGTTATCAGTAGAACCGGTATCGACAAGAACAATTTCATCTACAACATTCTTAACCGATTCAAGACAATTGGCAAGATGCTTCTCTTCGTTTTTAACTATCATGCTCAAGGTTATCATTTGCAACTCTTCGTCATCTTGGTCTTGCTAAAATCGGTTGATTAATTTGAGTAAATTATCAGCAGTCGATTCCCATGTATATTGTTTTAAATGTGCTGCCGCGTTGTCTCCGATTTTTTTAATCTCATCTCTATTGAAATAAGCATATTCAATCTGAGAAATTATTTCATCGATATTCGCTTCTTCCCAATCGGCAATGAGTTCTTTCTTGTCATCAAAAACTTTAAACTCTTTCATCTTTTTTAGCTGCAATGAATTTTGATCAGTAAGAATATCTTTGTGCCCGGTTGAGGATGAAGCAATCACCGGTTTACCACATGCCATATATTCCATTAATACAAGGTTGGTTCCGCCTTCCGCACGGTTTGGGAATAATCCTATGTCTGTGTACATATAAATCTCGCGGGATTTATTGTTGGCAACAAGTGGTAGAGTAAGAATTCTGCTTGCGTCGATCGCATTCATCTTATAAAGATTAAGCATGTATTCTTCCCAACTTTTTCCGATGAGTTCATACTTAATATGTTTGGACTTGCTCATCAAAGACATTGTTGCCGGCCAGAAATTGTACCACGCGTTTACTAAAACGATATCATGATATTTTTGTTGAAGAATTTTTACGGCTTTTAAAACTAAATCCTGTCCTTTACGTAGTTCAAACTTACCGCCGGAAAATATTTTGAAGAACTTCTTGTCAGTTTCTGTTTCTGAGGGATAAAAAATTTCCGGATCAATCCCCTGGATTAACACTTCAACATTATTAAAGCCTGCTTGAGCAAGTTTGTGCTTATTCCAGGTTGAGCCGACTAAAACCAGATCATACTTTTTCAAGTTCTGCATGGATAATGGAGTAAGTTCATACTCAAAAAAAGCGTATCCAATATTTTTATTCCCTCGAACATTGTAGAGACTATTCATATCGATATCAACAAGCGCATGCAAAACCGTTCCATTAACCGAAGAACTATTTTGCGGGTTTTCATCTTCATCAATACTAATCAATTCAATTCTTTTTGAGAGTTCTCTTTTTAAGTAGTTGCTGCAAACGCCCCATCCAAAATTATTTCCTTTCGCTAAACCTGTGTAAAGAGTTTTCTTTTTCCCATCGATGAATGCGTTACCCCCTTCTTTTTGAGTAAGCCGAGTTTTTTGTTTAACAAATTCTTTTAATTCTTTTTCAACTTCTTCAAGAACGCTTTTCCAGTTTAGAGGATTCGGCTGTCTTATTAATTTCATTGATGGATACCAGGGAGTTGTTGAACTTTCCAAACTCCAGCGCCAATCAGGATAATAGTAAATCAAATTCCAGACAGGCTTTCCCATTGCGCCTGCAAGATGTGCAACCGAAGTATCGACTGAAATTACTAAATCTAAATTTTCAATTATTGCCGCCGTATCAGCAAAAGTATCTATTTCTAATTTTGTTATTCCGTTAAAATTAATCGACTGCAACCGTACATCAGCATCACCAAATTTTTGTAGAGAGAAGAATTCTACGCCTTCTAATTCTAATATGGAGGCAAATTCCGGATATTTTATTGACCGATGCTTATCTCTTGAATGGCGGGGATTTCCCGCCCACACCAAGCCGACTTTAACTTTTTTACCATCTCCAATAATCCTGCTCCATTTTTCCGTTAATTTTTTATCGGCTGTTAAATAAGGAGAATCCATTGGAATTGTTAGATAATTAGTTTTAAAATAGAGAGGAAGACTTAAAAGAGAGATATGGTAATTGTATTCAACTTCCGGTTCTTGATTGTTCGATCTTTCTACTAATTGATCAATCGCTTTAAACCCGCTAAATAGACCGTTGAGTTTTTTGTCGCATTCAAAAACAACAACAGCGCCTAACTCTTTTAACTTAATTAAAAATCGAGAGAACTGGATCGTATCTCCTAACCCTTGATCATCATAAACAAAAACAATTTTTCCTTTTACATTTTGGACTGTTAATTCGGGCTTTGAGTATTTTCTTTGTGGATACTCTTTTCTTTTTTTCCTCCATTCATATTCTTTAAAACCTTCCTCATAATTTTGAAGAAGCAATAAGATTACAGACCTGTTCCAATGGGCGCTAACGTGATTTTTGTCGTGCAGCAGTGCAGCGTTATAATACAGCATTGCGTTTTCATGATCATACAACTGCTCCTTTATCACTCCGAGATTGTAATAAGCGTCGGCAAAATCTTTTTTAATTTGAATCGACTGCGAATAGTATTTTTCCGCCTCTTCAAATATTTCCATTTCACGATAAGCGTTCCCAAGGTTGTAATAAGCAAGATACAAAGCGCTGTTCAATTCAATTGCTTTTTTATAAAAAAGAACCGCCTGTTCAACCTGATTGTTTTTATGATACAAAACTCCAAGATTATAATACGCTTCATAAAAATTGGGATCAACTTGAATTGCCGCAAGGTAACTTTGTTCCGCCTCTGAAAATTTCCCGAGCTCTTTGCGTACGATACCAAGGAAGGAAAAAATGCCTGCCACATCAGATTTTACTTCAACGGTTTTGAGCAGAAAGATTTCAGCGAGCGCAAATTCTTTTTTAATATAATAGAGTTTTGAAAGTTGAAATAAAGCGGAAAACATTTCCGGCTTTAAGTGTAAAGTTTGTTTAAGATGTCGTTCTGCAAGATCAAACTGATTGGTTTCAAAATACTTGTTTGCTTTTGTTAACAGCAGTTCTATCTTCTCATCTTTCCGCAATGTTTCCACTTTTTTTAACACTAAACTTGTTCCAGAACTGAAGTCAATTTTTCTTTTATGAAATTCATATTTCCCAAAGCGATTTCATCTTCCGGATTAATGGCAAGAACTTTTGAAATTAACTTAACCGCCTCTTCATAATGCTTATTCATTATTTCGATGACCGAAAGATTATTTAATGCGATAACATTGGATGGTTCACTATCCAATACTTCATGTAAAAGTATTTCTGCTTCATTATTTCTCTCTTTGTCGATGAGTTCTTCGGCTAAGTCCAACTTATTCTCAATTGTGCGAAGAGGATTAATATTTTTTAGGACAAGCGAATTATGATTTTGTGAAAATCCAAGTCTCTGATTTACTTTTGCGAGCGAACTTACCGCCGTTTGATTCTCAGGATTATTCTTCACCGCCCACTCGAACATAATTTTTGCTTCAGTGTCCATTGCAACGGATACGTATATTTCACCAAGCCCTGCACATGCAGAGGAAGAACCCGGGTTAATATTCAACGCTTTCTCAAAAGCTTTGCGCGCACCATCGATATCGTTTAATCCGAGATAATTATATCCGGAAAGATTAATGATTGAAACCAAAGTATCGGGATGTATTTCTTCCGTAGAGTTGCTAACAAATTTTTCTAATTCAAGAAGTACGGTAAGCGCTTGTTTGTACGCTTTGTTTTCGAACAACGAATAAGTTTCCGAAAACAACGCTTCAATTTGTTCGTCAATATTTGGCGAAACATTCAATGAATTGTGATTACATTCCATTCCTAACACCTCATTAATCTTATTAAGTCCTTTAAGTGCGATCTGATTATCCGGATCATTTTTTACAGCCCACTCATACATGGTTTTGGCTTCAACGTCTTTTCCTTCAAGATAGAAAATTTCGCCGAGCCCAGCACAGGCAAATGAGGAGTTAGGAAGAATATTCAATGCTTTTTCAAATGAGAGACGCGCTTTCTCATTATCTCCTATTGATAAATAATTAAATCCGGAGAGATTAAAAATCGAAGCCGCTGTTTCCGGTTTGATTTCTTCTGGAGTATTTTCAATAAAATTTTCTAATTCGATCAACACCGTTAGCGATTCACTAAATAACTTTTTTTGATAAAGCAAATAAGTTTCTGCAAACAATGCTTCTATTTGGTCCCCGGTGCTTTTTTGATTGTTAAGCGAACTATCGCCGTCCGAAAATCCGAGTGTTTGATTTACTTTTGCCAACGAATTTTTTGCCG
>JAVHOS010000284.1:7792-9049 GCA_036170205.1 Ignavibacteriaceae bacterium | reverse complement strand
TTTCTTAATCATTCAACGCTTCAACGCCGGGAAGCACTTTTCCTTCAAGGAATTCCAACGAAGCGCCGCCGCCTGTTGAGACGTGCGAAACTTGTTTTTCAAATCCGGCTTTTGCAATTGCTGCGGCAGAATCTCCGCCGCCGATAACAGTTATTGCGCCTTTTGCCGTTACTTCAGCTAACACTTCCGCAATGGTATTTGTTCCTTTGGCAAAATTGTCAAATTCAAAAACGCCCATTGGTCCGTTCCAAACGATGGTTTTTGAATTTCTAATTGCTTCGCTGAATAACTTAATAGATTCCGGTCCAATATCCAACCCCATTTTGTCAGACGGCATTTCATTAACTTTAACAACTTCTTGAGGAGAATCGTTCTTAAATTCCGGCGCAACTACAACATCAACCGGAAGAAGGAATTGTAATTTTTTTGTTTTTACTTTTTCAAGCAATTCTTTTGCAAGATCGACTTTTTCCGCTTCAAGCAAAGACGTTCCAATTTCCCAGCCTTGCGCTTTGTAAAAAGTATAAGCCATTCCACCACCGATGATGAGCGTATCAACTTTGTCAAGCAGATTGTTTATCACATCGATCTTGCCGGAAATTTTTGCTCCGCCGAGAATTGCGCAGTAAGGACGCTCGGGATTCCCGACAGCTTTTCCTAAATAATTTAATTCTTTTTCCATCAAGTAACCGGCAACAGAAACCGCAAGAAATTTTGTCACTCCTTCTGTTGAAGCATGCGCGCGGTGTGCGCTTCCGAAAGCGTCGTTCACATAAATATCGCCAAGTTCCGCAAGCTGTTTTGCAAATGCGGGATCGTTCTTTTCTTCTTCTTCATGGAAACGCAAATTTTCTAAAAGAAGAACGTCGCCGCTTTTCATTTCATTTACTTGCGCTTTTACCGCTTCGCCGATGCAGTCTGAAGCGAGTTTAACTTCCTTGCCGAGAAGTTCGGAAAGTTTTTTTGCTGCGGGAGCCAAACTGTATTTTGGATTTACTTTCCCTTTCGGTCTGCCAAGGTGACTCATCAAAATGGCTTTGCCTCCTTCGGCAATAATTTTCTTTATTGTTGGAAGCGATTCTACAATGCGTTTGTCGTCTGTTACGTTTAGATTTTCATCTAACGGAACGTTAAAATCTACGCGAACGAGCACGCGTTTATCTTTTAATTCTATGTGATCAATGGTTCTTTTTTTCATTTCATCCTCAATTTTTTATTAATTGCACATGCAAGTTACGGAAAAGGGAGAAAATATGA
>JAVHOS010000284.1:1898-7692 GCA_036170205.1 Ignavibacteriaceae bacterium | reverse complement strand
TGTTCATTCAGTTTCCATAGACGGCAAACAAAACTTTACCGCCGCAAAGAAAATGTTGTTGCTCAGGTAGAAGTCAGAAATCAGCATTAAATAGGTAGTAAAAATCCGCCATGGCGGACTGCGCAGAATGGCGGGGATGGAACAACCATGAATAGTGCAGGCATCAGCCATTATTAACGCTTTTAATGGGCTAAAGACCGAGTGTTTTTTCATATTTTAGTCCCCGGATTAAACGCCAGGGTTACTTGATAAAGAGATTGCGTAATGTGAATTCCTCTTTCCTATTTCATCAACTTTCGTTCTCTTAACCAATCTTCCATTCGATCAGCCCAAGTTTCTACCGGACCTCTTCCTTTTTTCTTGAGTGCATACCCGTGACCTCCTTTTTCGTAGATATGCATTTCTACATTAACGCCATTTTTTTTACATGCTGAATAGTAGAGGATGCTATTCTCCGTCGGCACACCGTCATCAGTAGCGCTTATCAAAAATGCCGGAGGTGTTTCTTTTGTAACCTGCTGATCGTTTGAATAGAATTTAATTTTTTCTTGGGAAGGATTTTGTCCAATCAAATTACTTCTTGAACCGGTATGTGTTATAGAATCGCTAAAAGAAATCACCGGGTAAATAAGAAGAGAAAAATCGGGTCGAACGCTAACTGCTGTATCAGTAATTTCGCCCACTTGCTTTTGAAAATGTGTTGAGGCAGTTGAAGCCAAATGACCGCCGGCAGAAAAACCCATAATGCCGATTTTATTTTGAGAAACTCCAAATTTTTCAGCGCTGCCACGAACAATTCTTATAGCTTGTTGAGCATCTTGCAGCGGTCTGATCTCCCGGTTTTCAAATAAATTTTCTTGAGGTAAGCGGTACTTCAAAACAAATGCAGTAACGCCCCGCTCATTAAACCATGTGGCGATGTCAAATCCTTCATGGTCAATCGCTAAGATGCTGTAGCCGCCGCCGGGGCAAATAATTACGGCTGCATCGGATGTCTTTTCTTTAGGTTGATACCAATAAATAGCGGGTTGAGTTATATCTTTTACGCGTGTGATGCCGTCTGCGGTTTTAGAATCCTCCGGGATTTGTTTTCCGATAAGACCGGGAACGCCGTTTGGATAAAGAAGAATAGTTTCATTTTGCGCAAAGAGCTTAAAGGGAATAAAAAAGAAGAGAGCGATAAGCATGACGTTTTTCATATTAATTCCAGTTTATTACTTAACATATTTTACGATTACAAAAATTATTTCTTACTCAACCTAAGGTTGATAAACTGAACCGAAAGAGAACTTACCGTTTATTGATCTTATCCTTTATTCAATAGGCAGTTCAAATGCAAAAGTTGAACCGGCGCCAAGTTTGCTTTCAACCCAAACTTTACCGCCGTGCTCTTCTATAATTTTTTTTACGATCCATAACCCTAACCCTGAACTTTGCTCAAGCCCGGTTGGTCTTGCGCTAAGCGTAGAACCTTTTTGGAACGATCGCCTGATGTCTTCATCACTTAACCCTACGCCGGTATCTTTAACGGCAACAACAACGGTTTTCTTTTTATCGTCTTTAACGTAACTCAAAATTTCAACGGTTGTATCAGGCGGAGCAAATTTAATTGCGTTGTTAAGCAAATTATCCAACGCTTCTTCAATTTTTTCACAATCAATATAAAGTTCCGGCAACGTTGAAGAATTCTTTTTTATCAGTTTAACTTTTTTTGTTTTGGAATAGGAAACATTCTGGTTTACAACTGTTTCAATGATGTTTTGAATGTTATGCTTGGAAAAATTAAGCGAAGGTTCCGGCATTGGTTTGGCGAGGATTGTGCACATATCCTGCGACATTTTTACAATGTCTTCCGAGGTAGCTACCAGCGACACCATTATTTCCTGTTGTTCGGCAGCATTAAGATCAAACGAATTGAGCAGATCAATATAACCGCGTATTGCCGAAGCCGGATTTTTTATATCGTGAATTACCATCGCAAACATTTCTTCTTTTTGCGAGTGCAGCGCTTCCAGTTTATACTTACTTTGTTCGAGTTTATCTTTCTGTTCCACCAGGTGAACATTAGCTCTTTCCAAATCTCGAATATTTTCGTTGACTTCTTTTAATTGTTTCTGAAGATACGTTATGGTTTCTTGTTTGGCTTTTAGTTCATCTTTAGACCTTGCAATCGTATTTTTAAGTCCGGTCAATTCTTGTTCTGTCCGATCTTGAGTTCCTCCAGCTTTGTTTTCCTTAACCTTCTCCGGGATAATTTTTTTTCTCTTTGCAACTGATAACAAATAAATTATAATGATCAACTGCACCGCAATGATGACCGACAAGAGGTAACTGAGATAAGGCGGCGGCTCCAAGCCAGATTTTTTTCCCACCGCTGTTGGTTGATCTACCGTATCGCCAATTACCGAAAAAGAAATAAGAAGAGGAATTCCTTCTCCCCCTATCGGCGCGGCGGGAGTAATTTTTAGAACATGCGTTCCTATTTTTAGATCATTTAATAAAAGAAAATTCTCACTGCTGTTTGCCGATAAAAGATTGCCGTCCAAAAATATTTTGTAGAAAATTTTTATCCTGGATTCAGAAGAAAGTCCGAATTTAAAATAAAGAGGGACATTTTCGTGAATCGAAAGGTTCTTCCATCCCGATTTTTCAACGCTTGTATTTCCGATTTTTATTTCATTAATATTAACACCAACCGAATCAATTGACTGTGTGAAGCCAACCGAAACGGAGAGAAAAACGGCGGAAAAAATAAGAGTAAACTTTTGATATATCATGTTTTGATTTATGTTTAAATGATGAATAACAAGGTAAAAACTGTAATTAAAAAGAATCAAATAAACAGACGCCTTCGCGATTATTACCTGATGATTATTAGCAATACAAATAATGCTGCCGACAAATTTAAATAATTCAACCGACACACCATAACCTCAAACAAAAAATATAAAGACGTTTATACTCTTTTTTATCGAAGCCACGGAAGTTTAGGAATTGGAATGAAAGCAAAGAAAGAATTACCGCTGAGTAAGTGAATTTCCTTTGAGTGAATCCAATAAAGTATGTGAGAAATCCTTCATACAATGAAATATTATTATACACTTACTTTTTTTGTGAAGACGATAAGATCTTTTGAATTATTCGCATCGAACTTTTCCAACTCCAAACCGCCATAATATTTTGGACGCGATAAGTTCGATTGCCGGAGGAAGGTGGAAATTGTTTTTTGTTTGTGAGGAAATATTTTTGTGCTGTAATGATTTGAAGCAGAATTGTTTTGTTTGTTGATGGACAAAAAGTGAAAGATAATTTCTTCTTTAAGAAATTCATTAAACCGGATTATTGTCGAATCCTTTTTCTCCGCAATACCGATGATCGTTTCTTTCTCTTTTTCAATCCGTGAATAATTTAATATTTGGAAAAGAAAAAGTCCATTAGCTTTTAGCAGTTGAGAAACTTTACGGAATGCTCTCGTCAGGTCGGTTTTATTAATGTTTGCCAGCGTATTGCCGAAGGAAATTACGCAATCAAACGTATCGTCAAATCTATCGGGAATATCCAGAATTCCCTTTCGATAAAACTTAATTTTTGTTTTTGCAGTTGCGGCATTTTTCTCTGCCAGCTTAATCATTTCTGCCGAAGGATCGAACCCGGTTACTTTTAAACCAATGCCCGCTAAAGCCAATGAATCCAACCCGGAACCGCATCCGAGATCGGCAGCGGTTGTAATATTTTTTTTGGCAAAAACCTTTTCATAAAATGCTTTTCTCTTTTCAAGCGATCTCTCAAACGAGATCATTGAATCATAAAAAGGAGAAACCGCATTATAAAAATTATCATTCTTCATTTTTTCCTATGAAACTTTCTTTGAATTTCCGTGCGGCAGAGAAAGAAGCGTTAACAATTCGTCCAACTCTTTCTCGGAAAATATTTCCTGCACTTTTTGAAAATAGACCCGTTCTTCAAATCGAATATGTTTTTCCAGCAGCATCCCGATTTTGTCAAGCACTTTTTCGAGATTGCCGGTGGTTGATAATTGATGAATCAAATTCTTCAACTTTTTATGCTCATCGATAAGCAGCGCAGTTTGTTCCGTTAAAAGGCTGCTCTGCTTATCAACAAAAGCAAATAAAATTTCTTCTTCATGCTGAAAGTGTTTTGCCAATTCCGTCTTGTAAAAGGAAATTGTGTAAATTCGCTTTCCTTCGCTATCTGTTGGCATATCTTTAAAGTTTAGACCATCTTTCTTTAGTATCTGCGCGAGGATCAAAGCAGCGTGATGTTCACGTGATAAATTTATGAGCGCCGGGTGTCGTTTCATTTTATTTGCTGATTTTCTTTTTCGAAAATTAAGCTTTTCGGAAACAAAATATTGTTCTCCAGGTGGACATGTTTATGCAGATCGTTCTCAAAATTTTCCAACTCAGCGTAATAGACTTTGAACGTGTTACACGCATCGGCGGGTGGATTATAGTTATCCGATAATTTTTTAATTGAATCGAATGCGCTTCCTGCATTTTCATGTTCCGCTTCCATTACACGGATCGGATGAGCAATCGAACCAAATGGAGGGCGAATATATTCTGCTTCTCCTCTTTTCACTTCCGCTAATTTTTTGATCTCTGGAAATAAGATCATTTCTTCTTTAATCAAGTGTCCTTCAAATTCAACTTTTACTCCGGCAAAAAGTTGAGCGATTTCTAATACTTCCGGATGATTGGCTCCATGAGCATTCACTACTCTCTTCCCTAGCTCAGTTATAAATGGAAGTTTTTCCCGAACAAATGAGTGATGAGTATTGATAATGTAGTCAACTAACGCATCCAGTTCCATGTTATTGAAATTAATTGCGGAAGAATCAGTCGATTGAAAAGCATCTGCAAGGTTTGTTAACATAATTTCCATCGGAATTTGTTTTTCGCTGACCGCATCGCAGAGAGGTTTGTTGCCGTGACAGCAAAAATCCAATCCGTATTTCTCAAAAACTGCGGCAGCTCTGAAATCATTAGTAACAATTTCGGATAAAGTTTTTCGCTCAATGTTTTCTACTTGTTTAGTGTTCATGATTTTTTCCTTTTTATATTTTTTTAATAATTTCTTTTACATCTTGATTTAAACCGATTAACTGAAAAGCGATCTCCCCTTTTTCATTTAACAGCGTGATCATATTAGTATGCGAGAAATCTCCATTCGCTTCTTTTCGGAATTTGAATCCCAGCAAAGCTGCAATCTCGAGAATGTCATCATTTTTCCCGGTTAATAGCGACCATCTGTTCAAATCAAGATTTTTTCTTTTTGCATATTGAAGTAATTTTTCAGGCGTATCTCTTTCAGGATCAATTGAAAGAAAAACGAATTGGGTGTTTTCAAGTTTTTCGTTAGATAAACTTTTTTCAATCTTCTGCATGTCGTTTAAGATTATCGGACACGCGTAAGTACAACTTGCGAAGAACATTGCCAATACAACTTTCTTCCCTTGAAATTTTCCAAGTTGAATTGATTTGTTGTTTTGATCAATCCAGCTTCCGGTTAATTGATAGACTGATTTATCACTGTATGCTGCACCGCCAAAATCTTCACTGCAACAAGATTTTTTTGTTGTATAGGTTTTGACTTCGGCAGTTTTCACTTCAACTTTTTTCTTTTCGCTATTTCCGCACGAAAGGATTGCGATGGAAGCAAAAACCAGTAAAATTATTTTTATTGAAAGAACAATTTCTTTTTTCATTTTTTCTTTTCCTTTATTGTTACATCTTTTACACATCTGAACCCCAGATTATGAATTGCATACGTT
>JAVHOS010000284.1:0-1798 GCA_036170205.1 Ignavibacteriaceae bacterium | reverse complement strand
TACCATTGCAAAATTGTTTTTTTATATTCGATGTCTTTTATTCCATCAGCTTTTGTTGCACTGGCTCTACCGATATATTCCCATTCCGCAACGGTGGGAAGTCTTTTCCCAACTGAAGCCGCATAAACCTTTGCTGCGAACCACGAGATATTTGTAACCGGACTTTTGGGATTAACGTTTTCACCTAATTCCAAATCTGATTTCCAGTGACTCAAATAATTTGTATCGGCGAAAATTCTTTTCACTTTTGATTTTTTCCAGCGCGGATTCTTAATTACAAATTCAAGAAATTCTCCATTGGTTACAGGATATTGATCCACATAAAAAGATTTGACAACTACCTTTGCATTGTTTGAATCGCTAAAGAACGGTTTGTATGAACCGGCTGGAATGAGCGCCATCTTTTCTTTTCCGTGTTGAATAGTTTTCTCTTGTGCACTTACTGAGGTTAGCAAAAACTGAATGAAAACAAAAACAAAGATGGAGTACTTCCAATGTTTCATCTCTATTTGCCTCTTACCTTTGCAACTTCTTGCGGAGTAACGATATCCGTTTTGTTTCCGAAAGAATTGCGAACGTATGTTAGAACCGCCGCAATCTGAACATCATCAAGTGTTTGCGGCGGCATAACATTGTTGTACTTTTTTCCGTTCACAATAACTTCACCTTGCAAACCTTTGATGACGGTAGCAATTGCCCGTTCTTTATTTTTTAATAAATAATCTGATTGCGCCAACGGAGGGAAAACATTCGGCAATCCTTTACCGTCTGCCTGATGACATGCCTGGCAGGTTGATGTAAATACAGTTTTGCCAAAAGCGAGCAATTCTTCTTTTGACATTTTTTTGTTTGGATCGGGAGCGCCATTTAAGAGATTAGCTTTTAACATTGCATCGCTCGGGTTGCCGTTACCGAGATAAACTTCATCTTTTTGTTTGCCGGAATAAATATCTGATTGAGCTTCACCGCTAACTTTCAACATTCCAAGCGCGCCTTTGTTGAATGCTCTGAAGATTGAATGATCAACTAAAATAAATGTTCCGGGAACTTCACATTTAAATTCTACAATTGAAGAACCGCCGGCGGGAATTAATGTTGTCTGCACATTATTTTGATTAACGTTCGTTCCCCCTTCGCCATAAACTTTGTTAAAAATTTCTCCGATAACGTGAAAGGAAGAAACCAAATTCGGTCCGCCGTTTCCGATATATAGTCTAACCGTTTCTCCTACGTTTGCCGTAATTGCATTATCACCAACTAAAGAACCAACCGAGCCGTTAAACACAACATACGGAGGATTTTCATCTACAGCTTTCGCTTGGCTAAACGGCTGCAAGCCCGGCGCTCCGTAATTTCCTTCTGTGTAAAATTCGCTTTGCATGATGTAATATTCTTTGTCAACTTTCGGCAAACCTTCTTTCGGTTCAACTAAAATTAAACCATACATCCCATTCGCAATATGCATTCCCACGGGAGCCGTTGCACAATGATAGACATATAATCCAGTATTCAAAGCTTTAAAAGAAAAAGTTGATGAATGTCCCGGTGCGGTAAACGATGAAGCTGCCCCGCCGCCTGAACCGGTCACGGCGTGAAGGTCAATGTTATGCGGCATCTTACTCGTTGGATCGTTGTGAAGATGAAATTCAATCAGATCGCCTTCCCTCACTCTGATAAATTTTCCGGGAACATTTCCACCGAAAGTCCAAAATACGTACTCAACTCCATCTGCTAATCTTTTTACAACTTCCTGCGTTTCAAGATTAACAATAACTTTTGTCGGATGCGTTCGGGTAAT
>JAVHOS010000283.1:0-1809 GCA_036170205.1 Ignavibacteriaceae bacterium | reverse complement strand
AAAAATGGAATTCAAATTTTCAGAAGAAAATCTTCAAAAGATTGAACAGATATTAAAAAAATATCCCACAAAACAAGCGGCGGTTATGCCGGTTCTTTACATTGCGCAAGAACAACACGGCTGGATTTCTAAAGAAGTGATGTCAGCAACCGCATCAATTTTAGAAATGAACGAAGAAGATGTTTTTGGCGTAGTTACTTTTTACACGATGTACCACAAAAAAGAAATGGGAAAATATCACATTCAAGTTTGCACCAACGTTTCCTGCATGCTTCGCGGCGGTTATCAAATTTATGATGCGGTAAAAGAAAAACTTGGACTCGATAACGGCGAAGTATCAAACGATAAAAAATTTTCTCTCGAAGAAGTTGAGTGCATGGGTTCGTGCGGCACAGCGCCGATGATCGCAGTGAACGAAGATTACTTTGAAAATTTAGATAAAGAAAAAGCTCTGCAAATATTAGACTCATTAAATTGATTTTATAAATGGAAAAAATAGTTTTACCTGAAATAGAAAATCTTCATCAACTTGATGTTTACTTGCAGAATGGTGGTTACGATGCCGCTAAATCTGCTTTTAAGCAAACCACCGATCAGATAATTGATACGGTTAAAAAATCCGGTTTGCGCGGTAGAGGCGGCGCCTCTTTCTCTGCCGGATTAAAATGGAGCTTCATGCCGAAGAATAACGACAAGCCGAAATATCTTTGCGTTAACGGTGATGAAAGCGAACCGGGTTCATTTAAAGACAGACAAATTTTAGAACGCAATCCTCATCAATTAATTGAAGGAACTATAATTGCGTGTTATGCGATCGGTGCAAAGAGCGCTTACATTTATGTACGAGGTGAATATCATAAATGGATAAAACTTCTTCAAAAAGCTGTTGATGACGCGTACGAAAAAGGTTTCATCGGTGACAAGATGAAAGAAACATTCGCAACAGATTTTTCTTGCAATATTTATGTGCATAAAGGAGCCGGCGCTTATATCTGCGGAGAAGAATCGGCATTGATGAATTCAATTGAAGGACAGCGCGGCTACCCGCGTGTAAAGCCGCCATTCCCGGCGCAAAATGGTCTCTGGGGAAACCCAACTACAATTAACAACGTTGAAACGATTACCAACATTCCTCCAATAATTAAAAAAGGATGGGAATGGTTTTCTGCAATCGGCGAACCGAAACATCCCGGAACAATTTTATTTGGCGTAAGCGGACACGTAAACAATCCCGGAGTGTTTGAATTACCTTCAGGAACTTTGCTTACGGATATTATTTATAAATACGCCGGTGGAGTTATCGGCGATAAAAAAATTAAATGTGTTATTCCCGGCGGTTCTTCAATGCCTCCGTTACGCGGCGATCAACTTGAAGGCGTTAAGATGGATGCGGAATCGCTTAAAGCTGTCGGCTCTGCAATTGGTACCGGCGGAATTATGGTGATGGATGAAGATACTGATCTAATAAAAGTTTTAGCGCGTATCGCAAAATTTTACTATCACGAAAGTTGCGGACAGTGTACTCCTTGTCGCGAAGGAACCGGGTGGATGTTGAAAATTTTAAATAGAATAGCTCGTGGTGAAGGGACAAAAAAAGATGTTGATCTTCTTGTAACGATTGCAAAAAATATTGAAGGCAATACCATTTGCGCTTTAGGTGATGCAGCAGCTTGGCCCGTTAAATTTATGATCGAAAGATTTAGAGAAGAGTTTGATGCGGTTGTAAAAGATGAAGTAAGTTTAGAACCAAAAAACAAAGTCCATTCGATGCGTCACACGGCAAACCCGATTGCACCGGTACAAGTTTAA
>JAVHOS010000282.1:0-1817 GCA_036170205.1 Ignavibacteriaceae bacterium | reverse complement strand
GCATGTTTATAAACAAGTTCACCGCCATAATATCCTGTTCGTGCAACGGAAAGAACGCCAACAAGAAAAAGGACGAACGCAACATATTTAAGTATTCCTTTAAATTTTTTCATCCACACCAGGGCAATTCTTACAACTGCTGCGCCTACCATTAACCAAAGCGTTAATTGCGCGGCATGTTCGTGAGCTTCCAACGCGTTTTTTAATTGTCCGGTTTCTGTAATGCCGTCTCCCGCAATATCGCCGGAGATATATGCCGAAACAACTCCGAGTGTTCCAAGTATCAACAAATAAAAAGCGGCTTTGGTGAAAAATTCTTTCTTCAGAATAAGACCGACAACTTCGGCTAAAAATCCAACAATTAACAAAGCGATCGGAAAGTGAACGATCATCGGATGAAGATGACTGGTATCGAACATAAAAACTCCTTTTTTTATTTTGAGAACTTAATTTCAAATAGCTTAAAACTTTCTAAAAGACTACTTAAAAAAGAATTAAAATAGGGAGGAAACTAAACCGGCGAAAAAATGACTCTGTCGATATTTTTAATCAGACAATTAATCATTCTTCTTTGAAGTAATTTACGAGTAGATATAAAAAAACCATGAAGGATTTTCATCCTTCATGGTTAGTAATTGAGAAAAGATTTTTTTACTTTTTCTTTACTTTAATATCTCCGCCGGAAGTTCTGCAGATTAAACTTTTTCCACCTTTGTTTAAATCAGCCTCAAAGCGTGAGGAAGAAATTTTTACAACGTTATTCGTAGTAAGTTCGCAGCTAATGCTTCCGCCGGAAGTTTTTAAATTTGCTTTTGCGCAAAAATCAGCCGGTAAATAAACGGTAATGTCACCGCCCGAAGTTGAGAGATCGATTCCAAGGTTATCTCCCCAGTAATCTAATTTAACATCTCCGCCTGAAGTGGAAGCATCGATCTTTGCGTTTCCGCCTTTCATTTCAATATCACCGCCGGAAGTAGCAACCTCAAGATCGCCGTTAAAATCAACAATAGAAATATCTCCGCCTGAAGTTGAAGCTTTAGTATTCCCTTTACTATTTTTTACGATGATATCGCCTCCAGAAGTAGAAGCGTTTGTATTTCCAACGTTGTCGTACAATTTAAGATCACCGCCCGAAGTTTTTCCTTCAATATTTCCAGTTAAATTTTTAACTCCGATATTTCCCCCTGAAGTGGAAACTTTTGTGTTATAAGATTTTGGAACCATAATTTCAAAACGAACACGAGGAGCGTTTCCCCAGTTAAAGAACCAAAAACTATCTTTTCGTTTTGAAGAAATAAAAACACCCCAATCTTCCTCTTCAAATTTAAATTCAAGTTTTTCCTTTGCTTTATTGTTTCCAAAAACTTTTACATGAACTTCGCTTTTGTCCCATGTTTCTATCTTAACGCTTCCGTTTTGAACCTCTATCTTTAACAATTTTCCGGGATCAGTGGCAAAAGTTTTTTCGTGAAGAAGCGATAAATCCTGAGGTAGGGCGGCTTGTGTGAAGATCATCGCAAACAAGACCGATAAAAATAATGGTAGAAAAGTAATTTTCTTTTTCATTTTGACTCCTTTTTTATTTTTAGACTTTCAAATATTTAGAAAGTTACAATTAGAACGCTCTTTTATCTTAAATTCTTGCCGTCAATTTATTAGCTTTAAATAAAGGATTCAAGAATTTATGTTGAAAGGAAAATTTTGAAGATAAAAGTTAATAAAGCAGGGATATTTAACCGGCTTGATACTGTCCTCGTCCGTGTGAAAAATTTGGAAGAATCAAAAAAATGGTACATCGATAATTTAAGTTTCTTCCC
>JAVHOS010000281.1:0-9128 GCA_036170205.1 Ignavibacteriaceae bacterium | reverse complement strand
ATACCCGAAACCAATTCCTAAAATTGCTCCGCCGAGAATATCGGAGGGATAATGGAGTCCAAGGTAAACACGAGAGATTGCAATAAGAGAGGCAACGGTTATTAAATACCATTTCGTTTGGGGATATAAAAGCAAAAAGAAAAATGCAACCGCAAAATTATTTAAAGCATGATTCGAAGGGAAAGAAAATGTTCCGGTACAGCCTAAAGGTGTAAGAACATCCGTTAAAGCGTTGCATGGACGCAGCCGATGAAATATTTCTTTTATCACTCTTGCCCCAAATTGATCTGTTGCGGCAACTAACAGCAAAACAAACACCGCAGCAATCCTTCCTTTTCTGCCTCCTTTTATTGTAAGGTAAAGCAGCGCAATAATATAAACGGGAAACCAATGCCGTACATTTGTTATGAACGAAAAGAAAAAATCAAGAACTCCGCATGAGAGAGTGTGGTTAAAAAAATAGAAAATCGAGAGATCAAGTTGTTTCAACACTTCAAGCATAGTAATTTTTCCTTTGAAAAATTCTTTCTAAGTACTAATTTAGAGCGGTATTAAATCGTTTACTCAAAAATCCGGTCATCGGGTTAAGAAGTTTTTTAATTACTAAATTAAGTTATCAATGGCAAAATCAAATCCCAAATATTCACTCTTAAATTTTCTTACAGACCCGACCGCATTATTTGATGAACGTAAGTATGAATATATAAAAAAGGAATCGGAAGAATACCTGATCATCCCTTTAAAAGTTATTACGCTGCTCATTGCCATTTCCGGATTATTTGCAATGGTATTTGAGGTTCGCCATTTCTCCGAATTTTCACTTCAAGTTTATGCAACACGATTAGCATCAACGCTGGTAGCATTCATCATTTTGGTTATCCTTAATACAAAACATGCTTTAAAAAAACCGGTGCTGTTAGTACATATTTTATTAGTTACTATTATTGCCTCAAGCGGCTACATGATCTTTTTGATGCCGTCAACGCTCATCGTTAATACGCAGATCGTCGGGTTGATGATATTTACATCAGCCTTGTTTCTTAGCTGGGAAGTAAAAAACCAGATAATTGTTTCCATTTATTACAACATTGTTTTTGCCGGTGCAATTCTGGTAAACGGAGACAAAATCTATTTCCTCCCGAATATGTTTGAGTCGGTAATCTTTGTTCTTTTCCTCAGTGTTATCTCGGTTGTAGGAAGCGCAGTAAGTTTTAAACTCCGCTCCGAACTTGCTGAAAAATCTTATAGGATGAATTTATCCGAAAAGAAATTTCGTTCGATTATTAAGAACTCAGCCGAAGGAATCTTTCAATCTACTTTTGATGGAAGGTTTGTAACCACCAATCCGGCGCTTGCCAAAATTCTTGGTTACGAAAGCGAGTACGAATTAAGGAAGATGAATATCACAAAAGATATTTACATAAATCCCGAAGACCGGACAAAACTGATCGAGATTTTAAAAGAACATAAAGAAGTCCGCAATCTCCGCGTTCCTCTAAAAAGAAAAGACGGAAGCCCGGTTATGGTTCTCCTTAACGACCGGTTAGTAAAAGATGAAGACGGAAGATTCTTCTTTGAAGGAAATATGCAGGACATAACCGAGCAGATAAATTTAGAACGTGAAAGAAAAAAAACGGAAGAAAAACTCCGGCAGGAAATGTTAAAATCGGAAGCGCTTGCAAAAGATGCAGTTCATTCAAGCGAAGCGAAAAGTATTTTCCTTGCAAACATGAGCCACGAAATCCGAACGCCGATGAACGGAATTATCGGCTTCCTAAATTTAATTGAACAAGGCGCCTATAACAGTTCGGATGAATTACAGGATTTTGTTAAAACTGCAAGGCAGGCGGCGGAATCTCTCCTTGATCTCATAAACGATATTTTGGATTTCTCTAAGATCGAAGCCGGTAAACTTCAACTTGAGGATGAAGACCTGAATCTTCGCGAACTCATCAACAGCGCGGTACAACCGGTTTCAACTAAAGTGAATGAAAAAAAATTGAAGGTTATTGTTGATGTGGATCCCGGAACAACACCACTCTTGATCGGTGACAGCAAACGGCTGCGGCAAGTTTATATCAATCTTATTTCAAATGCAGTTAAGTTTACAGACAAGGGTCATATTCGTATTACGATTAACTCTGAGAAGATCGATCAGGAAAGAATTAAAATAATTTCCGCCATTGAAGATACAGGAGTTGGAATACCGAGAGACAAAATGGATGCTCTCTTCAAATCTTTCTCTCAGATTGATGGAACGATGTCTAGAAAATATGGCGGCACCGGATTAGGATTGGCAATCTGCAAAGAACTTGTTTCGTTGATGAACGGCTCAATTAAAGTTGATCCTGATTATACCAAAGGCAGCCGGTTTGTTTTTTCGGTTATTTTGAAAAAACAAAAAAACGCTTCACTCTTTAGCGCAATCAAAAGTCAGGTGAAAACATCTGAGATTGAAGCTGCTGAGCGTGAAGCAAAAAAAGAACCGGCGCTTTCAAAACAAGATTTGCATAATCAACGCGGGCGGTTCAAAATATTGTTGGTGGAAGACAATCCTGTTAATCAAAAAGTAGCTTCAAAAATTCTGGCGCAAGCCGGATTTCAAATTGACGCTGTCAATAACGGTCGCGAAGCTTACGATACGATGCTCGCTTTTGCCCGGTATGATTTGATCCTGATGGATATTCAGATGCCGGAAATGGACGGCTGGACGGCAACACAAAAAATAAGAGAGATAAAAGGCATCGGTGAAACCATCCCCATTATTGCGATGACCGCTCATGCGTTGATTGGCGATAAAGATAAATGTCTTGCCGCCGGAATGAATGACTATATTTCAAAACCAATTAAGACCGATGAATTTATTGCGCTGCTTGATAAATGGTTGAACATCGGGAAAAATAATACAAACGTAATTACAAATGAAATTAAAAACGAGAGCAAGGATATGAGTGAGATTTTTGACAAAGCACAGTTCTCTTCCATGAGCATGGACGATAAAGATTTTCAGGTTGATCTGATTACTACTTTTCTTGCCGATACTTCCGAACGGATAACTAAACTTGAAGAACATTTTCAGAATCGTGATTTTGCCAGAGGCGGCGCTGAAGGACATACAATTAAAGGCGCCAGCTACGCCTTAGGCGCTAATTTATTGGGTGATGTGGCTAAAGCTTTGGAATTTGCCGGCAAAGAAAGTGATCTGCAGGAAGCAAGACAGCAAATTCCAAAAATTAAACAAGCTTTTGAACTGACGAAAAAAGCAATGCAGGTTTATTTATAATTGATGAATGTAGAGCCTTGCCATGGCAAGGCTCTACTTATTAGCATGGCTCTACTGTTATTTTACTTCCACAGCCGTATAGCCGGCTTTTTTTAAAAGATCAACAACTGATTCCGAAGATATCGTTTCACTTATTACAGAAAGAATTCGCTCCGGATTTTCAAGATCAACCTTCCACCGGCTAACTTGTTTTTCGCCATCAAGAAACGGAGTAACTTTTGCGATGCAGCCGTTACACTTGATGTTCGTTTTGAATAATAATTCTGCCATTCAATTTTCCTTTAAGAAATTTTTAAACTCTTTAATCGTAAACTATTTGAAACCACGGAGAAAGAACTCATCGCCATAGAAATTCCGGCGATCATCGGATCAAGCTGGAAACCGGTAAAAGGATAAAGCGCTCCCGCTGCAATGGGAATTAAAACAATATTGTAAACAAACGCCCAAAACAAATTTTGCTTGATCGTTTTTACCGTTGCGCGCGAAAGAGCAATTGCTTGTACAATAGAAAAGAGGTTCGATTTCATGAGCGTAATTTGAGCCGCATCCATCGCAATGTCGGTTCCCCTTCCCATCGCAATACTCACATCGGCAACCGTTAATGCTTGCGCGTCGTTTATGCCGTCGCCAACCATTCCCACAATATTTTTTTCTTTTTGCAATTGCTTAATGAACTCCCCTTTTTGCGCGGGCATTAATTCAGATTGAAAAGAATCGATACCAACTTTTTTTGCAACAGCAAAAGCAGTTTGATGATTATCACCGGTGAGCATGAATACTTTAATTCCCATTTTTTTTAATTGATGGATCGCTTCTTTTGAAGTTTCCCGAACCGTATCAGCAATAGCGATAAGGCAAAGAGTTTGCAGTTCATCAGCAAAGAAAATAATTGAATTTGCTTCGGCTTTTAATTCCGCCGCACGATGTTGGAGTTCATCATCAACCAAAATATTTTGTTGAAAAAGAAAAATTTCATTCCCGAGAAAATATTTTGAACCACCGGCAATTGCGGTTACGCCTTTACCGGTTATCGCTTCAAACGCTTCAACCTCAATTTTTTTATTCACTTCAGTTGTAAAATGGGCAACTACCGCGGAGGCTAAAGGATGTTCTGATTTACTTTCAATTGAATAGAGAATGTTCTCAAGATCATTTTTATTCAGCGTTCCTTTTTGCCAAACCACTTCAACAACTTTCGGATTTCCTTCGGTGATCGTCCCGGTTTTATCAAGAATTAATGCATTCATCTTATGCGCTTTTTCTAAACTCTCGGCGTCTTTAATAAGAATTCCGTTTTGTGCGCCTTTGCCAATCCCCACCATTAATGCTGTTGGCGTTGCTAATCCAAGCGCGCATGGGCAAGCGATGATAAGAACCGTTATCATTGAAGTAATTGCATGAATAAAATAAGCGTTGCCGCCGATAGCGATCCACAAGAAAAAAGTAAGCATGGAAATTCCCACAACAACCGGGACGAACACGGAAGCGATTTTATCAACTAATTTTTGCACCGGCGCTTTGCTGCTTTGCGCTTCCTGTACTTGCCGGATGATTTGAGCAAGTAAAGTTTCTTCACCAATTTGAAGCGCTTCAATCTCTAAACTTCCTTTTTGATTTAACGTTCCGGCAAAAACTTTTTCACCTGTTTTTTTTAACCCCGGGAGTGATTCTCCCGTTAACATGCTTTCATCTAAATAAGATTCGCCGCTAACGACTTTTCCATCCACCGCAATGCGTTCACCAGGCTTTACAATTATTATTTCGCTTCTCAAAATCTCTTTGATTGAAATAGGAATTTCTTTTCCATTTCGAATAACTGTTACAATGT
This sequence comes from Ignavibacteriaceae bacterium, assembly GCA_036170205.1. Classification (GTDB taxonomy): domain Bacteria; phylum Bacteroidota; class Ignavibacteria; order Ignavibacteriales; family Ignavibacteriaceae; genus UBA1563. Next base: position 4,017 of record JAVHOS010000281.1, on the reverse strand, counting down.
TAGGTTGAAGGTTCATCAATTTTTTTATTGCTTCTGCAGAGCGGTGTTTTGCTTTTTCTTCAAGAAATTTCCCCAAAAGAATGAACGAAACGATAACTGCGGCAGATTCAAAATAAAGATGCGGTTCAAATCCGCGTGAAATGAGAAACTGTGGATAAACCACGTTGAATAGACTAAACAGAAAAGCGATTCCCGTGCTTAATGCAACCAGTGTATCCATATTGGTTTGCCAGCGCTTTCCCTTTTGGTACGCTTGAATAAAAAAATCTTTTCCGAAATAAAATAAAATCACACCGGTGAGCAGAGTTAAAATCCATTTTGTGCTTTCCGCAGGATGATGAAAAAACATTGCAAGAACTACCACAGGAACCGTTAAAATCAATGAGAAGATCACATTCGTTTTTGCTTTCGCAAGTTTTACATGCCGTTCCTCGTCAAATTCCTGCGGAGTTTTGGTCTCATCAATTTGTAGATCATAACCGACACTTTGCACAGCTTCTTTCATTTTTTTTGGAGAAACAAGTCCGGGATTAAATTCAACAAGTACGGAGTTGTTCGCATAATTAACCGCTGCGGAAAAAATTCCGTTTTGAGTTTTTAAAATTGATTCCACGCTTCCAGCGCACGCGGAACAAGTCATTCCGGTTACGGAAAATATTTTTTTTTCGTTCTTCATTTTTTTTGTTTGTCCATAATTCTTTTAATTTCGCTGAACGAAAAATATTGATTTGCGGATAGAGTCCGTTATACAATTTTTGACTTGGTTTGTAAGATTGTTACTGCGGGCTAAGCTTATCGAGCGACTTTCTTTGTTTGATCTTCAGGTTTTTAAATTGCGTTGGAGTTAATCCCGTTACTTGTTTGAATTGATTGGAGAGATGCGAAACACTGCTGTATCCAAGTTTAAAAGACATCTCGCTCAAAGTAAAATCATTATAAATCAACCATTCTTTAACACGTTCTACTTTTTGAAGAATGAAAAATTTCTCAATCGTTATCCCTGTCATCGAAGAGAAAAGTGAAGTGAGGTAGTGATAATCTTTGCCAAGTTTTTCGGATAGGTAATCGGAAAAATTGATGTTCATCTCTTCAAGTTTGTCTTGATAGATCAACTCGATAATCGCGGTTTTAATGTTGTCAACAAGTTGGGCTTTTTTATCTTCAATCAACTCAAAACCGTTTTTCTCAAGAATAATTCTCATAGCCTCAAGAGTTGTTTCGTCAGGAAGTGAAACTACAGCTTTGCCAAGTTCCACTGAATGGATTGTGCAGCCGAGTTTTTCTAACTCATCATGTACAACCTTTACGCATCGGTTGCAGACCATGTTTTTGATATGTAGTTCGAGGTTAGTCATTGGTTATTGGTTATTGGTCAGAAGCCAATAGTCATTTGTAATTCAACAATGACAATTGACCGGTGACTAATGACTGTTTTCACTCCATTACAAGTACTTCAGCAACTTTCTCCATTGCCCAATCAATTTCTTCTTTCGTAATTACCAACGGAGGAGCGAACCTGATAACGTTGGTATGTGTTTCTTTGCAAAGCAAACCGCGGTCTTTTAGGGCTTCGCAAAATCTTCTTGCGCCGCCTGCTTCGGGGAACAGTTCAACGCCGATGAATAAACCTTTTCCGCGAATTTCTTTTATATGCTTTGATTTTATTTCATTTAATTTTTCTCTGAAATAATTTCCCATTTCAAAAGAATTTTCAACTAATTTTTCTTCGAGGAGAACTTTAATGCTTTCGCGCGCGATCGCCGCTCCGAGAGGATTGCCGCCAAATGTTGAACCGTGATCTCCCGGATTGAAAACACCGAGTAATTGTCTATCAGCCAATACTGCCGACACCGGATAGCAGCCGCCTGAAAGCGCTTTGCCGATTATTACCGCATCGGGGCGAATTTTTTCATACTCGAACGCAAAAAGTTTTCCGCTTCTTCCCAAGCCGGATTGAATTTCATCGGCAATAAAAAGGACATTATTTTTTCTGCAAATCTCAAATGCCTTCTGCAAATATCCTTCCGGCGGAACGATTACGCCGCCTTCGCCTTGTATCGGTTCAACTAAAAAAGCGACGGTATTTTTGCTTATCATTTGTTCAAGCAGTTCAACATCGCCATAAGGAATGATCTTGTAACCGGGAGTAAATGGGCCGAATCCGTCTTTATATTGTTCTTCGGTAGAAAAAGAAATTATTGAGATTGTTCTACCGGAAAAGTTATTCGTGCAGCAAATAATTTCGGCTTTGTTTTCTTCAACGCCTTTAATTTTGTAACCCCATTTGCGTGCAGCTTTCAAGGCGGTTTCAACGGCTTCGGCGCCGGAGTTCATCGGAAGCATCATTTCGTATCCGGTGAGTTCGCACAATTCTTTGCAGAGAAACGGAAGCTGATCATTCCTAAACGCCCGTGAAGTAAGCGTAACTTTTTCTAATTGTTCTTTTGCCTTATTTATTATTCGCGGATGGCAATGCCCTTGATTCACAGCCGAATAAGCCGCAAGGCAGTCGAGATACTTGTTTCCGTCAACATCCCAAACCCAAACGCCTTTAGCTTTTTCAATCACAACATCCAGCGGATGATAGTTGTGTGCGCCGAATTTATCTTCAATATTTATAATTTCTCTAGAGGTCATAAAGTTTCCTTGATTTTAATTTCTTCATTTATAATTTAAGAAATTAAATGCTGAAAGTCAGTAGCGGGAGAAAAAAGTACCCGCACTAATTACCGAATTCACCAATTTCACCTTATTTTTAGTCTCTTTTAGCAACGCCTTGTTAATCCTTCTCAGTTTTTTTAATTTATACGTGAAGTTAAAAGAAATCCTAAATAAATGAATCTATCAACAGGCTCATCCAATATCAGCAAGAGCAAATTAAACCGTAACAACTTTTCGGAATAACGAATGAATAAATTTTTCCTTTATCTCTTAATTCTTGTTTTTGCAGTGCAAAATATTTATGGCTGGGGAGAAAAAGGTCACAAGTTGATAGTTAAAAACGCGATGGAAATTTTACCGGCTCAGATGAAAGATTTCCAACAATTGTCGGATTACCTTATCGCCGAAGCGAGTCAACCTGATCGCAGAAAAAAATATATGAAAGATGAATTCCCGAAGCATTTTATCGATCTCGATTATTTCAAAGAATTCAACCAGGCAAGAATGATCGAGGATAGAGATTCGGTAAGTAAACTTTACGGCGACTCAATTGTAACTATCAACGGTATTTTACCCTGGGTATTGGAAGATACTTACCATAAATTAGTACTGGCGATGAAACTAAAACAGAAAGAAAAAACCAAAGAATTGATGCGTGACTTTTCACACTATTTTGCCGATGCTCATCAACCGATGCACACTATTCTTAATTATAACGGACAATTAACCGGGCAAACCGATATCCATGAGCGGTATGAATCGGAGATGGTAAATGCTCATCTTCCTGAATTGGAAAAAGTCTTTGTGAAAAATGTAAAAGTTAAAAAGATCGATAACCTGAAGAATGATTTCTTTCAAACAGTTTACCGTTCAAACGCTCGAAGCGCTATTTTATTTTCTGCCGATCTGGTTGCTAAAGGAGAAGCCTCCGGGAAATACGACACTCTTTATTACAAAATTTTATGGTTCAAAACTAAATATGTAACTGAAGAGGCTTTACAAGAAGCCGCTGAAGACATAGCCGCTGTTTATTATACCGCCTGGCTGGAAGCAGGCAAACCAAAATTTAATTCTTTAAAATAATCATCATTAAAACTATTGGAGTTTTTGTGCGAAATCAATTTATACTTTTATTGTTACTTGTTCCGTTTGTTTTGCATGGGCAAGATTCAGTTGACGTTACCTTCCGCTATAAAGCAAGCGCAAATGCGGTAAAGGTTTTTTTGCCTGGCGAGTTTAACGGTTGGGGACCAAATACAAACGGAGTAATTTCTCCAAACGCCGCTTCAGCAATGACGCTGGAAAATAGCATTTATTATAAAACCGTTCGCTTAGCCGTTGGCGGCGGAACGACAA
>JAVHOS010000280.1:0-1824 GCA_036170205.1 Ignavibacteriaceae bacterium | reverse complement strand
GTCGTATCAGCTTTGAAATAAACTGTTTGTCCTTTTGCAACAACTCTTAGTCCGCTTGAAACCGGCCAGGTAGTTGCAGTAGAAGAACTGAGACCAAGTTGAAAAGCAGATTTTGCCAAACGCTTAACACTAACCACTTGGGGGAATGCTAAGGTAGCAGCAAAGAGTGCGAGAAAAGAAAAACGTAAAATTCGTTTCATAAAAGTCCTCTTTCAGTAATTTGAAATAATTGTTAATTACGTTGTAAATGTAACAAATAATGTTCCACAAATAAAGATGATAAAAGTTTACTATTTCTTCTAAAAAATAAACTCGTTCTATCAATTATCGAATTTTGGGAAATTATTCTACCATCAAAGAATGCTGAACGCAAACAATTAATGGTGTGGTTTACTAAAACAGCATAAAAAACAACCTTTACTTCAAAATGCACCCAAATAAACGATTGTGGAGAAAACTCAACCCTATTCCTTTTACTTTATCTACGGCGGCGAACTATCTGAAACAAATTCTTATATTTGTTTTATCAAAAAAAAATGGAGCTATGTTTGAATTCAGCAAAACCCGGAAGTTGGAATTTTCCAAAAGCATTTTGGACAGCTAACGTAGTTGAACTTTTTGAGCGGGCAGCTTACTACGCCGTGTTTATAGCCATAACGTTATATTTAACCAATGTTGTTGGCTTTGATGATATTTGGGCGGCGTGGATCGGCGGATTTTTTTCTGCCGGACTTTATTTTCTTCCTCCATTCACCGGAGCTTTGGCAGATAAAATCGGTTTTCGTAAAGCAATTCTTTTGGCGTTTTCGCTTCTCTCAATCGGATATTTTACACTTGGCGCTTTGCCCTATAAACCGATAGTAATTCCGGCAATTATTGTTTTAATGGTTGGAGGTTCGTTTATAAAATCCATCATTACCGGAACAGTTGCTAAAACATCAACGGAATTAACAAGAGCAAAAGCTTACTCAATTTTTTATGGAATTGTAAACGTCGGAGCTTTTTTCGGAAAAACGATCGCTTATCCCCTTCGCATAAATTTGGGTTTAGAGTCGATAAATTTTTTCTCTGCAACAATGTCTTTCATTGCTCTTGTCGCCGTTTTCTTATTTTATAAAAATGTTGATGCAATAGGCGAAGGAAAAAATATTAAAGAAGTTTGGAGGAATTTTATTAAAGTTGCTACAAATATTAGGCTGGTTACCTTAATATTAATTGTAACCGGATTCTGGATCATTCAGCATCAAATGTATGCTACGATGCCAAAGTATGTACTGAGATTAGTCGGGAAGAATGCTTCGCCGGAATGGATTGCAAACGTTAATCCTTTTGTAGTGATGACAATGGTTGTGCTGATTACACATCTGATGAGAAAAGTTTCAGCAATAACTTCTATGAGCGTTGGAATGTTGTTAATGCCTTTATCAGCAACAACGATGGCTTTAAGTTCTCTGCTAATTACTATTACCGGCGATTCTATTTCAATCTTCGGTTTATTCTCGATGCACCCAATAACGGTAACGTTAATTTCCGGAATTGCAATTCAAGGTTTGGCTGAGTGTTTTATTGCTCCACGATACCTGGAGTTTTTTTCTCTGCAAGCGCCAAAAGGGGAAGAAGGTTTGTATCTCGGTTTTTCTCATCTCTATTCCTTTCTCGCATCGTTGTTGGGATTTGGAATCTCAGGTTACCTGTTAACCGCCTACTGCCCTGATCCAACTACATTAACCGCAGCACAGTTCCCGACTGCTTATCTTCATGCACATTATATCTGGTATTATTTTACAGCAATCGGATCAACTTCCGCAATAGCGTTATTGATTT
>JAVHOS010000279.1:5738-9144 GCA_036170205.1 Ignavibacteriaceae bacterium | reverse complement strand
TGGTGTCTTGGTGGCAATTCTTTTTTCGCCACCAGGTTACGGAGACACCAAGGTTTATAATTCCATTTCGTAATGTTCTTCGAGATAAGTTTTGATTTTATGGAAAAACATTTTAGCATTATTAAACTGTGTAATTGCTTCGTCTTTAGATACTACATAAAAATCCTGGTAGTCGCCTTTATTTCTTTCTCGTTCGGCAGTTCTAATTATTACACCAAGTTCATTATCAAAAATAGTTGTGTTAATGTATGCTTTAATAAAATAAGAAATAACACCGGAATGTTTTTTGAAATCAAGGTTATCAATAGCAAGTAAAGCACGGGCGGAATGAAATATTGCGTAATAGGAACAGTTTAAAGACTTAGAAAATTTATGAACCTCAGTGCAATACTGTGCAAGTTCTAATTCATCGGTTGCTTTATCAATTCTATATTTTACAAGATTTGCGCTAAAATTATCCATAAACCAAAACCCCTTCTTCAGTAACATTCTTGAAAAAAGGTAACCGGGCAGCGTTGCTGTCAAAATAATTTTCATTTTCGGGAAGTATGGATACTAGCAGATTATAGCTGTCAAATAATTGCAGTTCAATATTTGAGAGAGCCGTATTATGTCTTTTGATATTAACATCATCAAGCACAACAAGCACATCTACATCTGATTCAGTGTCATAATCACCTCTGGCATAAGAACCAAAAAGAATAATCTTTTTTAATTTATCGGCAAATAAAATATTTAGTTTTTGCTCTAATTCAGTTAAGACAACAATAAGATTTTTATTTGGAAGAGAATTTATATTAGAAACAGTTTTCCTTTGAGGGATGGTATTTCTTTCTCTTTGTCCTTGTAATTCTTTAGACATAGATAACCTCTTTTTCAATTCTATCAACTAAAGATTTTCGCATCTTGCTATGTTTTCTAATTAAATCCACCTTTGTGCCGAACACATTTTCAAGCAAGAGAAGTGTTCCGGCAAAGCTGCTAAAATCCGGTTTGGAAGTTTCGATAACGATATCAATGTCACTATCGTTGTTCTGTTCGTTACGAGCAAAAGAACCAAATAGTCCTATACGTTTCAAACCATATTCTGAAATAAGCACTGGTTTAACTTGCTGTAATTGGTTAAGCACTTCATCTTTTGTACTCATAATATTATAATTTCCTTATAATTTTCTTGCAAATTACTTATTTAATTTTAGAGATACCATCTGATGAAAAGAGGGTATCTTTTAAAGCTTCGTGTCTTAGCGGCAATTCTTTTTCGCCACAGAGGCACTGAGGCACAAAGTGCGTCATTAAGCCAACTTTGAGCCGTTTGATTCCATTATGAGCCGACTGAGCCAACTATGAGCCAACTAATTTTAATACATAATAAATTGAAGAACCTTTAGTGCCTTTTTGATACAAGATATTATGTAAAACCATTTCTTTAAGGTCACGGGTGGCTGTAGGCTTTGATGTATTATTAATTTTCTGATAATCACTGTTGGTAATTTTACCATTTTGCTTTAGAAAGGAGAATGATTTAATCTGTCTTTCGTTTAAACCTAACCTTCTAATATATTCTTCAGTGTAAATATCTTTAAGTATTGTTACGGAAAATCCGTTCTGCTTTTCTGAAAAAGTTGGCTGGGGAAATTGCGCCTTTAAACATTCGTTAATTATTTTAATTGTACCTCTCCCCCAGGTCTCAACTAATCCGGCTTTGAAAAAAATATCCGCTATACGATTATTGCGCGGGCGGGAGGCATGGTCTTTACTTAAGTCAGAAATAGAAATTTCTTTTGGTAAGCCCCCTTCGTTCCAAACATAGAATTTATCGAAGTAAACTTTAATTTGCGTGTGAACTCCAAGATAATCTTTGTGAATTATTGCATTTAGAATAATTTCCCGTAAAGCATCAATTGGATATTCAAGTTCTTCTTTTCGGTAAATTCCATCAAATTTTATTTTAGAGACAAGATATTTGTTTTTCAAAACCTCCATTGCCTTATTAACTTGTTGGAAAAGATTGCCTTCAATATCATCAGAGCTGATTATATCCGTGTCGCTAACAAACTTTCCTATCTTAATGAAAGCGCCGGGAAAGAATTTCTTCGGATTTTTACCAAATAAAAGTAATGCCGCTCTTTTAAGCTTTTTATTTTCAACAAGATTAAGCTTTTCAAGCAGCTTGAAATTATTTTTCTCTTGTTCGGCTAAAGGAAATCGTTCCACAGCAAGACTTTTGAACTCATTGATGGTTGAAACATCTAAATCAGAAATTGTAGCATTTTCTTCGGTGTAGTCTTCCCACGTTTTACCGGAATGAGAAATCAGAAATTCATTTAAGTCTTTACCTTTTAATTGAAAGAGAGAACTTCCGCTGCGAATGTAAAAGTTCCCTTCGTAAGAAATAGGAGCATATGATTTGCCAACTTCAATAACTAAAACATCAACGTTTCCGCTTTTTTCTAACTTAACACTCGGAATAATTCCAAGAAGGTTTTTGGATTTATTAGGAATTTCGTCTAATAATTTGTGGATGTATCTTACTTCGATAGGCTTACGATCATCAGTTATTCCAATAATTAGTTTACCGCCATCTGAATTAGCGAAGCCGGATAAATATTTTAGATATTCATCACGCCATGACGATTTGAATTCCACAAATTGATCTTCTTGAAACATCATCTTATTTCTTCTTCACAAAAATAAACTGTCCCCCTTCATCACCGATATTTTTTATTGGCTGGAAGATGGGTGTTTGTTCCGAATTATTGGCTACGGGAATTTCGAGATCGTGAAATAATTGTCCCGCTGTTAAATATTGCGATTCGTTGTTTCGTAATGATTTTAATAAATAGTAAGTAAATACAGAATGTCCGTCTCTGCCGCCATCCATCACCGGTTCATTTCCGCCGGAGGTTAAAGCACAGCGTGAGGCTCTGCGGTAAATTTCTTTAAAGTATCTGTCCGAATTTTCAAAAGGGAGTTCTTCCGTTTTCCCTCGCAAAATATCACCGCTGAAACAAGCATCAGAGATCAGAAGCGTATGGCGCGAGTGAATACCGTCTAAGTATGTTTGTAGGTCGGGGTTAGAAATATATCCGCTTGTGGACTTAGAAGTAGCGTTAGCCGGAACCCAATATCCTTTATTGTATTGTTTATTAAATTCTCCGTGACCGGAATAATAAACCAACACGTTGTCATCTTTTTCGGCTTTACTTGCAAGGGCTTCAAGCTTTTGAATGATGTTATCGCGTGAAGCTTCATCGTTATAAAGAGTAACTATCTCATCAAAGCGGTACTCAGTTCTAAGAACATCAGAGACGGTTTTGGCATCATTCACGGCGTTGTTAAGTTTGGGCCAGTCGCCTTTGTAATTATCAATGCCGATCACTAACGCATAATATTTACCGACGGT
>JAVHOS010000279.1:0-5638 GCA_036170205.1 Ignavibacteriaceae bacterium | reverse complement strand
GAAACAGCAGGTTCTAAAATTGCAAGCACCGGAGGATAGACATCAGTTTTGCACATTACTTTTACGGCGGTATTAGATATCATTCCGTTGAAGTCTTTCGCAGAAACAGATATTTCATTCAGCCCATCCGACAAAGTTACATTTGAAAAGAACATTCCGTTGCTAAGCAGAGTAGCTTTTTGGGAGTTAACGAAAATTTCAGAAACTCCAACTTCGCTTTCAGCAGTGCCTCTTATAGTGATTGTCCCTTCGTGATGGACATAATCTTTAGCATCAAGAAATTTCGGTTCAAGAATTGTAAGCTTTGGTCCGGTTTGTTTTTTTGCGATTAGACTTCCGGTTTGTGTAGTACCGGTTATCTGTGCAAAAAGTGATATGCACAGACTTGATAAAACAAAAAGTAACAATGTTTTTTTCATAATGAACTCCTTAAATATAAATTCCTAATTCCTAATTCCTAATTCGTAATTCCTAATTAATTCATGGTCTTGTAGGCGGCATTGCAGTAGTTGTAGTCGGGGTTTCTTCCGTTTTCTTTTTCAGAAGAAGCACAGCCGCCGCGCCGCCGCCAACTACAGCGGTACCAACGTAATAATACCATGGAATTCCCCCTTTAACTTCATAAGCGGTAATTTCAAAAAAGTAATCTGAGTCTTTAAGCGTTTCTGTTTCTTTAGGAGAAAGCTCCCAAACGATAAGATGTTTAGAGTTCGCAAATTTTCCCTTACCAACATCACCGGATAAGGATGAAGGGAAGTAACTAAATTTTGAGACCGATGATCTTTTTAGCATAACTTTAATCTCATATTCTTTATCGGCATCGCCTTGAAACTCGTAAGTAATATGAATTTTATTTTCGAGCGATTCGAAAGAAGCAGATAATTTCTGTTGGGCAGAGAGCTGCATCGCTGAAAAAAAGATGATGAGCAGGAATAAAATGTTTTTCATATCGTAACCTTTTTTATCAATTCAAACTTACTTGTGATTAATTTTAACAATTACCGAAACTATCTTTTTTTCTGTTGTATAAGGCGACCGGAATTTAAGTTTATCCGATAGGTCAAAAGTAATATTTTCCGGTTCAATTACGATCTTCCCGAAAACAGATTCAAACCGTTTAGAAAATCCACCGCCGGTTGACTCAAAATCTTTGATGAGTTTTTCAAAATCCAATTTCTCTTTTGAGTAGAGAAAAACGTAATAGGTAACGCCTTTTGTTTCATCCAGCATTGCATAACTATCTTCATCGGGAATTGCAATATTGTTTTGTTTGTAGGGAAGATAAGCCGAAACGTTCTCTTCCGAAGGGAAAATTTTTGTTACTGCAAAAGTAATATCGGTAGCAAAAGCATAGACATAAGCCGGTTCGTCGTTAGAAATGCGAAGTTCAAAAAGTGACCCGGTCGGATAATTTCTTATAGTTTCGAACAAACTGCCTGATTGTATCAGCCTCATATCATCGCCATTATCTTCCTTGAACACTAACGAACCGGAAAGAAGCGGCAGTTTATTTTCAGGCTCGAGATCAATTAATTCAAATGCATACTTGCAGAAAAAATCAAAATCGGAATAGCGTATCCAGGTAAAACCATCTTTACCCCAAGCGGTTCCCCAACTGTTTAGTATCTCAAACGCGCCACCGAGTTTTTTATCATCAAATCCAACAATGGTGATTCCATGTCCTTGGAACCAATTTTTATAGTCAGTTGAATCGGGCAGCCAAGAATCTTGAGCTTTCTTGAATGAATTAGGACAGTCAACTGCAGCGATCACCGGCTTATTTTCAGAGAGGCTTTTTTTAATAAAAGATGATTTGTTTGGCAATCTATAATCAGCGATGGTTCTATATTCTAATATTTTAAAAGATTTAGCAATATCTTTTTCGACAGGTCTAACTACTCTATCGCATTCAAATCCGAAATCTGAATATTTTACGACACCATTTTCTTTTAAGAAATCTAAAACATTTATTAATGAAACTCCCTCATTACATCCGTTCGATTTCCTTACTTGATTATAGACAAAAGAAGGAGAGAATCGGTTTTCAAAAATCTCTTTGCTTGTCCATCTGTTTTTAACGGCTTCCAGAATAGTTTTTCCGCCATAAACAGCTGACCAAGCTGCGCAAGTACCGGAAGAGCCTTGATAACCGGGCGTCGGTGCATATTCTTTTAATGAGTATGCGGAAGGGAGATTCGCATAATCTCCGCGCATCAGTTTTACAGAAAGTGGTCTATTGGCATATAGCGTGTCGTCGAGAAGAACTCCCATCCCAAATTCTTGAGATAAAATATGAAAAGGTAAGAGTAAAACTAAAAGTAAAATTATCTTCATTAATTTGTTCCTGAAAATTGTTTTTGCTTGTAAAGCCTTTCAGCTTTTGACTGCATTCCGTTTTCTTCCAGGAATTTTAGATAAGTAAAAAAATATTCATCAACATCCAATGCGGCTGTGATAGCTTTTCCATAATATCTATTTGCGCTCGCCGAAAGGTTATTCTTCTCAAAAAATTTAGCGATAATCAAATAGTTGATAGCTGTTTCGTCATAGTTTAATTCTTTTAATAACTCTCTTAACTCCGTCATTAAAGATTGTTTCCGGTTACCGGGCAGCAGTTCAAAAATAGCGGTATCGGAATGTATCTCATCGTTTACGCTTGAAAACAATTCCCACTGATACGGTTTCCCTTTTTCAAATTGCAATTCATTTACTTCTATCACAATGAATGAATCGCTTATCTCTTTCATAAAAACAGTATTCTTTGCACCGTTAATAATTTGGAAGATATATTTTTCGCCACGTTCTCTTGGAAACCACGCAAATTGAATAGTTGAATCCATGATAAGCGTATTTTTCGGAAAATCCAGTTCAATCCTTTCTATTCCTTGCCTGACAACCGCGCCGAGGTTCTCCATTTCTTTTTTTGTATCGTCTTTATTCATGAACTCATCTAAAAGATAACCTGCAAATTTTGCAGAGACGCTTGCTTTTTGAGAATCGAAAGAACCTGCAAGGTCCGAAACGTTAAAGACTCCTTCATTTTTCAATTCCTTGGTTTTGCCTGTTGAATGAAGCAATCCCAAATAATTATTTTTGCTCAGTTTTATAATTTCTCCCTTAAAGAGTTTTGCCCCTATGGATAAAGGCTGCCAGCTTCCGGCAAGACGTTTTACCTTAACTTCTCCCTTGCTCGTAAGTACGGTAAATTCCTGGTTCTGGCTCCAGGTGGTTAAAGAGAAAAGAATCACTACGAGTAGTAACGTTTTCATATCTGCACTCCTTTTTTCTTAAAAGCATTTATCTTTTGAAATAATGGATTTAAATAGTTTTCATATATCTGAATGCTCGTTGGCAGAACAAAAATTGAGATCAAGGTTAAAGTTAAATTCATTTTGATATTGTAAAGGTAAAAGATGTAAACGGCGATGAAGAAATATAAAATTACTAACAAGAGAATGTAAAGCTTCGACAGTGCCTCGTAAAGATTTGGATAAGATGATCTAAGCAGATGAAGCAAATAAATGGAAGTGTAGCAAATAAAAAATGCTATCAAGAGAGTTAGGATAAACGGAAGTTCGTTTATATAATCATTCGCGTTTATCATCGAAATAATATTTGCATGAATAACAACTCCGTACATATCCGGGAAAGATTTTCCCGCATAATTTTCATTTAACGGAGTGAAGAAAATATCTTCAAACGTCTTCGTCTGTAAATCAATTCCGGTAAAACCAAACAGAACGATCTTATCTTTACAAAATGAAAGGTCAATGGTTGTGTCTAATACTTGATCGTAGTTGATAAAATAATATCCAAGTTCCAAAATATTTCTTCTGTAATTAATAGGTTCACGCCATTTCCCCCGTTCCTGAATTCTCCGAACCAAAGTTTGGTTGTACAATCCGGCAATTTTTGCTGCAAAGGAATATGCAGTGTCTTTTCCAACAATGGCAAGGGGTATAAAATCTCTAACTGTTCTTCTCGATTCATCGCCCGATGAAGGAAGATTTGCGAATCCGTATTTTATTCTTGTTTCGAAATGAATTGCTGGTAGCGAGATTGAATCAAATGTTTCTGTGGACTCATTAAATGCAGACATTTGATTGATAATCACACAGTTATTATAACTTGAAAGAATTGAAATTAAAAGTGAATCATCCTCTTCTTTTTCAGCTCCTGTAAATAGGAGGTCTAATCCGACCACTTTTGGATTTTCTTTTTCTATTCTTTCTATCATTCGAGCGATCTCCTTACGTTTTAAAAATCCTACGTTTGCGATTACAATTGATGTATCAGGCATTACTGGAGAGCGCATTTTACTGAAGACAATATCATACGCATCAAAATCAATTAATGCATTCGTAAATGGGTCGTTCAGTCCAAGTTTATAGGGAATAGAGGAGAGTAACCATACGAAGAGAAAAATGAGAGCAGTAATTGTAAAGTATTTGACTCTGAAAAAACTATATTTATTCAATATATCCATCACGCTTAGACTTCTATTTAACCGATTCAGGGATATGTTTTGATGCTGAAAGCAGAGTAGCACGAGGAAATTTAATAACAAAAAAACAAATTCTTCTAACAGAAAGGATTTTTTCCTTCATATCGATCCCGATTACTTTTTGTGATTAACTGTAACATACATAATTTTATTTAAAAAACAGAAAAATCCACTTTTTTGATTGCCACTTTTTTCTCTTAAGTATTTTCCTAATACAACCCACTCTCATTTTTGAGTACACTCTACTTTAAAAGGGTCATCTTCTTTATCGTAGTAAATTTCTGCTTCCCATCAAGTGATACAGCATTCAACTGGTAGAAATAAATCCCGGAAGAAAGTTTGTCCGAATTAAACTGTACTTCATAATTTCCCGCAGAAACTATTTCATCTTTTAGCAGTTTAACATCTTGCCCTAATACGTTGTAAATTTTTATTTTCACCTTTGAATCAAAAGGTAATGCATATCTTATGACAGTTGTTGGATTAAATGGATTTGGATAATTCTGACCCAATAGATAATCTTTCGGAATATTATGACCCGACTTCTCGTGTAAATCTGTAAGCGGGGAAACCGATCCGTTAATAAAAATTGTTTTCACAACGTCGCCTGTTAAGTTCGCTAATTCAGTATTCGTTGTATCAAATGCAAGCGAGCTTGTATTCCCTTTATACAGTAACTTTAGTTCGACTAATTTTCCGTTTGGAAGATTAACTCCATTCAATCCATCCCATGCAAGCGTTATCTGGTTATTAACAATTCCAGCTAACGCGCCTTCAAACTGAGCATCCCAGTTCAAGGTTCTCCCCCATGAAAGGGCAGTTGAATCGAATGATATTTTTATGGTTAGCGCTCCGATATTTGATAAATTCTCCGCAAGAAGATTTACCACAACACTGTCGCCGGAGATACTCTTCACGGAGTCCAATTTTAGCGTTGGCTGTTGGGAGAGACTAAGCCCCGTAATGAAAAACCAAAGAATAAGAACTAACAACTTCTTCATAAAATCACTTCTGCTATTTTTGATAAACCATTTTCTTTATTGATGAATAATGGGTATTTGCATTTTTTACATCTAATCGATAAAAGTAAATCCCGCTTGCCATTTCATTTGGTCTAAAGGTAATTGAATGTAC
>JAVHOS010000278.1:29082-32091 GCA_036170205.1 Ignavibacteriaceae bacterium | reverse complement strand
TTAATGCTCATTCCGTTACCGGCAGGAATATTAGATTTTCTTCTTGCTTTAAATATTACTGCGGCGGTTCTAATTCTTGTTGTTTCACTTTACATCCAATCTCCGCTTGATATTTCAATTTTCCCCGGGTTATTATTAGTCCTTACTCTCTTCAGACTTGCGCTTAATATCAGTTCTACCCGATTGATTCTTATTGAAGGTTACGCCGGGAAAGTAATTGAAACGTTCGGGCAGTTTGTTGTCGGCGGAAATTATGTAGTTGGATTTATCATCTTTATTATTTTGGTGATCATTCAGTTCATCGTTATCATCAAAGGTTCGGGAAGAATTTCGGAAGTTGCCGCACGTTTTACTTTGGATGCAATGCCCGGAAAACAAATGGCGATTGACGCCGATCTTAACACCGGGTTGATTAATGATAAAGAAGCAAGACAAAGAAGAGACAATATTAGCCGCGAAGCCGAATTTTACGGCGCGATGGACGGCGCAAGTAAATTTGTAAAAGGAGATGCAATTGCCGGACTATTAATTAACGGAATAAATATTTTAGCCGGATTTATTATCGGCGTTGCCGAGAAGGGAATGACCTTTACCGACGCTTTGCACAACTACACAATTTTAACAATTGGCGATGGTCTGGTTTCTCAAATTCCCGCGCTTGTTATTGCAACTGCCGCCGGACTTGTGGTTACGCGAAGCGCTTCCGGCAGTGCGCTCGATATTCAAATGAAAACACAATTGTTAGCAAATCCGAGAGTTCTTGGAACCGTTGCCGGCGCGGTTTTGCTTTTTGCTTTAGTTCCCGGCATGCCCTTTTTTCCATTTCTCGTTTTGGGTACAACTCTGGGCGTCGGGTCTTATCTTACAAAAAAGAAGATGAAAGAAATAAAAACGCTTCCATCGGAAGAAGAAATTATTCCGGAAGCGGCTGAAGAAAAAGTTGAACAATATTTGCAAGTTGATCCGATTGAAATAGAAATTGGTTACGGATTGATAAGTTTAGTTGATGAAAAACAGGGAGGAAATCTTTTCCAGAAAATTTCATCAACCAGAAAATTTATTGCGCTTGAATACGGAATACTTATTCCGCCGGTTAGAGTGCGCGATAATCTGCAGCTTGATCCGAACGAATATATCATCAAAATAAAAGGAAACGTTGTCGCTTCGTTTGAAATATATACCGACCGTTACCTTGCGATGAATCCCGGAAACGTTCAAGATGAATTAACCGGAATTCCAACCCGCGATCCGGCATTTAATCTGGAAAGTTTTTGGATCACTGAAGCGGAGAAGGATAAAGCGGAACTTCTTGAGTTCACCGTTGTGGATAGTATTTCAGTTCTTTCAACGCATCTTCAGGAAACGCTGAAGAAAAATTTTGATAAAATTTTAACCAGGCAAGCGGTAAAACAACTTCTTGAAAACTTGAAAAAAGAATATCCTGCGGTTATTGAAGATATAAATCAAGACGTTTTAACACTTGGAACCATTCAGAAAGTTCTTCAAAATCTTTTAAGGGAATTTATCCCGATAAAAGATTTAGTGCAGATTTTAGAAGCTCTTGTAGATTACTCAAAAGTAACCAAGAACGTTGATGTGCTTACCGAGTACGTCCGCCACACTATCGGCGATACGATTGCAAATTTGTATAAAGATCATAACAATATCATTCGTGCAATGGCGTTAGGAGATCAGTTGGAAACGATAATAACGAAATCATTGCAAAATCAAAAAGAAGCGGTGCAATCTTTGGGCTTAAGCCCTGTTTTCTTAAAAGAAATAAATTCGGATATTCAGGTTGGACTTGATAAATTTAAGCAAGTTGGTTATACGCCGATAATTCTTACGTCGGCAACCATCCGCCCTTATTTTTATCGATTAATAAACTCAAGCTTCCCGGATGTTGCCGTCCTTTCTTATTCGGAACTTCCGCCAAACATTGAAATAGAATTTGTTGACCGGGTAGAGGTAACTTATGCAAATTAAAAAATACACCGCCACGACCTTAAAAGAAGCTACTGCAAAGATGAAGCTGGAACTTGGCAGCGAAGCTATCATTTTAAGCACAAGGATAATCGAGCCGGACGCAAAACAGAACAGAAAAAAAATGTTTGAACTGACCGTTGGTATTGAAAATGTTGCAGTTCAGCAGAAAAAATCTACTCCGTCTTCAGCAAAAGTAAATGAAGCAAAAAAAAGTTTGTATGATGAATTGAAAAGCATTTCGGAAAAAGTTTATCCCAAAATGGAAGCGCCGTCAAAACAACCGGCTTCACAGCGGGCGGTTCCGAAAAAAACAAAAACCCTGCCGGCGCAAGAAACTGTGCTTGGCAAAGAACTGAAAGAAATTGTTGATACGCTTATTTATCGAGAAGTTAATAAACCAATTATCACTTCAGTTCTCGGGCAGTTGGAAAAACAAAAAAGTTTTCTGCATCCTTCAACTATTGATAGTTACGTGCTTCAAAGTATCGCTTCTATGATTCCGGTTAAAAATTTTGAATTACGCAAAAAAGGAAAACCAACAGTAATTTCTTTAGTTGGACCAACGGGAGTGGGAAAAACAACATGCATCGCAAAACTGGCAGTCATCTCAAAAATATTGCACAATCTCGATGTCGGATTGATCTCAAGCGATACTTACCGGCTCGGTGCTATCGACCAGTTAAAAATATTTTCTGAAATAAGCAACATTGATTTATTAGTTGCATACGAACCCGAAGAGATGCCAAAGCTGATTGACAGTTTTAAGAAAAAGGATGTGATCTTTATTGATACCGCCGGGAGAAGCCAAAAAAGTCTCGATCAACTGAAAAAAACAAAAGAATTTTTAGATGCGGTAAAAGTTGATGAAACTTACCTGGTGTTAAGCTCAACCGGAAATTCCAAAAATCTCTTTGACACCGCCGAGAAATTTAAATTGTTCAACTATAACGCGTTGATCTTCACTAAATTAGATGAAGCGGTTGTTTATGGAAACATTATGAATGTAGCAGTCAATTTCAACTC
>JAVHOS010000278.1:0-28982 GCA_036170205.1 Ignavibacteriaceae bacterium | reverse complement strand
ATTGAGCATTTGTATGATTTTATTTTTGTTGATACCGCGTCCGGGGCAACCCGCGAAACAATGGAAATTCTCTCAAATGCAGATCAGGTTATTCTTAGTACATCTCCGGAACCGACCTCGGTGATGGATGCTTACGCAGCGCTTAAACTTCTTAACGGAACCGGTTTTATCGGAAGAAAAAATATTATTGTGAACAAATCGGAAGATAAAAATACTGCCGATATCACTTTTCTAAACTTAAAAACCGCAGTCGATCACTTCTTAAAAATCGAAATAAAACTTTTAGGATTTGTAAGCAACGATGCAGCCGTAAGCCGATCAATTATGGCTCAAGTGCCTTTAGTAAAACAATCGCCCGACTCTCAAATCGCTAAACAAATTAACGATCTGGCGGCAAATCTTTCTAAAAACATCCAAGTGGCTAATATTCAACAAGCCGGGTAAAATCGACCCAAATTTTTCTTCGCAAATCCGAACTAAAAAGCCTTTTTTTAATCTTTAATCTAAATAGTAAAGTGGTATAGTATTTGTCTCTTTTGATTCAAAAAAAGAGTGAAAACGATGAACAAAATAGTATTACAAATTGGTCTTCTGATATTTTCTATTTCTATCATTTATTATAGCAGCAGAAACATTCCGTTGGAAGATATTCTTCTTAGATCAATAATCATTTTTTTCGCTTTTACCCTGCTAACGGGATTAATCGTGCTAATGTTTATGAAATCAATTAATAAAGTTTCGTTCGAAAAGAACAAAGAAACAAATTTACATTAATAGAAGAAAGTATATCAAAATGGCAGACTCAAATTTATGGACGGAATACAAAACCGCACCAACAGACGCACTCAAAAAGAAGATTGTTCTGAGTTACATAAAATTGGTTTACTATGTAATTCATCACTCAAAATTCATCAACATTAATATCCTTGATGAACGAGATTATCTTCAATACGGAATTGAAGGACTGAGTGAAGCGATCGACCGGTTTGATCCCGAATACGGAACGAAATTCGAGACCTACGCAATAAAAAGAATTCGCGGAAAAATTATTGACGAACTGAGAAAGCTCCAGAAAAAACCGAGAGTTTTTAACAGTGCAAACGATGAAATTATTTACACCAACATTCCGCTTAGCCACACAACGGATGACGAAGAAGGTTATTCTTTAGAAGAAATTATTCCAAATGATTCCATTCTTCCCGATGAATCGCTGGAAAAACAAGAAATGAAAGAATACCTTATCGCAGCTATTAACAAATTACCGGAACGCGACAGGCAGATCATCAGTCTTTACTATTACGAAAATCTTGGTTACAAAGAGATTGCACAGGTGCTTAACATAACCGTATCAAGAGTTTCGCAAGTGCACACACGTATTATTGAATCTCTGAAATCTAAATTAGCATTTACCACAGTATAAGACTATGATAGAAGTAGAAACCCGCTCAAACTATTATAAGAACTTTCTTCGCAACGTTCAGAACTTGCCATCCGTTCCTTACTTAATGATCGAAGTAACAAAGTTGTTGGACAATCAAAAAACCAGCGCTTCGGAATTGGGTTTGGTTATCAGCAGAGACCAAGGACTTGTGGCAAAAATTTTAACCGTTGCTAATTCTCCTCTTTACGGTTTGCCGAGAAGAGTTTCCACAATCGAATTTGCCATCGTCATTCTCGGATTTGATCACATTAAAAATATTGTCATTGCTCTTTCCATGATAGAAGCATTTAAAAATTTAACTGAAAAATCATGGAACAAAAAAGCTTTTTGGGTACACTCGCTTGTTACAGCAGCAGCCTCAAAAAGAATTGCAGATGATATCGGATACCCGAAATCAGGTGAAGCGTTTACCGCCGGACTGCTGCACGATTTAGGCATCTCGGTTATCCAACGTTACTTCAAAGAAGAATTTGTTGCAATTTGTGATTTAGTCGAAAATCAGCAGATGCGATACGTTAATGCCGAAGCGCAAATTCTCGGCATCACACATCAAGAGATCGGTTCTTTCCTTGCAGAAAAATGGAATCTTCCGAAAATTTTAAGCGACTCAATGCTCAACCATCACGAACCATCTAAAAACAGCGGCGATAATGTTCTTTCTGCAATTATACACCTTGCAGATTTTATGACCCAAAAATTCGGGATCGGAAGTTTTAGCTGGGATGAAAATTTTGAGCTTGACGAAGGCATTATCCCGATCTTGAGACTCGGAAACCTTGATTACTTGAACAAATTTATTGACAGCTACGAAACGTTATTTAAACATCAAATCGAATCACTAAAAATTTAACTCTTATGGAACTTATTACAACCCAAACTCAGCGAAGAACAAAAACCGAAATGGTGTTGGCAAATATTTTTAAACTGCCGCCAATTCCAAAAGTGCTTTTAGAAGCCTCTAAAATTTTAGATTCGAAAGCTCCGAAATCCAAATTACTTGTTGATGTTATTTCAAAAGATCAAAGCCTTGTTACCAAAGTATTAAGCATTGCAAATTCACCTTTATTCGGTTTGCAAAGAAAAGTTACTTCGATGGACTTTGCCATTTTGGTTCTCGGTTTCAGCGAACTGAAAAAAATTATTTCAGCTCTTTCGGTAATCGAAACATTCAAGAATAAAACCGATAAATATCTCGATCAAAAAGAATTTTGGCTGCATTCCTTTCTTACCGGAAGCATCTCTGAAAAAATTGCAGAAGATGTTGGTTTCCAGGTAAAAGGAGAAGCTTTTCTTGCCGGATTTTTGCACGATATGGGCGTTGCCGTTATTCACCGCTTCTTTCACTCAAACTTTGTCACTATTTCCGAGCTGCAAGAAAATTCCGGGTTAAGTTTGCTGGAATCTGAGACAGAAGTACTAGGAATGAACCATGCGGAAATCGGAGCCTTCCTTGCAGAAAATTGGAATTTCCCTCCTTCGTTATGCGATGTAATCAAGAATCATCACACTCCAAACGAATCGTTAAGCAATTTTCTTCTGGCTTCAATTATTCATCTCGCAGATTTTACTACAAAACATTTTAATGTCGGGCAGTTTACCGTCGATAAAAATTTGGAACTTGACATGGAAGTAATGAAGAATATGAGAATTCACACCGAAGAAGAATTGAACGCATTTATCTCCGGTTATGATACTTTCCTTGTAGAACAATCTGAAGCTGTAAGGTATTTAAGTTGAGAGTAATTAAAAACAATAGAGTCCGGTGTGAATCTTTTTCGAGTTCGCTTCCTTCCTTCACAAAAGCGATAGGAACCGTAAAGCCAAGATTTGTACAAGTTGTTGCCGCAAAGCCGATTGAGTCTGTAGAAAATTTGCCGCAAATGTTTAAAAAGATTTCATTGTTTGAAAAAGTGATTAAAAACAGCAGCAATGCAAAACAAATTATTCTAAAGGTAAATGAATTCTTAAACGGAGTTGTTGATTTTGATGAAGCCGATCTTTTTTTCTTCGATGATTTTAGATTAAAACTTATTTCGGTAATTGAACCGCAAAATCTTAAAACAACCGAATTTATTAACCGTGTGTTCACCGAAGGAATTTTAGATTGGGTTTTAAAAGAAAATAAACCGCAAGTAATTCCAGACTTAAGAAACGTAAGCAGCGCAGGCTCTAAATCAAATTATATTTTATTCCCAATTGGCGAGGGAAAAGAACCGAAGGGAGTTTTTACGCTTTTAACCAAACCTGCCTACAAATATGAAGACAGTTTTGAAGTTCAGTTCGTTCAACTAATATTAAATATAGCCGTTCCCAAAATAGAATTAATTAAAAAAGATGAAGAACTAAAATCTACGTACCACGAACTTCATGTTTATCAATCGAAGTTATCAAACGATTTCAGACTTTCGGCAATCGGAGAATTAACTTCAGGTTTAGCGGAAGATATTTTGTCACCGCTACAGGTAATTTTAAGCACCGCCGATTATCTGCAAACCGATGAGGAAACTTCCGGCAATAAAAATCTGAATGTAATTAAGCAGCAGGTGAAGAGAGTTGAAACCGTAGTAAACCGTCTCGTTAAATTTGCCGATATGAACGACAACCGCCTTGAAATTAAGCCTTGCCGTTTAGATGAAGTAATTAATGATTATTACAATTTTATCAGTTCGTCTCTTCAAGCCGCCAATATTGAATGCATCCTGAACCTCGGCGAAAACATTCCTTCGGTGCTTAGTCATCAAGATTATTTAACGCACTTACTAACCACAATTTTTGGAATGATAAAAACCTCCGCAACAAACGGCGGCGGTATTTTAATTCAAACGAAATATAATAACGGGTTTGTGATAGTGAGGATAGTTACTACTACGTTCATTCAAAATTTAACCAAAGATTTGAAAACAAGTAACGATGACCTGAACATAAAAATGATTACCCACTTGATGCAGAAACATCAAGGAAGTGTTGAATTTGACGCGAATGAATTAACCGGATCATCAATTGTGTTAACCTTCCCATTAAAGAAGAAAATAAGATGAGATACGCACAACTTTTCATATTTCTTTTGGCATTAACTTTTTCTTCCGCTTCGGCGCAAAATGTTAATGCAACTCAAACTTCCGTTTCTGATACTTCACTGCAAACCTCCAACGGAGAAGATGAAGTAAATGTAGCCGAGATGGTAGAAAAACAAATAGCCATTGCGCAGGCAAAACAATGGGAGAACAAAGTAAAACCTCTTGAACAGAAAAAAACAGTTTCTGCAGCATCCAAAATCGAAACAAAGAATGACTGGTTTATTTCTGCCGCATTGCAATTGGGCGTTAGACCGGAAATGTTTACAAAAATTGAAATTATGTTCGCTTCTGTTATGCTGGTGTTTGGAAGTGTGGTTGCCCGGAGATTGGTTTTAAAGCGCAGCGGGAAATCAAATAATCTGAGATCAAATATTCAATCGTTAAGACTTGAAAAATCAATTGTAAAAAAAGAAACAAAACTTAAAAGCATTCGTGAAAATTTATTGAAGAGCTCCATTCATTTAAGCAACGCGGAAGGTTCACTAACGCAAAAAGCAAAAGAATTAAAAATCGCTAAAGGAGAAATTATCCTGGCGGCAAAAATTAAATCCTATGAACTTTCAATCTGTTCAAACGAAAGGTAATTGAGAAGGAAAACGATGATGGTTAATGGAATTTATCACATTGCGCGAAGTCTAAACTCAAAAATTAAAAGCATTGATGTGCTTGCTAATAACCTTGCAAACATTAACTCAACCGGGTTCAAGAAACAAATTCCGTTTCAAGAATATTTAAATAAGAATGATGAGATTAACGTTAAACAAACAACAGATTACGGGCAGGGAGAAGTAATCCTCTCCGCTAATCCGCTTGATATAGCTATCTCCGGCGACGGTTATTTCCTTCTAAAAACCGATAACGGAACCGAGCTGACAAGAAACGGTAAGTTTCATATTTCCGATAACGGATTTTTAGTAAACGGCAACGGCAATAAAGTTCTCGGTAATAACGGTGTTATCAGCTTCGGTGATCTAATGGAAACCGATAATCCTTCGATCACCATTTCTAAAACAGGCGAGATTAAAATAGGTGATACAAATGTTGATTCTTTGGCAGTTGTGAATTTAGAAAATCCGCAGGATGCAATTAGAACATCTAACTCAAACTTTGTTGTTCCGAATGATAATTACACACCCGCTTCGCCGCAAAATTTTGAAATCGTTCAAGGCTATCTGGAAGAATCAAACGTTAATCCGATTCTTGAAATGCAAAATATGATCGAAACGAACAAAGATTATGAATCAGCTTATAAAATAATGCGCTACTTAGATCAAACGATGGAAAAATCCAGCCAAATTGGAAAAGTTTACTAAAGGAAAATAATTATGTCAACACGTGCCTTAAGAACAGCAGCCTCCGGTTTATATGCACAACAACTAAACGTTGAAGTTATCTCCAACAATATTGCCAACGTAAATACAACCGGATTCAAAAAAAATAAAGCTGAATTTCAGGACTTGATGTACCAGGAAGTTCAAGTCAATCCAACTCAAGCTTCGGATGCAGCAGCTCAGTCCACTCCATCTGCAAAAATTCAAGTTGGAAACGGCGTTCAATCATCATCTACGCAGAAAATCTTTAAGCAAGGCGATGTAGTTGCTTCCGGGAATCAATTGGATATGGCGATACAAGGAGACGGACTTTTTCAAGTTCGTAAATCTGATGGGACAATAGTTTATACGAGAGACGGATCTTTCAAAGTGAATTCCGAAGGGAAGTTGGTCACGTCCGGCGGTTACCTGCTTGAGCCGGAAATTAGTCTCACCGATAATGTTCAAAGTATTTCAATAAGCAGAGACGGCTCGGTTGATGTTTTGGAAAATGACGGAAGAACTTCAACGCTTGGAACAATCGAACTTGCAAAATTTATGAATCCATCAGGTTTGGTGGCGCTTGGAAATAATTTATACGCCGAGACCGAATCTTCCGGTGTGCCGATTTTAGGAACCGCAGGTTCAAAAGGATTCGGAGAAATCAATCAAGGTTTTCTTGAGTCTTCAAACGTTGATATTGTTGAAGAAATGGTTGCGATGATAACCGCGCAGAGAGCGTATGAAATCAATTCCAAAACGGTGAAGACAGTTGAAGAAATGATGACGATGGCGAACAACTTAAAAACCTAACACTTTAAAATGATGATTTATCTCTTAAATATTATTCTACTTTTTTCGTTAAACGGAAGCGATTTCCGTGATGAGTTAAAAGATTATTTAACGAGACAACTTACGATGTACGACAGCTTTGAATACGAAATTATGCAAATGCCGAAAGATTATTCTTCGATATCGATTGAAAAAGGAACTGCTCTAAATCTTAATCGAAATATTGTTTCGGTCCCGGTTTTGCTTGTAAAAGAAAACAAGAAAAGCGAATCACTGGTAAAAGTTAAGCTTCGTCTTTATAAAAAAGTTGTAACAGTGCTGAATAAGATCGAAAGTAAAACTGATCTTAATTCTTCTGAATTTGACTTGAAAACTTTAGATGTGTCGCTCCTAAAAGGAACGCCATTTTTTTCTTTAGATGAAGTTTCTTTATTCAGAACAAAAATAAAATTAAATCCCGGTTCAATATTAACACGCGAAGCGCTTGAAGCTAAACCGGTAATTAAAAGCGGTGATCTGGTAAAGGCAAGCTTGATTAATGGTAATGTAGTTATAACAATAGAAGCGAACGCACGCCAGGAAGGCGCCGTGGGAGAGGTTATTAGAGTTGTTACGAAGAATAAAAAACAATACAGAGCTAAAGTTGTAGATTCAACAAATGTAAATATCCTTGAGTAAACTTATGAAAAATATTTTAACCCTCGCTTTTCTACTTCTCCTTTCAGCCTTTATTAATGCGCAGGAAATGAGACAGAATTCTTTTAAATCTCTCTTCTCGGATGAGAAAGCAAACAAAGTTGGTGATGCAATAACCATTCTTGTTGTTGAATCTTCTCAGGCTTCCAATAATGCGGAAACTCAAGCGGCAAGATCGAGCTCGCTGAGCTTAAATGGAAAAGGACAAACCGGGAAAACAGCGCTGCCCACGGTTGATCTCGGGCTTGGAACAAATAACGATTTTACCGGTTCCGGCTCTACCAAAACAACCGGAATGATCCGTACCAAAATCAGCGCAACGATTGATTCTGTTTTAAATAATGGAAATCTTCTCGTTCGCGGAAGCAGAAAAATTAAAATTAACGGCGAAGAACAAATTGTAAAAATTAAAGGAATTGTAAGACTCTCCGACATCGCCGCCGATAATTCGGTTCTCTCATATAATATATCAGAGGCGGAGATTGAATTTTCCGGCAGCGGATTGATCGAACGATCACAAAGTCCCGGTTGGTTAACCAAAATATTTCACATGCTTTTTTAGGTTTTCTATGAAAAAAATATTTTTAATATCGTTGCTCCTTCTTTCAATCCCGGTTGAAAGTTTCAGCCAGAGGATAAAGGATATCGCTTACCTTGGCGGTGAAAATTCGGAACAAATTTTAGGTTATGGTTTAATCGTTGGTCTTAGCGGAACCGGAGACAGCCATCGTTCTATTTTTACAATTCAATCGATTACCAGCATGCTTAAGAGATTCGGTATAACCGTTCCGCAAGCTGATCTGAAGACAAAAAACGTAGCTGCGGTTATGGTTACCGCAACATTAAACGCTTATCTAAAAGCCGGAGCTAAGTTTGATGTGAATGTTTCTTCGCTGGGTGACGCTACAAGTCTGCTTGGCGGAACGCTGCTGATGACGCCTCTTTCCGGTATTGATGGAAATGTTTACGGTTACGCGCAGGGTTCTATTTCCGTCGGCGGATATGATATTAGTACTCCAACCGGTGGACGTGTTGCGAGGAATTCAACTTTGGCGGGAAGAATTCCACGCGGCGGTTTATTGCAGATTGAAGTTCCCGCGCCTGTTTTGTCTTCGGAAGAAATAAGTGTTTTCTTAAAAGATCCCGACATGACCACCGCGAATAATATTTCAAACGCTATTAATGCAAAGTTTGGCGCGAGCACCGCGTTGGCGAGTGATGCCGCTGAAATAAAAGTAAAAGTCCCTGCCGATAAGCAAACAAATATGGTAGGTTTTTTAGCCGAACTTGAAGGCTTAACCGTTGAAATTGATTACGCTGCAAAAGTAGTTTTAAATGAAAGAACCGGCACGGTAGTTTCCGGGAGCAATGTTAAAATTCAATCGGTAACAATTTCTCACGGCGGACTAAATCTCTCGATAAAATCTTACCCGGTAATTTCTCAGCCCGGCGCTTTTTCAAATGGAACGACCGCGGTGTTTAATAATCTGGTTCCTTATGCTTCACAGGATTCTTCCAACACCATAGCGATCCAGGGCGCATCAAATGTGCAGGAAGTAGCTGCCGCATTAAATTCGTTAAAAGTTTCTCCGAAAGATATTATTGCAATTTTCCAGGCGTTAAAAGAAGCAGGAGCATTAATTGCTGAATTAGTGATCATCTAACATGAGCGAACTGAATTTAAAAATATCGAACGACTTAAAACATTTTTCGCATACGCCGGAAATCAACCAAAAATATTCCGATGAGCAGAAAGCGAAAATTGCCAAGACTTCCAAGGACTTTGAAAGCCTGCTTACCGCTATGATGTTGAAAAGTATGAACAAAACAAAAGAAGAAGGATTGTTCGGCGAGGAAAGTTACGGCGGCGATTATTTTGAAACGCTTTTTGAAAACGAAATGGCTAAAAATATTTCCAGCGGCAGCGGTTTAGGTCTCGCTTCCGAACTCTACAAAAAAATTACCGGCGAAGACCTTGATGTTTCTTCTTTCAAAAATAGTTTGGAACCGTTAAGAATAAAAAGTAAAGTAGAACTTAAAAATCTCGATAAAGAATCAACCGGAATTGTTCCTTCCAAACAATCAATGGAAAGATTAGAACAATTCGATCAGCATATTGAAGAAGCTGCCAAACGATATGGAGTTGATAAAGGATTGATAAAATCGGTAATTATTGCGGAATCAGCCGGCAACGCAAAAGCCGTTTCTCCTGCAAAAGCAAAAGGATTAATGCAGCTTATCGACTCTACCGCAACAAGTATGGGCGTTCAAAATGTATGGGATCCGCGGCAAAATATTATGGGCGGAACTAAATATTTATCGGAAATGCTTCGACAATATAATGGAGACGTAAAGCTCGCTTTAGCCGGTTATAATGCGGGTCCGGCGAATGTTGAAAAGTACAACGGTGTCCCTCCTTTTGAAGAAACGAAGACCTACATTACACGCGTACTTGGCTATTTAAATCATCTAAAGGAAATTTAGTATGGAAACAAAACATTTAGTGAAAGCTCTGAAAGAACAAGAATTTAATCTTCAGAAATTTTTAGAATCGCTTCTAAAACATCAGCAAGCTTTAATTGATCATAACCTTCCGGTGATGGACGAGGTTATTCTTGTTGAAGCAAATCTCCTTAAAGATATCAACGGTGTTGATAAAGAAGTGGTGAAAACAATTAATCTACTTTCGGCTCAATACTCTTTAGGTATAACATCAACTAAGCTTTTGGATTTTACGAAAGCGATTAAGAATATCAGCATGAACGATTACGTAAATCTTTTGCAGATTCAAAAATCGTTAAGAGCATTGCTGACAAAGGTCCAAACAATTAATACACAGAACAGCCTGCTTATAGAAAATGCAAGAAGTTTTATCAAACAAACTTTTACTTCACTTGCAGGCGTACATAACGATCCTATCTTAAACAGAAGAGTCTAATGGGAATCAGCAGAGTATTCGATATTTCGCAGAGAAGTTTAGCCACTTATCAACAGGCGCTGGATATAACTTCGCATAACATTGCGAACGCTTCAAACCCCGATTATTCGCGGCAAAAAGCGGTCTTGGCTCCTGAAAAAAGTGAGTACAACGGTTCATTAGTTTTCGGAACCGGCGTTAAACTCGATCTCATTCAAAGAGAACGGGACAGTTTAATTGATTCTCAAATTCGCACGAATAATCAAAAATATTCAGATAACAGTAAACGTTCGGATATTCTTGGTCAGATAGAACAACTTTTTGGCGAGCCGTCTGACCTTGGTTTGGCTAATACGATGACGACTTTTTTCAACTCATGGAGTGAGGCTTCGGTAAATCCGACTTCATCTGCACTAAGATTCAACGTTCTGCGCTCGGCGGAAAATTTATCGAATAAAGTAAAAGATATTTATGACGGACTGAGCGATATTCAAACAAGTTTGATGTCTGACGCAAAGAGTAATGTTACAAGCATAAATGATTATTTAAAAGAGATACAAAGTTTAAACAAACAAATCTTTGAAGTTAATCTAAAAAGTCAACAGCCGAATGACTTGCTTGATCAGCGTGATCTTGTTATTGACAAATTGAGCAAATTAGTAAATATTAACGTAACCACGGACTCTTCAAACAGCGCGATTGTTTCTGTCGGCGGAATGTTTGCCGCAGACAAAACGACCGCAAAAGAATTTCAACTTTCGGAAAGTAACGGAAAACTTTCCATCACTTCAGGTTCCGACAGTTTCCCTCTAAATGTTACAGGGGGAGAACTTTTTGCTGTTACTGATACTTACTCCAAAACGATTCCGGATTATGTTGATAAAATTAATTCGGTGGTTAACACACTATCCGATTCGGTTAATCAACTGCACTCATCCGGATTTACAGTAACCAGTCCGACCGAAACAGGCATCAATTTCTTTGAAAGTTATACCGACGGAACGTTAACGATTAATAAAGACATTCTTCAAGACCCTAATAAAATTGCACTCTCCAAAGACGGCACAGTTGGGAATGGCGATATTGCAACGGCGATTGCCGACCTAAATAATACAAAATTATTAAACGGAACAACTTTAGCGGATAATTACGGATCTTTGATTAGTGAGATGGGAAGCCAAAAACAATCGTCGGATCAAATGGCGCAATCCAACCAACTAATTCTTCAGCAGCTCGATCAACAAAAAGCGGCTGTTTCAGGTGTCTCAATTGATGAAGAAATGACGAATGTAATTATCTACCAGCGGTCGTATCAAGCTTCTGCAAGGATGATAAAAATTGCCGATGAAATGTTACAAACTATTCTAAACATGGTATCGTAAGATGAGAATTACAGATTCAATGATGAGCAATAATTTCATCAATGCTTTAACACAAACTAAATCGAGAATTGATAAGCTAAGCGTTCAAATTGCAACACAAACAAAAATTCAAAAGCCGTCTGATTCTCCGGGCGGAACAATTAAGCTCAACCGGTTGAACGGGCAGATAAGTCAATCCGACACGTACACAAAAAATATTCAAAACGGTCTTTCGTTTATTGATAATTCAATTATGTCGATGGAGACGATTCAATCCGAAACATCACAAACATTAACCAAACTTACCGAACTTGAAAATGCAACCAACGGGGGAGATTTTACTTCCTATGCGGATGCAATCGATCTTTCACTTAAAGCGATGATGGACGCGGCAAACACTCAGTACGATGGAAAATATGTTTTCGGCGGAACCGATTTTTCTGCGTCGCCTTTTGGAATGACTGCCGACGGAAATGCCGTTGAAGTTAAAGCAAACGATATTTCAGGCACACAGGAAATTAAAATTTCACCTAACATATCACAAAAATTGAATATGACCGGCACAGAAGTGTTTGCAACAATCGTAAAAGGATCGGGCAGCCTGGATAAAGACGGCGTTGTTGGCGATGTAACCAATAAACAGACAAAAGTTTACGATTCGTTAGGAAATGAATATACTCTTGATCTAACCTTTACCAAAACCGCCGATAATACCTACTCGTTGAGCTACGATATTCTTGATGGAAGCAACGCATCAGTTTATACATCGGCTCCTTCGCCAAAAGAATTGGTGTTTGATGCAGACACAGCAAGGTTAAAAACAATTGATGGAAATTCGGCGCAGCAATTCAACATAAAAGCAGCCGATAAAAAAATTGATTTTCAGTTTAACATGGCTTCTCTCACAGAGAAAAGCGGAGCGTCAATAATTACACTTTCCGCAAATCAAAAAATGGATATTTTTAATACGCTGCTTACTATTAAAGAAAATTTGAAACTTGGCATTAAACCAACCGCTGCCCAGCAAACTGAAGTTGCCAATTTTAACAAGCATATTTTAGCTAAGATTACCGAGGCAGGAAATGTCTCAAACCAGTTTACCGATGTTTCCGATCAGATTGCTCAGCAAAAGATGATTCTTCTTGAGCTGGTTTCAAAAGAAAAAGATGTAGATGTAGCCAAAGCTATTATGGAAATGCAGGCTGAAGATAATGCCCTGCAAATGTCTTATAAAATGTCGGCGATGATGCTGCCGCAATCAATTTTGAATTATCTATGAAAATAAGATCTGTTTCGTTAATTGGTCTCGCAATAGGAGTCTTCTCCATCTTCGGAGCTTTTTTATTAGAAGGCGGTTCATACCACGCACTCTTTCTTGCTTCACCGTTAATTATAGTTTTCGGCGGAACGTTCGCGGCAATCATTATCGGTTTTGGAATGGATAAGTTCTTAAACATTTTTCAGTTGATCAAAATAGCTTACTTCCCGAAGAAATATAATTTGGAAGAACTCATTAATATTTTCATAGATATTTCGATAATAATTAGAAAGAACGGATTTCTGGCAGTAGAAAAAGACTTGGAAAGACTTCTCTATCCGTTTCCGCAAAAAATGGTTAAATATGTGCTCGATGGAAACGATGCCGATTCATTAACCAATCTTGCCTCGCTTGAAATTAGAGCGATGCAGGCGCGCCATAACTTAAATATATTAATTTTTACAAAAATGGGCGGTTACGCGCCTACCATGGGAATTCTCGGAACCGTAATGGGCTTAATAATGACGCTTGCAAACGTTGGCGATGATCCGAACGGATTGATCAGAAATATTGCGACCGCATTTATAGCAACATTGTGGGGAGTGTTTAGTGCAAATATTTTTTGGTTCCCAATTAGCGATAAGTTAAAATTATGTCACTTAGAAGAGAAACAAATGATGGAAGTTTCAATCGAAGGAATTCTAGCTCTCCAAGCTGGAGAAATCCCCTCGATGGTAAAGGCGCGGCTGTTAAGTCTTATCCCGCCAAGGGATCAAGAAAAAGTTTTTTAACGCCCGAACCCGAAGAAACATTTTCCGCAGAAGATTCGGATAAAGATAGATATTTAATTACCTATGCTGATCTAATTACTTTATTGCTCGGACTTTTTATTATTCTTTATGCTATTTCTAAAGTTGATTCCGGCAAGTACGCAAAGATGGTAACAGCAATTGGAAATACTTTTGGAAGAAGCGGACAAGTTTTAGAAAAAAGCGGAAAGTTTGATAGTAATGTTCCCGTACAGCCTGTTGGCTTAAAAGAAAATTTGAACCGGTTGGTAAGCGAATATGATTATTCCGGGCATATTACACTTGAAGAAAATGAGCGAGGCATTACGATCCATATTTTAGATGATATTCTTTTCCAATCGGGAAAAGCTGATCTAAGCGCCGATTCAAGATTAATGTTACACAGACTTGCAATTATCTTAAAAGAATTGCCTAATGATCTCCGTGTTGAAGGACATTCAGACGACATGCCGATTCATTCGACCGTGTTTCCTTCAAACTGGCATCTTTCGGTTGCAAGAGCATTAAACACGGCGTATTACTTAGTAAATGATGAACATCTTCCACCGGAAAAAGTTTCGATCGTAGGTAATTCAGAATATAAACCGATAGCCTCCAACGAAACTCCGCAGGGAAGAGCCTCTAACAGAAGAGTAGATATAGTAATAATTAAGAAGTAGAATAAAATGAAAATACAAACACATCAATTTGGTGAACTGGATTTTGAAGAAAATCTGATTTTAGACTTCCCGTCGGGTCTTTTTGGATTCGAACAATTAAAAAAATTTGTTTTGATAAAAATAGAGGAAGAACTATTTTATTGGCTGAATTCTATAGAACAGCCTGAAATAGCTTTCCCGCTTTTTGGTGTAAGCGTAGTAGATGAAAATTATCCCACGGAAAAAAATGGCGAAGCTTTCGGGATTGTTACTTTAAATCGAGACCCCATGCAAATTACCATTAATTTGAAGGCTCCGGTTTATATTAATCAAAATGAAAAATTAGGATTCCAAAAAATAATCGACAAAGAGAATTACCCGGTTAACTACCATCTTTTTGTTGAATAACCCTTGAAGGTTTTATGTTAATATTAACCAGAAAAATAAATGAAGAAATAATTATTGATTCCGATATCAAAATTAAAATTATTTCCATTTCAGAAAACAACATTAAACTTGGAATAACCGCTCCGCCGAATGTTGAGATTTTACGGGGCGAAATCTACGACAAGGTAGTTCAATCTACCAAAGAAGCCGTTTTGCAAATTAAGAACAGCACGGCTCCGTTGCCGGCTCTCAAAATCAACAAGATGAAAAAGAAAAATGAGAAATCCTGAAGAAAATAAAACCACCATTCTTATTGTGGATGATTCTGATGTTGTAAGGCATTCGTTAAAAAATTTCTTCGAAAGTTATAACTGCGAGGTTATTACTTGCTCGGATGGATTAGACGGAATTCAAAAAGCCACGGAACATAACCCCAAACTTATTTTTCTTGATCTAATGATGCCAAAAGTTGACGGACTTAAAATGCTGCAAGCTATTAAAGCAATGGATGCTCTGAAATCTGTTCCTGTAATTGTTATAAGCGCCAACACAGACAGAAGAAATGTTCTTTCGGTTCTTGAAATCGGCGCCGACCGCATTATATCCAAACCACTGCGCAAAGAAATAATTATTAAAAGCATAAATGAAGTTTGCGGAACCGAATTTTTAATGAACGCTTCTAAAGTGGGAGAATTTTCCGATTCCGACGCCGAAGATATTAAACAACATCTGATCCAAACTTTCTTAAATAGTTTTGAAGTAAAAAAAGCTGCGATCTTAACTGCAATTGAGCAGAGAGATAGAGATACCCTGCGTGCTGTTATGCACGAACTTAAAGGCAACGGCGGCACCATCGGTTACCCGCAATTATCTTACATCAGCGACGGTGTTGAAAAAACATTAAACACTATTAGTTTTGATTGGACTTTCATTCAACAAAAATGTGAACAAATATTCTCAATCGTCCGTGATATCAATAATGTTCACCGGGAGGTAATACAATAATATGTTTGTGATAATTGGAATAGCGGTAGTAGCTCTTTCGGTTCTTATTGGGTTTATAATCGCAGGCGGAAACCCTCTCCTTTTAATTCAGATACCAGAATTTATCGTAATCATCGGAGCTGCTGTAGGAAGCATTTTAATCGCTTCCCCACTCTCATTAATAAAAAAGATAATGGCTGAAATTCCGGCTATGTTTAAAGGGCACGGTTATTCCAAACAAGAATATTTGGAATTACTAAAATCCTTTAACGATCTTTTTTTGTTAGCTCAGCGCGATGGACTTCTCGCTATCGAAAAGCATGTTGAAAATCCTAAAGAGAGTGATATTCTTTCAATGAGTAAAAAGTTTGTGAAAAACGATATCGCCAGAAACTTTTTTGCCGATACGATGAAAGTTATGCTCTCCGGTGGCGTACCGCCGCATGAATTAGAAAACCTTATCGATACGGAAATTGAAACGTATGAAATTGAATCGAAACCCGTTCCCGGAGCTGTAGCAAAAGTTGGCGATTCTTTACCCGGTCTCGGAATTGTTGCCGCTGTTTTGGGAATTATCATCACCATGAGTTCAATTGATAAAGGCGCTCAAGTTGTTGGTGAACATGTTGCCGCAGCCTTGGTTGGAACTTTTATTGGAGTTTTGGTTGCGTACGGATTTGTAAACCCGATCGCTTCAAACATTGAGCACAGCATAGAAGGGAGAGTTCGTCTTTTACAAACAATAAAAGCCTGCATTATAGCCTTTGCCCGTGGTAATCCACCGATCATTGCGGTTGAAATTGCGCGAAGAACAATTTTCTCGGATGAACGCCCTTCGTTCAGCGAGCTGGAAGCATTTGTTAGAGGAAAAGCGTAGGGGATTTTATGAGTGACGCTCCCATTATAATAAAGAAAATTAAGAAACATGAAGGACATCATGGCGGAGCCTGGAAAGTTGCTTACGCTGACTTTGTTACTGCTATGATGGCGCTCTTTATTGTTCTTTGGGTACTCGGGCAAGATCAGAGTACGAAGGAAGCCGTTGCGCATTATTTTAAAGATCCGCTTGGTATTTCAGATAAAGGTAAAGGGTTAATGCCGGGGAATACTCAATCCCCTGATAAACCGGTGGCAAATAACCCTCAAGTCTTTCAAGAATTGGAAATCGAAAAATTGAAATCGATGGGAGACAAAATTATTGCCGAGCTTGCTTCCGATTCTTCTTTTACCGTTATGATTGATAAAATTAAAGTTGAAATTACTAAAGAGGGTTTGAGGATAGAAATGGTTGAGGGAGCCGGTGAAGTATTTTTTCAAGTAGGAACAGCCGTCTTAAATAATAAAGCAAAAGAGATGATCATTAAAATCGGTGATCAATTGGCAAAGCTTCCAAACGCTATCGTGTTAGAAGGTCACACTGATTCTCGACCGTTTAATAACGGAAGAGCCGGGTACACAAATTTTGAACTTAGCGCTGACCGGGCGAATGCCGCTAGAAGCGCGTTAACACTAAGTCATCTTAAAGAATCGCAGATCGTTGAAGTCCGTGGATATGCAGACCGCCACCTTAGAGACCCCGGCGATCCTTTCAGTCTAGTTAATAGACGTATCAGTATCATTGTAAAATATTTGGAACAAAAGTGAATAAAACAATTTTAATAATAGAAGACGATCCGTTTTCACAGGATTTTTATAATTTCATTTTTAGAAAAGCAGGGCTTAAATCTCTTATAATGGAGGATGGAGATCAGATCCTTCTTGAACTTACTAAAGAAGAAATCGGACTAATTATTATGGATATTAATCTTAAGAACACCTCTCTTAAGGGTGAAAGGATTAACGGCGTAAAATTTTCCAGATTAATAAAAGAAGATGAAAAGTTTAAGGGCATTCCAATTTTGTTGGTTACCGCTTATTCCATTACTACAAATGGAGATTCATTCTTTGCTGAAAGCCTTGCAGACGATTACATTGTTAAGCCGATAATTGATTACAATCAACTCATCTCAAAAATAAAAGTCTTAATATTGCAATAATGGAAAAAGACAAAATATTACTTGTTGAAGATGAGAAGGATACGAGATTTATTCTTGAAAGGCTTCTTACTAAAAATAACTACGAAGTCCTTGCTGCAAAAGATGGTTCGGAAGCGCTTCAGTTTTTAGAAAATTATCAACCCAAAGCGATCTTGGCTGATTGGACAATGCCGGTGATGGACGGGATTGAACTTTGCAAGATCCTTAAAAAAGATGAAAAATATAAAACCATCTATTTTATTGTGCTAACCGCAAGAGCCTCCTTAAAAGATAGAATTACCGGCTTGGATATTGGCGCAGACGACTTTCTTGTTAAGCCGATTGAAAACCAGGAACTGCTTGCAAGAATAAGATCCGGCGTTAGAATTTTTAATCTGCAAAGCGAATTAAAAAATCTTGAGCATAACAAAGCAATTGTTGAAATGGCTTGCACCATCGGGCATAAAATCAATAACCCTCTCAGCAGCTTATTGATTTCGGTGAAGAACATCGAATCAGATTTATTAGATTTAAGTCAAACTAAATTTTCTGAAGATTTAAATATCATTTCTCAATCAATAGAGAGAATTAAGACACTCACAGAAAGCCTTACGAATCTCGAACAGCCGACGTTGATAGATTATTCATCCGGCAGTAAAATGATCAATTTAAAATAATTTTCCCCCCTCTTTAATTACCGCGGATTTTTTCGATAATAGGTTGAAGGAATCTGTATGTTAGAAAAAATTACAAATATTAATTTAAAGACGGAGTTTTTTAATGGAAAAAAAGCTGCCGTGGCATATAAGAATTCGTTAAAAAACGGAGTGCTTAAAAACGATTTACACGATTCGGTAAATTTATCTCCGGCGTACCGGTTTCTTTCTCAAATTGATTGGCGGCTAAAAGAGATGACAAGATTGACCGCAGAGAAAATTCATGTTGCTTTTAATTTCTCTGGATTTGATTTTCAAACAACTCTGGATCTTTCTAATCTTGCTAAACTTAACACCATAGTTTACAATGTTGTTAACGATTCAAGCAAAGAAATTTCCGGGAAAATAATTGCGGCTTCTCTTTCTATTGCAGTGAATAGACAACAGATAGAACTGCCGGATGTACTAACGGATCTTCATGGAATTAAAACTCTCTTTTATCGGTTAAGCTGTTTGAACTTAAAAGAAGAACTCAACATCAATAATGAGATTCTCTATGATTTATTCGATGGAATACTGAATTCGATAAGCAAAGAGTTTGATTATATAAACGATTGTCTTTTCGCTTTTATAGAAAAAATGATGAAAATAAAATCTCCGGGCAGCATTGTTCCTGCTGCCCTGATCGGGAAAGATTTATCAAACAAAATAAAATTGTTAAATGTAGATGTGCGTTAACTGAATAAAATTATGGAAAAGAAAGACTTACTGTCACCACCAAACCTCGAAGCTTTCCAGGAACTGCCGGACTCTAAACCGTTGGTGGTTGTGGGGAAAAATAGTGGAATTCTTTACGCCAATAATTCATTCCGCAAATCATTTCAAATTAAAGAAGGAATGAACTTCGAGGATTTAAAATCTGAACCCAACCTCGAAAATCTTTTAACGGTTTTTTCGCAGAGCAATTTTAGCGGTTTTCATTTCGATCTCTTTTTATTTCCCGATGAAAAATTAGAGATCAATCATTATTACGTTGAAGTTGACAGAATTTTCATCGAGAACCGGGAATATTTTTTCCTTACGTTTCAAACATCAGACGAAAAACAGAAATTAGAATCGCGCATTAATGATCTGCATGATGCGCTTGAGTATGGAAGAATTCCCGTAATCATTACCGATGAAAATGGGAACATCAATTACGCCACGCGGATGTTTGAGAAAATTCTTAAAAATTCTATCGATGAAATTTTTTACCAGCCGATCGCGCTTGTCCTTTCAAACAATATTATTGATGCCGACTATAACGAGATCAACGAAGCGATTCATCATACAAAAGGATGGACAAAAGAAATCTCCTACTTTGATGATAAAAAAGGGCATATCTTTCTTGAGTTGAATTTAAATCCCGTTTACAGAGACGGCACAAATCTCTTAAATTTTATTCTAACCGCTCACGATATTACAAGCCATATTCTCAAAAATCAAATTGCGAAAAAGTCTGCTGAAAGTCTTCTGGCGATCATTAATAACATCTCCGATCTCTTGTTAATTATAAAAAAAGAAAACAACGAGTGGACATTTAACAACGCCAACGAAAATTTTTTCCAGACTTTTTCCTTAATTAAAAACAATTGCCTGAACATTAAACTTGAATCTGTTTTTGATGCGGCTTATTTGAAAGAGATTTTTGCAGCGGTAACTAAATTAAAAAACTTAAATCTAAAGTACGCCGAGTTCTTCTACGATCATTCGAACAAAAGAAAGTATAGCGGAAAAGTAACCGGAATTGTCTCCGACACCGAAGAGTTTTTTATCATCAGTTTAAAAGATATTACCGATCAACTTCTTTATGAACTTATCTTAAAGAAAGCATACGAAAAGGAAATTCATTTAAACAAGTTGAAGACGGCGTTCCTTGAAAATATGTCGCACGAGATCAGAACGCCATATAATGCAATTCTCGGCTACTCGGAAATAATTGATGATTGTCTTCAAGTTGGCGAGTTCGATACGATAAAGGAAATATCTATCTTCGTTAAAGAGGTGCTGGACCGCGTGCTAAACTTATTTACCAACATCGTGGAAGTTTCCCAGATTGAATCGGGTGAAGTTCAAGTTGATAAAGTTGTGGTTAATTGCCACGAAATTTTGAAATCAGTTTTTAACAAAAAAACTTTGGCTGCTAAAGCAAAAGGATTGGAATTCAAATTAGAAGTTGAACAACATGAAGTTTTACTTTCAACCGATTGGATAAAATTTGAAAAAATAATTTTCTCTATCGTTGATAACGCAATTAAATATACGGAAACGGGAAGCGTGGTTATCGGCGCGAGTTCTCACGATGGTAAAATTATTATTTCCGTGTCGGATACCGGAAAAGGACTTGATGTTACTATGTTAAACCGGTTGTTTGAACCTTTCACCCAGGAAGAAGAAGGTTACGCCAGAAACTTTGAAGGAGCCGGTTTAGGATTAACGATCGCATATGGTTTAACGAAATTACTCGGCGGAGAGATGGAGTTTGAGAGTTCCAAAGAAACCGGAACTAAGGTTTTACTTATTTTCCCTCAATATAACTAACGGGAATCTCCCGGATTTTTGAGGAACGTTTTTCGATTTTAACTAATTCAATCAGTTCTTTCACTCCAAGTTTAACTATTGAAATGAAGAGATAGGTGAACAGGAGAACATTTTTAGAACTCTGATTCTTTTTCTCGGGAAACACTTTTTCAACCTGGTAAATTTTTTTATGCTTTACCTCTATAAAAAGTTTTTCCTCTTTTATATAAACACTTACTAATATCACGGTTTTTCTTTGTTCCTTTAATGTTGTAACCTAAAGAAGAAGTAAATCAATTTATATGCCGAAGAAAATCAATTCATATCTAAATATTTTAAGATTAAAACTGAACAATATTATTCACGTGGCGGAAATTCGTGTGCGAAAATTTCAACAAAGCATTTTGGAAGTGGAAAATGATCCAATTTCTAAAGTGAATGTGTGGCATGAATTTTTACCGGTTATTCAGTGCGCAAAAAAATCTAAATCAATTTTAAGCAGACAGGAAATAGATGAATTCTAAAAACAAAGTATTCTTCCGGCATAAAATTCTTGAGGGCGCAACGGGAATTAAAAGCGAGGACAACAATTTTCAAGGAAAACAAAGCGGCAAAAGTTTTATACAAATTGCGGAGAGCAGCATTGCAGGATGTTTTAGTAAAAATGATTTTCAGGCTGTTTCAATCTCGGAAGGAAATAGCGGATACATCACCGGGACGCGGGAAGAAAATATAACCTGGGGAGGAAGTTCATTTGTTGTCGACTCGGAAGCAACGGATATATACGAGTGGTACAATGCCGGGGTAAAACAAATAAACATTAGCGCTCACTACTCATCCTTCCCGGCTAATTTTGAGGGAGAACTTTTTAACTTTTGTTCATCGATGTACCAACCTCTCTCAACCAATGGAGAAAATCCCAACGCAAGAATTATTAAAAAAGAAAATCAGGCAAATACTGCGGGAAAAATACATGAAGAAATATGTTTGCCCTTTGCTCAAACTGAAATAGATCGTAAAAAAGAAAATCTTCTTCTTAAAAAAAATTTACTGCAGATGCAAAAAGAAAACGAAGAGTTGGTTGAACTTAACCGAAGTAAAAACGGACTGCTTTCTATCATCTCGCATGATCTTAAAAATCCATTCGGTGCGTTATTAAATATGTCGGAGTTTCTTGCAACTGAAACAAACGATATGGAGCGAACAGAAATTGGTGAGTTTGCGCAGGCAATAAATATCAGCGCAAAAATACTCTATAAGTTTTTTAACGATCTGCTTGAATGGTCCAAACTTCAAAACGGAATTGTTAATGTTAATCCGGTAACGCTGAATGTAGCCGCAGTTGTTGAAAATATTTTTTCATTGCTGAACATTACCGCGATGTCTAAAGGGGTGAGCCTGATAAACAAAATTCCGCAAGAGACAAAACTGTTTGGCGATCTTAATATGGTAACCTCGATTATTAATAACCTGGTAACCAACGCTATTAAATTTACGAACGCCGGAGGATCGGTGATCGTGCAGGCGCAAGAACTTGACGGATTTGTGGAACTTGCCGTGGTGGACGATGGGGTTGGAATGGGAGAAAATGTTTTAGAAAAGATCTTCAAACTAAATAAACACATTACCAACAACGGAACTGAAAACGAAGTCGGATCGGGTTTAGGATTAGTAATAACAAAAGATTTGATAAAACGGAACGGCGGTGAAATCTGGGTAAAGAGCAGAAAAGGTTCGGGCACTGCATTCCACTTTACACTGCCGAAAGAGAATGTTTTTGCTGAAGTTGCGTAAAGACAATAAAGTGATTTGACCATGTATCGATAATCATCCATTCCACGCGCGGAAAATCTTTACCTGTTTTTCTACATTGTTCATCTTCATATAACTTTGTAAGCGTGCTTTTAACACGAAAGAAATTTCCGACCCTTTTGAAATTAGTGTATGTCCGATTTTATCTTTTATCGCTTCGGCAATAACCATTCCGGCTTCTATCTCTTCAATGTCAATCGTTACAATTCGCAGACCTGTATAAATACCGGCGATCTCGGCATCAAG
This sequence comes from Ignavibacteriaceae bacterium, assembly GCA_036170205.1. Lineage (GTDB taxonomy): Bacteria > Bacteroidota > Ignavibacteria > Ignavibacteriales > Ignavibacteriaceae > UBA1563. Next base: position 6,024 of record JAVHOS010000278.1, on the reverse strand, counting down.
AGCAACTAAAATGTTTGTATCGTATTCTCCGGTTTTCTCTTTCATTTTTTGGATCGCGGTTTTTTCGTCTAACCCGGTGCGAAGAAAATAATCGTAATCATCCAGCACTTTTAGAATGCGAGATTCAATCGGGATTTCATCCGCTTGAACCCTTGTTTGATTTTTTGATGGTTCGCCAAACGGGAGAAGCTGGTAAGAGATAATATTAGAAATATTTTCTAATCGGGGAATATTTGCAAGAAGTGTTTTTCCGATTTGCGGATGCGATAAATAAAGCGTCTCTTCTTCCGGCGTAAGAAATTCACCATTCAATCTTTTTTCAAGAATATCGGAGGGGATTGCAACACAGCCGATCTTTGCGAGAAGTACCATCGTTTCAATTTCCCACATGTTGTTTAGTCCGAAACGGGCAGCAATATTTTTGGTTAATGTTGTCAACCGGTTCGCCTGGCTAAACGCCTTTGGATTAAAAACGGAGAGAATATCCATTAATAGTTTTATGCTTCCTTTTAAAGTTTTTTGGAGCAGTTCTTTTTCTGCGGTGATAAGGGCATATTGATTCAGCGCGTCGTTCAACGCATCAACAAGAACATCGTTTTGACACGGCTTTGTGAGCAGCCGGAAAATACTTCCTTTATTTACGGCTGTAATTGCGGTGTTGGTATCGGCATAACCGGTAAGCATAATTCTTACCGTGTTAGGAGAATATTTTTTTACTTCAGCTAAAAAAGTGTTCCCGTCAATTCCGGGCATTTTAAAATCAGATAACACCACCGCAAAAGGATCTTGCTTGGTAAACAACTTTATCGCTTCAACGGGATCGCTGCTGGTGGTTATATTAAATTTTGTTCGAAGCGTGCGTTTGTAGCTTGACAATATATTTTCATCGTCATCAACTAAAAGAATTTTATTGTTCATTACTGAAATCTCCATTTTCAAAACTTTTACAAATGTTTATCACAAGCTTGTTATTTGAATAAAGCTTTTTTAATACATACGGATCAAATTTCTCTTGGTTAACAAGCAAGTTTGCAAGATGAACTGCGGACATAGGCGAAGGCTCGATCTCGTCCGGTCTTAACGGCACATCGTGAAAAGCCGCAATCTCCAAAACAGAAAACGGCAAGCCCCAAAGCCCGAGTAAATAAGCGCCGACTTCAGCATGAGAAGTTTCAAACAGTTCATATTCGGCTTCAACAAAGGTGCACTGCTTCTCCGAGATTTTGTGGTGAATCTTTTCCGTATAGTCCGGTGTCTGCAATAAAATTAGTTTGCCGATGTCGTGAATTAGACCGCCTAAAAAAGTAGTATCCAAAACACTCTTATCATAAATTTCAGTACGAATGATCTTCTTTGCCAGTTCGCCAACCCGGTAACTGTGTTGAAAAACTCGTTCGGCAAAAAATTTATTATAATCGTTAAAACTGAGTGAAGAAAATATTTTTACATAAAGCGCTAAAGATTTTATCGTTTCAAATCCTAAAAAACTAACCGCGTAAACGGGATCGGTTATCTTTTGTGAAACGCCGAAGAATGCAGAGTTAACCAATTGAAGAATTTTTGTGGTCATTGCTACATCTTTTGAGATGATCTCGCCAACGCCCTTTATCGATGCGGCTGAAGAATTGATTTCATTTTGAAGTTTTACATAGATGTGCGGCAGCGTTGGAATATTTGATATTCCGGAAATAAGTCTCAAGATTTTTTCATCGTTTACAAAATCGCGGAGTTTGCTTATTCGTTCGATTGATTCTTTTAATGTTGAAGCATCGCAAGGTTTGGAGAGAAATTGATGCGCAACGTTCGGCAGATTAAGAATGGAATCTTTTTCTGTATATCCCGAAAGAATTATTCGCACCACATTCGGGTAGAGTTCTTTTATCTTGGTGAAGAGATGAAGCCCGTCAATCTTGGGCATGCGCATATCGGAAACAACCACATCAAATTTGTTGAAGGTCATCAACTCCAACGCTTCTTCACCGCTGTTACAGAAGGACATCGTCCATTCCTTGCGGAACGGATAAAGCATTCGCTGCAATCCTTGAATGATATTTATTTCGTCATCAACAAAAAGTATGTTCATTTATGTAATTATATAGTTAAAAAAATATTCAGCCCAAAATTGCGGGAATATTAAATGAATTAAAAATTTGGCCGAATGGATGAATGAAAATAAATGGATGAATGTTTTCCATTCAGGCATGCAGCCGTTCAATCATCCAATCAATGATTAGTTACTACTTGATTCCGGTTTGCCGGATCACGAAATGGGTAATTGAATAATAAAAGTGGCGCCTTTTCCGTAAACCGATTCTACGGAGATGCTTCCCTTATGTTTGTTAACAATAATATCGTGAGCAATTGAAAGTCCCTGCCCGGTTCCTTTACCAACTTCTTTTGTAGTAAAGAACGGATCAAAAATTTTGCTTAAATTTTCTTGCTTTATTCCTGTTCCGGTATCGCTAATTCTTAGTTCAACCGAGGAAGCATTTTGTTTGGTCTCAATCAAAATTTTTCCTTTAACCTCCGAGTCTTTTTCTATTGCAAGTTGAATTGCGTGCACGGCATTGATGATCAAGTTAAGAATCACTTGATTAATTTCATCGGGAATGCATGAGATGGCGGGTAAGTTCGGATCAAGGTTCATCTCAAGATCGGAGACATATTTCCATTCGTTCTTGGAGATAGCAGCCGTAACTTGAATGCCGTGATTCAAATCCGTAAAAGTTTTTTCTCTTTGTTCCGGGTGAGCGAAATCTTTCATCGCGGAAATAATTTTACTCACGCGTTCAATTCCAACTTGTGTCTGCTCAATAGCAGAAGGAATCTCGCTGATGAAATAAGGAATGTCGAAATCTTCCTGGATTTTTCTTATCGCTTTTATAATTTCAACAAAGTCTTTGAAAGCGGCGGAATCTTTTACCGATTCATTAATGGAAGTTAGCAGAGTTGTAAAAGATTGAAACGCATCTTTTAAGAAATTCGTGTTATCGCTGATGTATTGCATCGGTGTATTTATTTCGTGCGCAATTCCCGCTGCAAGTCTTCCGATCGATTCCATTTTTTGTGAAAGCGAAAGTTGTTTCTCAATCTTCAATCGTTCGGTCATATCGCGGATGATGTAAACAAATCCGCGCACCTTTCCTTTTTGATCCAGCAAAACATTTGAGTTGATCGAGATCGTAAGTTTTTTCCCGCTTCGGGAAAGTAATGTTAAATATTCGTTGACGTGTTCTTCTCGTTGATGGTCGATATTAGGTCCGTGAGCTACTTTTGTTTCTTGCGGAACAGGTTCATTTTTGCGGAATTCAAGAACAGAAAAAATTGATTTTCCCAGCAGCCATATTTGTTCAACTCCAACAATTTCTTCTGCGGCGTTATTCACCAAATTTATCTTGTCTTCAAGATCGGTTGTAATAACGCCGTCGGTGATGCTTCTTAACGTTACGCTCAACTCTTCTTTTTCAGACTGTAATGCTTCTTCAGCGCGTTTTCTTTCAACTGCGTTGATGATTATATCCGCAATAGTTGCAAGCTGATCCAAATCCTCTTCGTTCCATTTGTTTTCCGTGTGGAGTCGTTCGTATCCCATAAATCCGCGTAAACGGGAACCATAAACCATTGGAACAAGGATCAGCGATTTTGTTCCTTCAAACATCTGTTTCTGTTCATCAGAAATTTCTCCCGTATCTTCTATTTCGAAATGAGGAAGATGGAGAACTTCAAAGTTGGAGAGGTTATCAGTGATCCATGAAAAAAGGGAAACAGGAACGTTTCTAAATCCACCCGATTTAAAATCGATAATTTGTTCTGTCCACTCAAACGTTTTATCAACAAGATTTCCATCGGCGGAAAACAGAAAAAGATAACTTCGTTGAACATTTAAAAACACACCGATACTTCTGATCGTATCGTTTATACCGTAATCAATTTCTTCCGAAGCGTAGTGAATGAAATTGGAAGAGATAGTGGTTACCATTTTTTCAAGTTGAATTCTTCGATTCAGAGCTTCTTCCATCTTTAACTGTTCTTTAAACAGCAAAGCATTTTCAAGAACGATTGCCAATTGCTCGCCGATCATCGTAAACAGTTCGATATCGGAATTGGTAAAGCTGTTGCTTACCAAAGTATTATCCAAGCGAAGGACGCCAACAACTTTCTGCCGGCTTTTGATCGGAACGGCAACTGTTGATTTTATTTTTAACCGCCCGGTATATTCTAACGGAAGGAGTTTAGTTTTAGTGCAATCATTAATAATAATCGGGCGTTGTTCTTTAAAACATATTTCGTTGAACTTTGATGCCATATCCGTAGAAGTCGAATGATCATCAAGCTGATTCGCATCAACAAGAATATCCTGTTCGGGATCATGGAGAAAGAGACTTGCACGATGCACGCCGCGGTCGCCTAAATATTGGGGAATAACCTCATAGACTCTCGAGAAAACTTTATTCAAATCCATTGTGGATTGGAAGGTCTCGTTCAAAGCTTTAAGCAATTGAAGTTTAGTAATTTTATCTTTAAGCGCTTCTTCAGCATTAATTCTTTCGGTAACGTCTCGTGAAATACCAACGATTCCGGTGATCTTACCTTTTTTATCGAAGATAGGAACCTTCGTCGCCGAAATCCATTTTTCACTTCCGTCGCTCTTCACCATTTTTTCAACTTTGTCTATCAACGGAATTCCCGATTCGATCATCCGTTGTTCATCGCGCAAAGCAGTTTCGGCAAATTCCTTCGGGAAGAAATCGGAATCAGTTTTGCCGATAGCCTCTCTGGTGGATTTCAAATCCAAGAGCTTGGCTTGCGCCTGGTTGATGCGAATGAAACGGCTTTGGTTATCTTTGAAATAAATAATGTCGGGAATATTACTTAACAAACTGTGGAGCAGATTTTTTTCGTAAGCGAGTTGTTTTTCCGTTTCCTTCCGCTCGGTGATGTCGTTAATAATTCCTACAACTCCGCCGGGATTATCATCGTACTTCATAAATGTAGCAAGATTAAAAACCACATCGTGCTGCATTCCGTCTTTGAACTTTATTTGGGCTTCAAAGGTATTGTGCCCGGGGTTGTGGTAGAGTGATTCGTTCATCAAAGAGTATTGTTCAGCAGCTTCTTTTGAAGCAAACTCGATAATATTTGTTCTGGCGGGAATAGATCCCGGAAGACCAATACAGTTTTCAAAAACCGTATTTACTCCCAAATAAAAACCATTTATATCTTTGTAGAAAACGGGATTCGGAATAGCGTTTATCAGCACTTGCAAAAAAGTAAGTTGATTCATCAATAAATCATCAGACTCATTGATCCTCTTATTTTTATTACATTCTTTAGAAGATTTCTCAATTACCGAAAGTAAGCGGGGCATATCGTCTTTGGTTACAAAGTCAGCCGCACCTTTTGCAAGCGATTCGAGGATAAGTTTTTTTGATACTTTTTTTGACACAAAAATGAAAGGAGTTTCCGGACGTTTTTCTTTTGCAAGCTGCAATGCAGTTAATCCGCCGACTTTTGGAAGATGATATTCCGCAATGATCAACTGGCAATGATTTGCTTCCAAAGCGCTTAAAAAAGAATCTTTGTCGTAAACAAGAGTTGTTTTGCAGTCGATCTTACTTTCTTTTAAAAAATTATCAAGCAGATCGGCATTCTCTGAATTTTGTTCCAGTAGAAGAATGTGCGGCTTTTTATTCATTTATAAAGGATTATGCGATAGTAATTGAATAGAATTTCTATAGTCTATTATCGAAGAAAAAAATATAATTTTGAGGTAAAAATTGGGGAAAGACGTTAATTAGCATTACCATGAATTAGATTATTCGCAAAAAATCTCTGCCGTAGCGAGGCGGCAAACTGTTCAAAACGGCAAGAATAGTAAGTGATAAATAAAATAACCGAATGGTTGAATGAGCATGAATGGATGAATGTTTTTCATTCAGTCGTGCAGCCATTCTATCATTCAATCGAGGATTAGTAACTCACCTTACGCATAACTTGTGATTGAATTGCCCCGACATTTATGTC
>JAVHOS010000277.1:0-1841 GCA_036170205.1 Ignavibacteriaceae bacterium | reverse complement strand
ACATCAGGATGCAGCTAATCAATAATTTTTTGTTGAAAAATCTTTTAATAAAATAATGTTTTTTGGCTAAAAACGAAACATCTCGATTATTTTATTACAAAATATTTGCAATTAAATTTTGTACAATATATATTAGTACCGTTTAGATAAAGTTATTCTTAAAATTATGAACTTAAAACCATTTTTTTTATTCACTTAACAAGGTTCGAGGGAATATTATGAAAAAATTATTCTTTGCTCTAATTGTACTTACTTTCTCATTTTCATTAACCAACGCCCAAGTTTCAAAAGATGGCTGGGCGGTAGGAGTTGATTTTATGTCTCCAAGATTATTCAGCGATATTGCTGCTGAAAACATCGATTTTGGTGGAAGACTCCTTTTTCAAAAAAATCTCAGCGAACGAGCTGCATTGAGATTTAATCTTGATTATTTAATGTTTACGGGACAGAATGCAGTTGCACCAATCAAATTTACTAACAACACAATTAAATTTGGAATTGGAGCTGTTTACAATTTTTTGCCATGTGAAGAGTTCAATCCTTATGTTGGTATGGGCGGAGGTGTTCTCTATTACACATTGAAAAATGCTAAAGACATAAAAGACGGTTCCTATTTTGGAGAACTAACCGCTGACTTTTACTTTGGTGGAACTTACAATTTTTCAGAAGATTGGTTCTTGAAAGTTGAATTATCAGAAAATACTGTTTCGACCGACAAACTTGACGGAATAAAAGCCGCTCAAGGTGGTTTATTCGGTGGTACGCTTGATTCTTATACCTCCTTAGGAATTGGAATTCTTTATTACTTTGATAGAGGCACAACATCAACTTATTGTGCAGAATTAGCGAAGGGCGTTACCGCTAATATTGATTATGCAAAAGTTGAAGAAATAGTTCGCAAATATGCCGCAACTCCTGCCAATGTTGATTATAACAAAATAGAAGAAATTGTTAAAAAGAATGCCCCATCAGCAACCAAGGAAAAAGTAATTACATCCGGCAACTGGGTTTTGGTTGGTGTTAATTTCGAGTCTGGAAAATCAAACTTAGCCACTGAATCGTATCCGGTTTTGGTTAATGCCGTTCAAGTACTTCTTTCTAATCCTGATATGAAAGTTGAAATTCAAGGACATACAGACAACATCGGTTCTGAATCATTCAATAAAAAATTATCAGAACAAAGAGCTGAAACAGTTAAAAGATTTTTAGTTGCAAAAGGTGTTGCCGCTTCAAGATTGTCAACCGTTGGTGTTGGTTCATCTAACCCGGTTTCAGATAACAAAACTGCTGAAGGCAGATCCTTAAACAGAAGAATTGAATTCAAAGTTTTAGGAAAATAATCTTTAGTTAAATAATTCCATTAAAAAAAAGGGATGTTAAAGAAACATCCCTTTTTTTATGTTCAATTCAATCTTCTTTTCTCATCCGAATAAAAGTTTAACAATAAATAAAGCGCCCAAAACACCCGCTATATCTGCCATTAATCCGGCGGCTAACGCATGACGTGTTCGCTTAATATTGACGGCTCCAAAGTAAACTGCCAAAACATAGAATGTGGTTTCAGAACTTCCAAAAAATGTGGAAGTTAAAATTCCAATGAACGAATCCGGTCCGTGAACCGCCATTGTTTCAGCCATAATGCCGAGCGAACCGCTGCCGGAAAGGGGGCGCATGATAGCCATAGGCAAAGACTCAGGAGGCAAGCCGATTAAACTGGTCAACGGGCGAATAGCATAAATTAACCATTCCATCGCACCTCCCGCACGGAAAATCCCAATTGCCATTAACATTGCAACTAAATAAGGAATGATTCTGATTGCCACATTAAATCCTTCTTTTGC
>JAVHOS010000276.1:0-9223 GCA_036170205.1 Ignavibacteriaceae bacterium | reverse complement strand
TTATTAACGGTGGAAGTCATGCAGATAACAATGTTGATTTCCAGGAATTTATGATAATGCCGGTTGGCGCGGAAGATTTTGCCGATGCCTTGAGGATGGGCGCGGAAACTTTTCATACCTTAAAATCAGTTTTGAAGAAACGCGGTTACAGCACGGCTGTTGGTGATGAAGGCGGATTCGCTCCGAATTTAAAATCAAACGAAGAAGCGATTGAAGTAATTCTTGAAGCGATTCAGAAAGCCGGATATAAACCTGGCGAAGATATCGGGATTGCACTTGATCCGGCTGCAAGTGAAATGTGGTTAAAGGATAAAAAGGTTTATCAACTTTTCAAATCCGATAAATCCGAAATGTCTTCCGAAAAAATGGTTGAATATTGGGCAAACTGGGTAAGACAATATCCTATTCTTTCAATTGAAGATGGTCTCTCCGAACATGATTGGGACGGTTGGGAAGTATTAACGAAAAAACTTGGCGGCAAAATTCAGTTAGTAGGAGATGATGTTTTTGTCACGAATACTGAAATTTTTGCTAGAGGAATTCAACGCGGAATAGCTAATTCAATTCTTATTAAAGTAAATCAGATCGGTACTTTAACAGAAACACTTGATGCAATTGAACTTGCAAAGAAGAACGGTTACACCGCAGTTATCAGTCATCGTTCGGGCGAAACTGAAGACACTACGATTGCAGATATTGCCGTTGCAACTAATGCAGGACAAATTAAATCAGGTTCGGCAAGCCGTACTGACCGCATTGCAAAATATAATCAATTGTTACGCATTGAAGAAGAACTTGGTCTTTCGGCTAATTTCTTGGGTCTATCAGCGCTTAATTACAAAGCATAACTTTTATTTCATGAGCGGAAATATTTTTTCCGCTCTTTTTTCCTTTTCATCACTTATCCTTAGAAAAAAATTATGATCGGTGAATCCGCCGCTTTATTAACCGCTCTTCTTTGGTCTGCTACTTCACTTTTATTTTCCGAAGCGGCAAATAGGATAGGCTCGCTTCAGCTAAATATTAACCGATTAATTTTTGCCACTCTGCTTCTTGCTTCAACAATTATTCTTTTTAGAATTGATTATCATCTAACGCAAAATCAGTTTTATTATCTTGGCTTAAGCGGAATAATCGGGTTGGTTATCGGCGACAGCTTTCTCTTCAAATCTTATCTTTACATTGGTCCCCGCATTGCGATGCTTTTAATGGCGCTTTCGCCAGGAATGGCTTCTCTTCTCAGTTATTTTTTTCTGGCAGAAGTTATCAGTCCTCTTGGAATTGTTGGAATGGGCGTTACGATTTTTGGCATTGCCGTTGTTGTGCTTGAGAAAAAAGGAGGAGTTATTTCAAAAAATAAAATTACTCCTTACGGAATTTTTCTTGGAACAATGGGCGCTCTTGGGCAAGCCGCAGGATTGATCTATGCGAAAAAAGCTTTTAATCTTGGTGATATTAACGGTTTTGTTGCAACGTTCATTCGTATTTTTTCATCAGTTATAATTTTCTTTCCGATCGTGTTGATTTTTAGAAAATATAAAAATCCGATTCGACTTTATAAAAATGATTTAAAATCGCTTGGCTTTACTTTTGCCGGCAGCGTGGTTGGTCCTTTTCTCGGAATTACGTTCAGCTTGATAGCGGTTTCTCATACAAAAGTTGGAATCGCTTCAACGTTGATGTCGACGATGCCGATAATTATGCTGCCGATGATGCATTTCATTTATCATGAAAAAATTTCGTTGCGCGGATATCTTGGGGCGATTGTAGCTGTTGCAGGGATAGCTATTTTATTTTTGCATTAGAGTTAATTACTCACCTTACGCAGAACCGAATTAGCTGAATTCACAAATATGTAATTTTAAAATTCTTAGTGAAACTGAGTGGGCTAAGTGTCTTAGTGGTAAAGGATTTTCCACCACTAAGGCACTAAGAGCACAAGGAAACACTAAGGAAAATATTTGTTTTGCGTGAGATGAGTTAATCAGCCAAATTAACATGTTCTAAACTTCGTTTATAAACCTCCAAATCTGATTTTGAAAAACAGACGAAAATCGCTTCTTCAATTGTTGATTCGTTTTTAAGAAATGAGAGAACTTCGCATATTGCTATCCCGCTGGCTTTCTCGATCGGGAAATGATAAATCCCTGTACTGATCGATGGAAAAGCAATTGTTTTAATTTCATGTTCTACCGCAAGTTGGAGCGAATTTCTGTAGCAATTCGCCAGGAGATTTTCTTCGTCGCACTTTCCACCGCGCCAAACAGGACCAACAGTATGAATGACAAACTTAGCCTTCAGATTATACCCTTTTGTAATTTTCGCTTCACCGGTTTTGCAGCCGTTCAATGTTCGACATTCTTCAAGAAGTTCGGGACCGGCAGCGCGATGAATAGCGCCATCAACTCCGCCGCCGCCAAGTAAAGAAGTGTTCGCAGCGTTTACAATTGCATTAATTGAGAGGGTTGTTATATCGCCGTGGTAGAATCTTATTTTTGTTTTCATTGCGAAGTATTTTAACTAAATTTTAAATATTTTAATAGTATTTTAAATTGAAATTAAAATAATTTTCATTTATAAATTAACATTTATGTACACAAATCAAAGTAGAGTAATCCTTCTCATAGCCGATATAAGCGGTTATACCAACTTTATGCTTGCCAACCGGAATACGATTTCAAAGAGTCACAAGATCATCATCGAGCTTATAAAGGCGATCATCAAGCACATTGAATTACCTCTGGAGGTTGCCAAAATTGAAGGCGATGCAGTTTTTCTTTTTGCTTTAAAAGGGAAAGATGAAGAAGAATGGGAAATGCTGCGAAAAAAAATCGGAGAAAAGTTGATCACTTTTTTTGATGTCTTTAGTCAGAAAATTAATGAACTGCGAAGTTCAGTGCTTTGTGAAGGCGATGTATGCATAGCTATCGAAAGTTTAACAATAAAGGTGATCGTTCATACCGGTTTTGCCGAACTTGTAAAGATCGGCACATTCAGCGAACTCTCCGGCATAGATGTTATTTTGGTTCACCGGTTATTAAAAAATTCGGTAAAAGAAAAAGAATACATTTTGATGACCGAATCCGCTTGCACAGAAATTATGTTCCCTAAGATAATTTGTATTGAAACCGGTTTGGAAAAGTATGATGATATCGGGGAAGTAAAAACTTTTATTTATTACCACAAAAAATCACAATAAAAAAAAGCGCAGAAGTCGAATATCAACTTCTGCGCTCATACAATTTTTTTCTATTTACTTTTATTCGGGTAAACCGGGGCTTTCGGAATCTTATTTTTCGCAGTCTTTAATTCATCAAGCGCAGTTTGAATTGCTTTATCCAACTGTTGGTCAACGCCTTCATATTCAAGCGCCGGATCGTTATCAACAACAATATCAGGATCAACGCCGTAGCCTTCCATGATCCATGATTTTCCTTCGTTATCATATCGTGAAAATTCAGGACGATTCAAGAATCCGCCGTCAACAAAAGGAAGCGTTCCGCGAATACCGACAACTCCGCCCCATGAACGTTTACCGATAAGTTTTCCAAGTTTTGCAGCTTTAAAACGGTATCCAAAAATATCGCCGTCGGATGCAGAGAACTCGTCGATCAAACCAACTTTTGGTCCAACGTGCATTCCACCCGGATCGTATGTAGGCGCAGCGTTTCTCGCAATGCCAACCATTGTCCATTCTCTTCTTAATCGTTCAATTATCATCGGGGAAACATTTCCGCCGCCATTTCCGCGGTCATCAATTATCAACGCTTCTTTGCGTAATTGCGGATAATATAATTTTGAAAATTGATTTAAGCCGTTCACACCCATATCCGGAATGTGTATGTAGCCGACTTTTCCGTTCGTAGCTTTATCAACTTTTTCAATATTCTCTTGCACCCAATTATAATAATATAAAGGCTGTTCATCATCGGTTGGAATAACAACCATTTCACGGCTTCCTTCCAGCTTGGGAGATGAATTAATTTTTAACGTTACTTGCTTGTCGGCTTTATTTTCAAGCAGTTCGTAAATATTATTCACATCGGTTACCGGTTTGCCGTCGATTGCGGTAATGAATTCTCCTTCTTTAACTTCAACACCAATTTCGGATAAAGGCGAGCGCGTGGCTTTATCCCAATTTTGTCCTTTAAGAATTTTTGTAATTTTATAGAAACCCGATTTTTCTTTTTCCAACTTTGCGCCGAGAAGTCCAAGTTTAATTCTTTCCGCTTTCGGGTAATCGCCGCCGCCAACGTAGGAATGTCCAACACTCAATTCACTTATCATCTCTCCGATGATGTAAGTTAGATCAGCACGGTGATTGACATATTTAACAAGCGGTTCGTAGGTTTTGCGGACTTTCTCCCAATTATTTCCGTGCATATTCGGATCGAAAAAGAAGTCGCGCATCTGCCGCCATGATTCATTAAAGATTTGTTCCCATTCTGCTGTCCGGTCAAGATTCATTTTCAAGTCCGAAAGATTTAGTTTTTCTTTCATCTCGATTTTTGCGGATGGAAGATCAATAATTGCGTATGCGTTTTCTGCACCAACTATCATTTTCTTTTTATCGGCTGAAATTTCATATCCGTTTATTTCACCCAACTCTGTTTCTTTTTGTTTTTTGAAATCAAACGAATAAAGTTTGGGTCTTCTTTCACCGCTGCTATTCCGTTGATAATAAAGGCTCGAACCGGCGGAAGCTAAATTTCGGTAATTTCCTGCAGCAGTTGGAATTTCTACAATACGTGTCGTAATACCCTCCGCATCAACTTTAACGGATACTTCGGTTTTGCTTTCTTTCTTTTCAGATTTTTCAGTTGATTCTTTTTGATCTGTTTTTTTCTCATCTTTTATTTCAACTTCATCGCTCGTCGGGGCAAAAGGTGATTTTGTATCTGTTGCCAACGTGATCAAGTACAGTTTGGACATATCAACATACGCGTGATTCCATTCTGTGTTGCTGTAAACCGGAGAAAAATTTCTGTCGGAAATGAAATACAAATATTTTCCGTCTTCACTGAATGAAGGGCTTCCCGAATCGTACCAACCATCTGTTACCGCAAATGATTTTTTGTTTTCAAGTGAATAGAGATAAATCTTTCCCATTCCGATCTCTTCCGGTTTCGCAAAAGCGAGCCACTTTGAATCGGGCGCCCAGGCGAAATCCGTTATTTCCCATGCGGTTGCTTGTTCAACTTGTGTAATGGCTTTGGAATCAACATCAACAAATTGCAATCGAAGTTTTTTATCATTCCACAAAATCTTTTTGCTGTCCGGTGACCACTCAATGCCGAACTTGTATGTGTCCGCGCCTTTTGTTAATTGAACCGATGCTCCGATTCCGTCTTGCGGCATAATATAAATTTCATCTTCACCGGAAGCGTCGGAAATATAAGCGATCCATTTTCCGTTGGGCGACCATTTGGAGCTTCTTTCATGCACTCCGGATGTGTTTGTAAGATTTCGTGTCGGTCCGTTTTTTTGCGGAACTGTGAAGAGCTCGCCGCGCGAACCAAACAATGCGCGCTTACCGTCGGGAGAAATTTCAAAATTGGTTATTGATTTTGAAACATCGATCAACCCGCCTCTGCCAAGGCTGAAGTCTTCATTTAAATAGACTGGAACTTTATCAAGTTTTTCGGATTGCAAATCGAATTTGTAAATGTATCCGCCGTTTTCAAACACAATTGATTTATCTCCCATCGATGGGAATTTTACATCGAACTCGGTGAAAGAAGTTAACTGTTTTGTTTCTTTTGTATCAAGTGAATAGGAAAAAAGATTGAGTGTTTTTGTTCTATCGGAAATAAAATAAATTTTGTTTCCGCTCCACATCGGAAAAATATCCTGCGCGGGATTGTTCGTTATGTTTTCGGTTTTTTTTGTTTTGAAGTCGTAAATCCAAACATCATCTGCTTGTCCGCCGCGATAGCGTTTCCAGGTTCTAAACTCGCGGAAAACTCTGTTGTATGCCAATTTGGTTTCGTCGGGGGAATAAGAACAAAAACCGCCGCGGGGCAAAGGTAATTGCGCTGGCAAATTCCCTTTAGTATCAACTAAAAAAAGCTCTCCTTTAAAATCGTTAAACTCAATCATTCTTGAACGGAAGACAAGCTCATTATTATTTTTCCAGGTCATCACAATATTATTCGGACCCATTCTATCCGAAACGTCATCGCGGTTTAAGGTTGCGGTGTAAGTAATTCGTTTCGGAACGCCGCCTTCCGAAGGCATCAAATATACTTCCGTGTTGCCGTCATATTGTCCGGAGAAAGCCAATTGTTTTCCGTCTGGAGAAAATTTTGCGAACATTTCAAAGCCGACATCGTTTGTTAATTTGCGTGCTGTTCCGCCGCTTGCATCAACGGTATATAAATTACCGGCATAGGTAAAAACAAGTTGGCTGCCGTGAATAGTTGGAAAGCGGAGAAGTCTTGTTTCTTGCTGCGGAAAAAGTTGTGTGGTCAAAAGTAGTAGTGCGAATAATAACGGTAACCGTTTCATGCGTAACCTTTGTAATTATTGGATAGAAGTTTTGATAAAACTTAGCGGTTCATGTTTGCAATCGAAAGAATTTAATGAAGAGCGGCAATATATTTTGATAAAGCAGCGTTACTTTTTTTTCTGTTGTACTGATCTTTTTTCTTTTAAAAACCAATCATCGTCTAACTGATTGATCTTTGCTACTTCGTTCAGCCAAAGAATTTCGCGCGGTGCAGGATCATCTTTTGAAATTACTAATCGCAAGCATTCACCAATAAATTCCTGCGCAACGGCAGGCTTGGAGAATTGTATTGGCGCCGCCGAAACGAAATCATTGGCGAGAATGTTTTGCATCGTTTCGTTTGTAAAGTCTTGACTAAAGCCGAATCTGCTTGAAGCGTTAGTGATAATGTCTTTTTCGCCATCATCAATTTTGTTATTCATTTTTGCAACTATGAGGAGACCTTTTAAATAGTTGCTTTTATCGAGTACTGTGAACAAATCGTCTCGCTTTCTTAATGTTGTACTGAAACTTAAGAAATATGTTAATCGTTAGAAAGGAATTTTTTTTGTTATCCAAACAAAGTTTGTAAATTTCCATCAAGCGATTTATTTGAAATTAAAAAATTACCGTTGCAGATCGGTCATTGGTCATTTGTCAGTGGTCATTAAGTGAACATTCTTGTAACTGTACAATAGCGAGAGAAATATGAGATGCGTACGAACTTCCCTTCTTTTCATTTCCCTTTTTCTTGCAGCAAGTTATGCGCAGGAAATTCCGAAGAATAGCCATGGACTTTCCGTTTTAAGCGATCCCGCTCTTTATTATCAATTTATAAAGTTGGACAGCTCAAAAGAACTTATTGATCTTGAAAAATATATTCCAGGAATTATAATCGATGCTCGTTACGCGACAGAAAATAATTTTGCGAAGACGAAGTTTTATGAAAGCTCAAAAATATTTTTACGCTTGCCCGCCGCAGTTGCACTGAAAAAAATTCAACAAGAATTAGTGCGGCAAAATATTTCTCTAAAAATATTTGACGCTTACCGTCCATATTCCGTAACTGAAAAAATGTGGGAGTTTGTCCATGATGCCAGATATGCCGCTGATCCCAAAACCGGCTCACGCCATAACCGCGCCTGTGCCGTTGATGTTACCTTGGTCGATCCGAAAACGAAAACAGAATTGGAAATGCCAACTCCGTATGATGATTTTACGGAAAAAGCCCACCACGATTATAATGATTTATCTGAAACTGTGTTGAAGAATCGCGAATTGCTAAAAACAATAATGACAAAATACGGTTTTGAAATTCTCGATTCCGAATGGTGGCATTACGATTTCTCAGGTTGGAAAAATTTTGAACTTCTCAATATTCCATTTGAAGAAGTAGAATGAGTGACAATAATTTGAATTGCCACGAGCTTCAGCTCGTGGATTATGAAACAATTTAAATATTGGCTTTAGCCGCAATTCTTAATTCAATTTTGGCTAAAGCCCTGAGCGCGGTTCTTAAATTATACCCACGACTTAAAAGTCGTAGCAATGCAATTGAATAATTTGCTAGTATCGGAACTAATCTCTTAAAAAAATCATTTTACAAGTAAACAAATATTGTAAGAGAAGTCATGCAAAAAGATAACGAACATACAATTTCTGCACCGGTAAAAAAATATAAATTTTACGATTTTATCATGGCGGCATTTGTAACCATCCTTCTTTGCTCAAATATTATCGGTGCGGAGAAAGTTGTTTCGTTGTTTGGATTTACGTTCGGCGCGGGAATTCTTTTCTTTCCCATCAGCTATTTCTTTAACGATATCTTAACGGAAGTTTATGGTTACGCCAGATCGCGTAAAGTTGTCTGGGCTGGATTTGCGGCTTTAGGTTTTGCATCTATCATGTCGGCTGTGGTTGTCGGTCTGCCGGCAGCTCCGGGATGGATTCATCAAGATGCGTATGTTGTTGTCTTTGGACAAACTACACGAATTGTGTTAGCTTCGCTTACAGCTTTTTTTAGCGGGGAATTTGTCAACTCTTTTGTTCTTGCAAAAATGAAACTCTCGACTAACGGAAAATATCTTTGGACAAGAACCATCGGCTCTACTGTTGCCGGTGAAGCGGTTGATTCTCTCATCTTTTATCCCATTGCATTTTACGGCTTCTGGCCCAACGATCTTCTCCTAAAAGTGATGGTAACCAACTATGTGCTAAAAGTCTTGTGGGAAGTAATTGCAACCCCGATGACCTACAAAGTTGTAAATTACCTAAAACGAAAAGAGAACGAAGATTACTACGACCGCGATACAAACTTTACGCCGTTCTCTATCGAAGCTTAGCAACACTAAAAAAAAATAAAATTATTTTGAGAAATCGTTTAGATAAATCGTTTTTTTTTTGATTATGTTAGTGAAAATAAATTCATTTATGTTAGTTTTATTGTGATCTTGTGTTAAGTGTTACAGTTTACTCTGTAACCGGGCGTTCCTTAATTAATTTTTTACAGTAATAACCTACGAGGTTATCATTGAAATCTCTTTGTAATATTGTTCGAAGTCCTTTTTCTGTTCGTCCTCTTTTATTTTACGGAAACCTAAAGAAGAATTCCGATTCTTTGTCCCGTAAGTTATATCCCCCATTATTCATGGGCTTGATAGCAATAATAAACTCATTTCCTCTCTCCTCCTTCATCCTCGAAAGAACTATTCTATGAAAAAAAATATCCTTCTAATT
>JAVHOS010000275.1:0-1852 GCA_036170205.1 Ignavibacteriaceae bacterium | reverse complement strand
CATAATTCCCGGAGCAGAAATTTTATCCAACGTTATTCCACACGGAACTCCGCCGGAAATTTTTGTCAAAATCGGAGCATTAGGATAATGCTTCAACATGAAATCATCGAGATAAGATAGTGCCGATTTTTTCTTTCCGATCAATCCGCTTACACCAAGCCCAATGTTTGCTTTGTTATTTCCTTTTGGAAAAATCCAAAGATACCCGGAGGGAGAAACATCAATCCCGAAATAAAAATATAATGTATCTTGATTAACGGGGATGTTTGCCGCAGTAACTTGTACTGCACTTTCCATTTCACGAAAATCAACGTGCGTGGGAATCCCCGCCCATCGCCCCACACGAGATTCCACTCCATCGGCAGCAATAACCAATTTCGAACGAACTTCTTTTTGTTCGCCCTGATATTCGTATTTAACACCGCACACTGTATCATTTTCAAGTAACAAACCGTTAACATACGAACGAGTTATAATTTCGGCACCGGCATCTGCAGCAGTACGAGCAAGCTCATAATCAAATAGTCTACGTTCCAAAACAAAAACGGAGTCGTTAAACTGCAATGTAACTTCAGATTCATTTGGTGCGATGAACGAAAACTTGGAAATCTTCGCGGCGATCCATTTGTCATCTGAGGCTATAAATTCTTCTACTCCAGTCTTTGCAACAGCCTCACCGCAGCGAACCGGGTATCCGACATCCCTATCTTTTTCAAGCAAGAGTACGGAAATACCTTTCTCTGCGGCGGTTCGAGCAGCAATTGATCCTGCCGGACCGGCACCAACCACTATAACATCATATCTGTTTTTCAAATCGATTTTTCTTAATTATTTATAACAAAGATAAAAATTTTCAACTTCTTTTCCATTCATTTTTAGTTAAGATAATTATTAATTAATTTTATGTGTTCAAGAAACGGCAGCAATTAATAAACAATTGGAAGAGATGAAAATTTTTACGCCTCAAGATGTATGCAACTACTACGATGAAACTGAAAGCCATTTCCGGATTTGGTGGAAAATGAATACAAGTATGGGATTACATTATGGTATTTGGGAGAAGGGAATAAAAAGTTTCTCGGATGCAATTCTTAACACAAACGCAATCCTTCTGAAAATGGGTGAGATAAAAGAGAGTGATGTGGTTCTCGATGCAGGGTGCGGAGTAGGTGGATCTTCCATTTTTTTAGCAAAGAATCTTGGGTGCAAAGTTACCGGTATTACCTTGAGCGAGAAACAAGTCCAAACAGCGACAAAGTTTGCGGAGCAGCATGGTGTTGGTCATCTCGTTTCTTTCCACGCGATGGATTATACAAAAACCTCTTTCCCTGACAATACTTTTGACGTTGTATGGGCTGTTGAAAGTATGCAAACAGCCGTTGATAAATTAGATTTCTTTCATGAAGTAAAACGAATTCTAAAACCTGGCGGGAGAGTCGTAATCGCTGACTGGTTTAAGTCTTATGATTACTCATTTAATGAAAAAAAATCAATGCGGATGATGAACAATTATTGGGCAATTTCAGATGTGCTAAGTGTAAATGAATTTTCGACAAAAGCAGAAATGGAAAAATTTTTACTGGTGCAAAACAAGGATGTTACTAAGCAGGTTGCTCCTTCGGTAAGAAGATTATTTATTGCAGCTTACTTCGGAATGTATGTCAGTTTCTTTTATAATATTTTTGTAAAAAAAACAGGATATTTTTCGCGTAACCATTATAAGACCGGAATTGCTCAGCTCATAGCCTTTTACAAAAACCTTTGGACATATAATTTGTTAATTTTAAAAGTCGGAAAGTAGAAGAACTTTTTCTATTTTTTCTCTTTCACTTTTTCTTATTGGGATTATTAA
>JAVHOS010000274.1:0-1854 GCA_036170205.1 Ignavibacteriaceae bacterium | reverse complement strand
TGGGTTGTAATGCCGGCAGCAGATAGCGATGAGTAAAAAAAGAATTCGCCGCAACATTACCATCATTAATTTTCATACTGCGGCGAATCAAGATAAAAGGCGCTTTTTACTTCCTACTTGTAACTTTCCACTTTTTCTAATCTTTCATCCTCGTCCCTTTTTCTTCGTGGATGAAAATCCAGCTTACCACTCTGCCAATACTGATTTCTTCAAAATAATTCCAATACTGTTTTGTACGCACGTGCAGCGAACTTGTATCTTTTTCACTGATCGCTGTCGCTTCATCCATAATTGATTTTATCCGTTTCAACCATGCGTTCATATTTGATGGACGAAGATCGAGCCAGCACTCATAAGCAAACCGGTTGATCTTTGCTGTGTCAAGAGAAATTTCGTTATCGCCGGTGAAGACGGGAATTTTCATTTCAGCTCCACGCAAAAATGTTTTTCCGTCCGGCATTAAGATCGGTATTCCGATAGAGAGAATTTCATTTCGCAAATCATGATTATTCTTTATTAGTTCAGTTGAGAGCTGCGAAAGTTTTTTCGCCGAAAATGATGCAATGTTTTTCATTGTACCGGCAATTGTTTTTATTAACTGAATTTCAAACAACAGCTTGGAAAGACGCGGCGGACCGAGCATCTCAAACGCAACGCTGTGTATGTCGTGTTTCTTTTCAAGTTCCGAAAGAATATCAACCGCAAAGTGTTGAAGGTATCCGGCGCGGTAACTTGGATTCAACGTTGCATTATCAAGCGCGTTAATAATATCGCTGCCGGTATTTCGTCCTTTGATTTCGTAAATAATGTTTTCGGCAATTTCTTCGGGAGTAACAAATTCCATTTGTTTTTGCGCCGTTATTACTTCAAACTCACCGCGTGAAAAAATTCCATTCTCGCCGGTATCAATAAAAACTGATTTCAAAACTTTGCCGCTTGGCGAATATGGTTTATCTAATTGAAAACTTAATTTATTGTTCAATGGAATCTGATCTTCAAAAGGAATATCATACAGCTCAATCGGTTTTCCTTTTTTCTTTACCGTGTTGAATTCGATTTTCTTCCATGCGATTGCCGCTGTAGGTTTTATTTCCTTTGCAATTGCTGAATCGGGAGTTCTTCCCATCAGCCAAAGCAAAAGTGTGTGCGCGCCTGCAATAGCGGATTTACTAAGTAGAACGCGCGAAGGTTTTTCTTCGCTGTGGGTGTAAGGAATATTCAATCCCATTCCGCCGGTTCCGCTCGTTCCAATTTTGAAATAGATTTCCGTCTTTGCATCATGCATTGCATTGTAAAGAATTTGAATGTGCCGTATTAACTGCGGAATGTACATCGTGCAAAGAATTTTTTCCGTCTCTTCAATAACTTCTTCCAACTTTGGTTTGTTGCTTAACTTATGTTTAACCCGTTTGTACGTTGTGTAAATATCCTGGTAAGCAATACCCGTGGCGGTGTTAATGCAATCAACAATAATTTCCGGTTTGTGTTTGTTGATAAGTTTGTAGAGCGATGCGCTTTTTAGAATTTCACTGCCAAGTTCTTCAAGCGTATCCTGCATCAGAATTTTTCTTTTAACCGGATCGGCAAGAAGTTCATTTCTGTCTTTATCCTTAAATTCTTCCCGAACCAAAATATTTCCCCACCAGGGCACAAAATAATTTTTGGGCAGATGCGGGTATTCTTTTTTGAGCTTGTTAACTTCCTCGAAGGCTTCCTCTTTACGGAGAGAAGTGACGATAATCTGTTTGGGCTTTTCGGAGATCAGTTTTTTTGTAACTGCATTTCCGACCAAACCCCAGCCGCCGAGAACTAAAACTTTTTTGTTTTGAATGTCCATTGACGAACCTTATTATA
>JAVHOS010000273.1:0-1855 GCA_036170205.1 Ignavibacteriaceae bacterium | reverse complement strand
GAAAAGGAATTTCTCGCGCATGTTTCAAAAAAATTAAACACCGCTGTAAGATTTTCCATCGGAAAAGGGAAAAAGATCCTAAACGTTGCAGTCTGCGGAGGTTCGGGAAGCGATCTGCTTAAAGAAGCCGTTGCAAAACAAGCCGATGCTTTTGTTACCGCCGATATTAAATATCATGCTTTTCACGATGCGAATAAAAAAATGTTACTAATAGACGCCGGGCATTATGAAACTGAAATTCATATTCTGCCAGAAATTAAATCACGATTGGAACGGTTTTTAAGTCTCAATAAAGAAATAACAAAAGTTTTTTTATTTGGAAAAACTACGAATCCAATAAAATTTTTTATTAATTAAAGGAGATACTACGTTGCAAAATAAACTAAAACTACTTTACCAGCTCCAGGAGATTGATAATCAACTTGATCGTCTGGAAGAATTACGCGGAGACCTGCCGTTGACTGTACAAGCGCTCGTTTCGCAAATAAATAATTTAGAGCGAACGATAAAAGAAAAAGAAGATGAACAGGAAACTTCAATTACTAAAAGAGGAAAGAACGAAGAAGAAATTGATAGACTGATCGATAATCAGAAAAAATTTAAAGCCCAGCTTTATTCCGTTCGCAACAACAAGGAGTACGATGCCCTTACAAAAGAGATCGATCACTCGGACGACATTATCAAAAAGCATCACGCGGAAAATGATTCACTGGCGGATTTGAGCAAGAAACTCAGTTTTGAAATTGATGAGATCACTCCGCAATTAGATGAGTTGAAAAAAGAATTAAAAGAAAAAGAAGAAGACCTCGAGCAAATCATCAAATCAAACGAAAAAGAAGAAGCGAAATTTTTGGCAGAACGTTCCAAAATTGAACCGCAGATAAAAAAAGGCGATTACTCTGCTTATCTGCGCATCCGCAAAGCTAAAAGAGGTTTGGCGGTTGCAACCGTTGTTCGCTCGGCTTGTTCCGGCTGCCATAAAATTATTCCTTCGCAAAAGCAGATTGAGATCAGAAAGAAAGATAAAATTTATTACTGCGAATATTGCGGAAGAATTCTTGTTTCGGCTGAGTTTGGCGAAAACAACGAATAAAAACCGGGAAGTTTTTACCATTCCGGTTATTCAAAAGTTTCCCTTTGGAACATCTCCAAAGGGATTTTTTTTATCCATTTCTTATCACAGAATATTATTCTGTGATATATGAATAACCTGCTGAGATAAATTTTGCCGAATTTACCTGAGGATTTGCAAAATGGGAAAAAGTTTTAACGATTTAAACCGGAGATTTGCCATCTGATAAAAAAGTTTGACACTTTTACCCGGCGCTTTGCGAATTAAAAAAAAGTTTTGCTGATTTCAAGAAGGAGATTTGCGATTTAAAGAAGGAGTTTTGCGATTTGAAGAAGGGGATTTGCGTTTTGAAGAAGGAGTGTTGCATTTTGAAGAAGGAGATTTGCATTTTGCGAAAGGGGTTTTGAGGTTTTTTAGGTAGTGTAAAATACTTTGTGTAAATGGTAAAATGAATTATTTCTTGCCCTCTTCCATGGGCGATTTTTTTTGCGTCCGCGTATTCCGCATTACTTCACTCGCCTTCGCTATGCTCAGGCTTTGATCCGTTCAGCGATACACGCGGGAATTTCCATTTACACAATCCTTTTTACACTACCTATTTCTTGTTAATTTAGTCCCCGACCTGCCTGCTGCAGGCAAGCGTAAATGTCGGGGCAATTCAATTACAAGTTATGCGTAAAGTGAGTTATTATCTAATTATTTTATAAGCATCATCTTCTTCACCTCACGGAAATTTTTACTTCCATCCAATGCGTTTGCTTGAATCGTGTAGAAATAAACTCC
>JAVHOS010000272.1:0-1857 GCA_036170205.1 Ignavibacteriaceae bacterium | reverse complement strand
AAAAAATTCGTTTACGTCATTGGAGATTTTAACGATTGGACAGTTCAAGGAAATTATTTTATGAAACGCGATTCCATTGATGCGAATAACGTCCGCTGGTGGATAACGTTGGATGGATTGCAGGTTGCAAAAGAATATGCCTTCCAATACTTGATTGATGATGATTTGGTAATTGCCGATCCATTTGCGGACAAAGTTCTTCACCCGGACGACAGTTACATTCCGGCAATTACTTATCCAAATTTAAAAACTTATCCATCCGGCAAAACATCCGAATATGTTTCGGTTTTTCAAACTGCGCAAGCGCAATATCAATGGCAGACAACAAATTATCAACGACCGAAAAGCACAGATTTAGTTGTTTACGAATTACTGCTTCGCGATTTTGTTGCACAACACGACTATAAAACGTTAACTGATTCACTCCCCTATTTAAAGCGATTGGGAATAAATGCAATTCAGTTAATGCCGATAATGGAATTTGAAGGGAATGAAAGTTGGGGATACAACACGGTTTTCTACTTTGCGCCGGATAAATATTACGGAACAAAAAATGATCTGAAAAAATTAGTCGATAAAGCCCATGAAAACGGAATAGCTATAATCCTTGACATTGCGTTGAACCATAACTTCGGACAATCGCCGCTCGTTCGGCTTTATTGGGATGTATCGCTAAACCGTCCGGCAACAAATAATCCTTGGTTTAATCCGGTTGCAAAACATGCATATAATGTTGGACTCGATTTTAACCACGAAAGCCCGGCGACAAAAGATTTAGTTGATAGAGTTTTAAAATATTGGCAGACAGAATACAAAGTTGATGGCTTCCGTTTCGACTTGAGTAAAGGATTTACCCAAACACAAACTTGCGACAATAACGGTGGAAACTGTAATGTTGGCGCTTGGGGTTCGTATGATCAATCAAGAGTAAATATTTTAAACCGCATGGCAGTAGAAGCCCGCAAAACAGACTCAACATCATTTTTAATTTTAGAACATTTTGCCGATAACAGTGAAGAAAAAGTTCTTTCGGCAAACGGATTTATGCTTTGGGGAAATATGAATTATGCTTACAACGAAGCTACGATGGGCTGGGTCAGTACATCAAACTTTAACGGAGTTTCTTACAAACAAAGAGGTTGGAATGCGCCGAATCTTGTCGGTTACATGGAAAGTCATGATGAAGAACGGTTGATGTTTAAAAACATTATGTACGGAAATGCAAGCGGCGCTTATAGTATTAAAGATTTGGCAACCGGCTTAAATAGAATGAAACTTGCCGCCGCATTCTTCTTTACCGTTCCAGGGCCCAAAATGGTTTGGCAGTTTGGTGAGCGGGGATTTGATATTTCAATCGATAATCCAAGCCGATTAGGGAACAAACCTCCGCACTGGGAATATATGTCTGATGTACGAAGACTAAACCTATACAAAGTATTTTCATCGCTAATTGAGTTAAAAGAAAATTATCCGGCTTTCGAAAGTAGTAATTACACAATGGATGTGGCAGGCGCTGTGAAGAAAATTTCTATTTCCGATCCATCAATGGATGTTGCCATCGTAGGCAATTTTGATGTTTCTTATCAATCTGTACCGATGAATTTCACCAGGACCGGAAGATGGTACCGCTATTTTGAAAATGATAGTATTGAAGTATCAGATGTAAATCAAAATGTTGCGCTGGCTCCCGGAGAATTTTTTATTTACACAACCGTAAAACTTCCCAACCAGGAAAAGGGAATAACAACCGATGTTGAAGAATTTCAAGATCAAATGGTTTACAGTTTTGCGCTTGATCAGAACTATCCGAATCCGTTCAATCCGACGACAAGTATTCAGTATTCAGTGAAAAGTAGT
>JAVHOS010000271.1:0-1864 GCA_036170205.1 Ignavibacteriaceae bacterium | reverse complement strand
CTATTGATTATCTTTGGCGTAAGCTTAATTTAATTAGGAATGTGGAATTAGGAATTAGGAAATTTAATATCGGAATTATATTTAAATAATTTATATTGGAGAGATGGCAGAGCGGTTGAATGCGGCAGTCTCGAAAACTGTTATACTGGGTAACCGGTATCGAGAGTTCGAATCTCTCTCTCTCCGCATCAAAATCCTTTAGACTTAATTGTTTAAAGGATTTTTAGTTTTAAATTGTTCATCATCTTTTAACATTTTTTAAGAATAAGTATGAATCTTTTTAATATTAACAAAGCAATCATCGGGATGATACATGTTGACGCATTACCCGGAACTCCAAAATATAAAGGAAGTGTAAAAGCAATTATTGAAAAAGGAGTTGAAGAAGCGATGTTTTATCAATCATTGGGAATATCGGCATTAATGATAGAGAATATGCATGACGTCCCGTATCTGAGAAGAAATGTTGGTCCCGAAGTAACTGCATTGATGAGCATCATTCTTTATGAAATTAAAAAGAATATTGACATACCGCTCGGTATCCAAATATTAGCGGGGGCAAACAAAGAAGCTGTAGCAGCTGCTCATTCTGCGGATGCGGATTTTATCCGTGCGGAAGGATTTGTATTTGCGCATGTTGCGGATGAAGGAACGTTTAACTCCGATGCAGGAGAATTGCTGCGTTATCGTAAACAAATTGGTGCGGAAAATATTTTAATCTTTACCGACATAAAGAAAAAGCATAGTTCGCACAGCATAACTGCCGATACAGATATTGTTGAGACTGCCAAAGCCGCAGAATTCTTTTTAAGTGATGGCGTTATTATTACCGGCAGTAGCACGGGAAGCGAACCTTCGTTGGAAGAAATTAAATCGGTTAAAGAGAAAGTTGGAATTCCTGTTCTTGCAGGTTCGGGAATAACTGCCGATAACATTAGGGCTTATTATGACTATTGTGATGCGTTGATAATAGGTTCCTACTTTAAGCAGAAAGGAAAGTGGTTTAACCCAATCGATCCCGAAAGAGTAAAAATGGTTTTGGATAAGATTAAATAAAAGATAAACGATCGGCTGCATGAAGATGAATGGATGAATGTTTTTCGTTCATCGGGCGAAATGGAATTTCGAACTACTGAGATAACCTAATAAAAATTTGTTGTTAGCGGTAAATAGTTCTTGCGTAATGTACATTTCATGTTTAATTTTACAACAGTAAAGGCTGAATTAAATTGCTGGTACAAATCGTTCTTTGAATAGTTGAATCTTTCCCGGTTGTTTTTATTTAGATAATTGAATTTGTGGTGTTTTTTCTTATTTACCTTTTGGCAGAATCCAGAGGTGTGGAAAAAGCCTGATTGGGGCATTCCATTCTCTTACAACATTGGAGGCGCTAAGCTTATCTTTTGTTATATCGTTTTGCTTAAAGGGAAGATTTCTTCTATGATGGTTAATGTAGTATGGTTGATGGATAATGGTTGATGTTTGAGGTATAACTATTATTCGTGCAGGATACAAAATACATTTACCGGTTTAGTTGGGTGTTTGATTGACCGATTGGATAATCAAATGCTTCAATCTTTTTCACTCCTGGAACTCACATTTCATTTTCATTTCTATAAAAATATTCCCGTTATTATTTGCTGATAAGTTGGTCGTTTGTCATTAGTCCGATGCCAATGGTCATTATAGATCACCGGCGGTTTTTGTAAGGTAAGTTAGGCAGATGGATTCCTCGTTATTGCCGAAGGACTTTCTGTGCAAATGAAAGTACTCCATAGATTAAGCAAAGGATTTTCCGTAAGAAGAAAAGTATTCCTCAGGCAAAACAAAGGACTTTCCGTACGAAAAGAAGTACTCCGAAGTA
>JAVHOS010000270.1:0-1866 GCA_036170205.1 Ignavibacteriaceae bacterium | reverse complement strand
CTCGCACTGAAGAAATGTCAGCTCGCACTGAAGAAATGAATGCTTGCATTGAAGAAATGAATGCTTGCACGTGAGAAAAATCACCTAACAATAGGTTTTTGGAGAGTCTCAGCAAGATATTGTTTGATTTTGATCGAAATTCGTGTGCTGGAGCTAAATTCGACAAGAATTGGACTGAAATTACAAGTATCGAATCACAGCAATTGATAGTTTTGCAGAACGGAACAAAAGAAATAATGAATAATGAACAAACATGCCCGACTTTCATGGTGAATTTAGAATATCGAAGGAGTTCGTAAAATGCTTTGTGTAAATGGCAAGTAGTTGAATCATAAAAATGATTCAAGTAGTAGAGACTTGCCATGGCAAGTCTCTAAAGCTTACGTTCGTGGAGAGCAGTATAAATTAATTCTGCAATTCTTCTATGACCGTTTTCATTAACCATAATATGATCATCAAAGAAAAGCGATTCACCATTTTGACTGCTTCTCCCAAGGCAATTTAGATAGATCATTCCATTATTGCCTAAAGATGAATTTATAAAGAAATGCAATTTCCGCGAAAGATAATCTTCAAAAAAAGTATGTGGTCTTGAAACCGGACCTGTAATTATGAGTTCTATATTGTTATTCTTGCATAACGTAATGATTTGTTTTAATAAATCTAAATAAAGAGCAAATGCTGACGTCATATTTCCAACAATTTTTCCACAAAAGTAATTGATTTCTCTTAAAATGTAACGCAGTGAACTTTGTGAATTCAATAATCTTCCGCTACTCTTCTTATTCTTTGTTTCATCTCCGGCAGGATATTTCTTTCTGTATTTAAAGTTTATAGAAGAGGCGGTGATAGACAATGTTCTCATCTTATTTTTGTCATGATATTCATAATAGAGTTTAGACAAACCCAAAATTGGTTCAGCCCTCAAGTGGAATAATATCCAATCAGGTTTGTCTATATTAATTGCTTCAACTATAGCTGTATAGCATTGAGGAATAAGATCGTAACGGATTATTTTAATTTCCAGATTTATCTCATCATATTTGCCAAGTTTCTTTTTTAATATCTGGTGATAAAGGTCTTTTGAGGGAATATTCTCCTGAACGGGGAAACAACCGCCCACAATTAAAATTTTAATTTTAGTCTCCATGAGGATTGTCCAATTTTCTTAAATATTCTTTTGCAGCTAAATACTCTTGAGGAGAAATAAGTATCCTCTTTTTGCTGTTAAGTGAAAAACTAAGAGTCCCCATTCTATTCTCTTCAAAATCAGAAATTAAAGTATTTGCGAAAGTTTCTATTTGTTCATTCCCAATAAAATTTTTTTCATTGGGTTTGAGCGGGATTGAATTATTCCCGCCGAGTGAACACAGCATCGTCTGTCGTAAAGTTAAAGTAATTTGTCCAACGCTGCCCTTAACAATTTTGTTCAATTGTTTTAGATTCCATACAAAGCCCTCATCATCATCCAGAAATAGATACGGTGAGTTTATAAAGAATATATTATTGGCTTCCGTAACTTTGCTGATAGCGGCGATCCATTCCCAATACTTTTCTGAACGTTGGTGGAAGAAAGGGAAGTGGTGATGCGCATAATTAAAATCACAATGACCAAACGCCAATTTATTTGAAAAATCTTTTGCTACGGTTACGATCTCGTTGAGATTTATGTAGGCATTTTCACTTTCGATTATCGGAATAATATCTTCGAAGTCAACTTCTCTTTTTTTCAAAAGATTAAAGCAACGTAAGATTTCATTTCCGCTTTCAACTTTCGGTAAAAAAATTGAGGTGAGTCTCACTTGTGTTCTAAGCTCTTCTAAAACTTCAAGGTCTTTGTAAAACTCATTAGAATTAAAAACGTTT
>JAVHOS010000269.1:0-1875 GCA_036170205.1 Ignavibacteriaceae bacterium | reverse complement strand
GAGTTTTTTCTTTTTAAAAAGAATGCCAAACTGCCGGGAATGGCATTTGATTGAATCATGTTAACGTGATTGAATTATATCTCTCACTTTTTCAGTTATTGTTTTAAAATCAATCTTTCCGCTGCCCAACTTTGGCATCTCGGGCATTACTACAAACTTATGCGGAATTGCAATATTTGGTAACTGTTCTGCCATTTTATTTAAGGTCGCTTTTTCATCTATTGGTTGAGTTATAGCAGCAACAATTCTCGCTCCACGAATTGCATCCGGAACCTCAACAACACAACATTCTGCATCTTGTGGTAGTAATTTTTCAAGCACATCCTCTACTTTTATCAATGAGACCATTTCTCCGCCAATTTTTAGAAATCTTTTCAACCTTCCAACGTGCCAGAGATAACCTTCGGCATCTTTGTATCCCATGTCGCCCGTATCGTACCAACCATGGCGAATGCTCAACGATGTTTGTTCAAAGTCATCGAAGTATCCTTTCATCACGTTATCCCCTTTTACAAGTATTTTACCAATTTCACCGATATTACATGTTTCGCCGGTTTCATAATTTTCAACCATAACTTGCACACCATCAATCGGCCGCCCGACACTACCCGGACGATTGTTTTCCAATGTATTTACGGTAATTGCCGGACTTGTTTCGGTTGTGCCGTAAGCTTCGAGGAGAACCTTTCCATGTTTTTCCATAAATCCTTTTCGAAGCGCATCCGGGCATTTATCTGCACCCGAGAGTAAAATTCTAGTTGATTGAAAATCACCAGGTTTTGAACTTCGCAAATATCCCCAGAAGAATGTTGGTGTTCCAGCCATCAAAGTTACTTTTTCATCACGAACAATATCGCAGATGGTTTTAAAATCAAGTGGATTTGCGTAGGTTACAATTGACATTCCAACCGCCATCGGTACCCAGAGATTTGCTGTTTGCCCGAAGACATGGAAGTAAGGAAGATTAGCCAGGAAGATGTCTTCTGAGGTGAAGGAATAAGCTTTAATAAGGCTTTCATAATTCTGTGAAATATTCCGGTGAGTTAGTTGAACGCCTTTTGGATCTTTTTCACTTCCGCTTGTAAAGAGAACGAGCAATGTATCATCCTCCTCCCCTTTATGAATACTACGCAAAAGTAATTCTGTTGGAAGACTGGCTTTAAGCGCTGCTTTAATTTTATCCACTACGGAAACAGACTTCATCACTTCTTCAAGAAAAATCATTCCTTCAACTTTTGGGCAATTGATTTTTTCTAAAAGCGCTTTTGAAGTTATGATCGTTTTGAATGCGCATTTTTTTTGTGCATAAATGCTGTTCATTTCTGCACCGGTTGAATAATTTACCATCACGGGAATTCGACCGCTCATTAATGTTCCGAGAATCGATAAAACTGCCCCAGCCGAGTTTGGAAGCATAATGCCTAAAAAACCGGGCTCATATTTTTCAAACTTCTTAGCAAGAATAAGAGCTCCGATCAATGCTTTCTTGTACGTCAATTTTCGATTTAGCGTTTTGTCTATGATTGCAAGTTTTTTATCATACTTCTTTGCAATCCGCACAAATTGTTGATGTAGCAGCATTTTAACTCCTTATTAATTTTATTATTTTATTGAAATTAGAAACACGTTCGAAAAGAAAGATTTTGAGATAACTTTCATTTCTCAGTTTCAAATATATTTATTTCAACAATAATTCAAACTAATTTTTTTGATGATTTATTTCCCTGGAGTCGCACTAATGTTTAAAATAAAAAACCCTCGCTATCAAAAAGATAATGAGAGTTTATGTTTTAAGTGACCCCAAGGGGATTTGAACCCCTGTTACAGCCGTGAAAGGGCTAGAGTTACAACGCTTTGCTTACTGGAATGATGAGT
>JAVHOS010000268.1:0-1877 GCA_036170205.1 Ignavibacteriaceae bacterium | reverse complement strand
TATGTATTTTTTTGAACTCTGTGAGTTTGGTGCCAGAAATAAAAAAGACCAACAACTACTTCTGTTTGATAAGGAAATCGGAGAGTAATT
This sequence comes from Ignavibacteriaceae bacterium, assembly GCA_036170205.1. Lineage (GTDB taxonomy): Bacteria > Bacteroidota > Ignavibacteria > Ignavibacteriales > Ignavibacteriaceae > UBA1563. The sequence goes on along the minus strand of JAVHOS010000268.1, from coordinate 1,787 downwards.
ACATGCTTATTCCTACTAAATTAGATAATCTCAATTATAATCCCATGATTCTTGGCGCGCACGTTATTCGTTTTGTTAGAAAAAAAGAAAGGTCATTCGAGGAGACATTCCATTTCTTATCAAATCAATTCAATATTGACTTAGAGCTTTTCCTCGATGTCATTACATTTTTATGGCTTACGGATGTAATTAATTATTCAAACAACAAAATTTTTTATAGGGGGAATTATGATCCTGAAGAAAATTTATACTAAACCTTCAAAGTTTTTCGAACCTATCGATTTCGTGTATGGTGTCAACTTTGTTTATGCTTATCGCGATCCTACCGTTCTAAAAGATGCAGAAGGAACAATTAACAATCTTGGTAAAAGTTCTTTCCTTGATTTGATAGATTTTTGCCGTTGCTCTGATTTTGACGAAAATCATTCTCCACGGTTGTTCAATGCATTAGAAGAAAATTTATTAACCGGTGTTACTGTTTATCTTGAGTTTTGGGTTGGTGATGATACATACCTGGTTTCTCGTTCTTTTGATACACCTAAAATTATTCGCATTGTAATCAATCACAAAAAACCACTCATTAAAAAATTAAAAAATGCTCGTGAACTATTATGCGATATCATTTTTTCGCATTCTGACTATTCCGGTTTTTACTCTGCGGGTTGGCTCCGAACTTTGTTTGCTTTTTATATCAAAATACTAAAGCACCGTAAAGCTGAATACCCCGATCCCTTCTACTTTCTCGACCATAAAAATATTCCCGCTTTATTGCAATTCCATCTCTTTTTATTGAACATAAACAATACTCTGTTTGCTGAACTCTTTCAACTTGGTGTTTCAATAAAAAAAACCGAGTCATTCGAAAAAGAAACTCGTACTCGTGTTATGCGGATTTACGGTTTAAAGAAATTTGAGCAAGCTGACGGAAGGATGAGTCAGATGGTAGCTGAGGTTAACGAGTTGAAAGACAAACTTGTCACCTTCCATTTGGCACACTCCCAACAAATAAATTCTAACAAAGCTAATGAACTCTCCAAACGAATTAACGAACTTACCCTTAACAATTATCTTGACCAACAAAAGATTGATGCTTACAACGATAGCCTCAAAAACTCTTTACGAATCAGTCTGTCATCAATTGAAAAGCTCTATAACGAAACAAAAGAAATGTTTGGCTCTGAAATTAGAAAATCTCTTGAGGATGCGGTTACATTCAAAAAACAATTAAAAGAATCTCGAAAAGGTTTTGTCGCAAAAGAGATTGAAAGTCTTACAAATGCTATTTCAGAACGTCATAAAGAAATAAAAAATTTGGATATGCAGCGCGCGGAGATTTATAAAATCCTTTCTACCGCCAACTCAATAAAAAATTATTCCGACTCTCGTAATCTCTACGACGCAAAACTAAAAGAAGCGCACATACTTGAAGAACAAATCAACTCATCAAGCTTCTACACTATTGAGCTTGCTAAACTCAAACAAAAGGAATCGTTAGTACAAAGTAAGGTGCCGGAATTCCGTGAGTCTATCCGTCCCGAAGAACGTTATAATGCAAATCTTATCACAGTTATTCATTCCAGCATCTATCACAATACTGCTTTAGCTCATACATTTTCTTTTTTTGCCGATCAAAAGATTGTCTCCCGGATGAGAATGAATATCCTTGAAGGTCCTAAAAAACATGGCAAAGGAATGAATAAAGTCCGTTCACTCATTTATGATCTTGCGGTTTTGTTCAACTCAATTGACCAAAATTACAACGCTCCCCGGTTCATTATTCACGATGG
>JAVHOS010000267.1:0-1880 GCA_036170205.1 Ignavibacteriaceae bacterium | reverse complement strand
ATTTATGGGAATGACCATAGTTCAAAAAATTTTGGCGAAATCAACAGGACAAACATCAGTAAACGTTGGCGATGTTGTTGAACCGCAAGTTGATGTTGCAATGTCTCATGAAAATGCAGCGTTGGTGATTAATCAATTTTTAGAAGTTTACAAAGGAACCGGAATTGAACCAAACGTTTGGAACCCTTCTAAAATTGCTATCATCTTCGACCACCGCGTACCGGCTGAAAGCAGTAAGACAGCTTCCAATCATAAAAAAATTCGTGAGTTTGTTTCCGCGCAAGGCATTACAAAATTTCACGATATACGCGGAGATGAAGGAGGCATTTGTCATCAAATTTTACCGGAGAATGGTTACATTCGTCCCGGTTATGTTGTAGTTGGAACCGACAGCCACACAACAACTCACGGTGCGCTTGGAGCGTTTTCATTTGGAATCGGCGCAACAGAAATGGCAAGTGTTTGGACGCTTGGAACTGTGTTGAATGTTGAAGTTCCGGGAACAATTAAAGTTATTATTAACGGTGAACTTTCGGAATATGTTTCGCCGAAAGATATTATTCTTCATCTTATTGGAAAAATTTCTGCGCAAGGTGCAAACTTTAAAGTGATTGAATTTCACGGTGACACAATTAAAAACATGTCAACTTCCGGCAGACTTGTACTTAGCAACATGAGTGTTGAAGCCGGCGCGACCGCAGGCATCGTTCCAGCGGATGAAGAGACCGTTCGTTATTTGCGCGAAGTTGCAAAAGTAAAGGATGCAATCGAATTTGTTTTGCCCGATGCCGATGCGGTTTATGAACAAATTGTAGAGATCGACGCGAGCAAACTAACATCGCAAATCGCGTGTCCGCATACGGTTGATAATGTTAAGCCGATTGAAGCGGTTGAAGGAATTAAAATAAATCAGATCGTTATTGGTTCATGCACAAACGGAAGATTGGATGATCTTGAAATTGCCGCAAATATTTTAAGAGGGAAAAAAGTAAATCAAGAAACAAGAATGCTAATCTTTCCGGCTTCATGGAAAATTTATAAAGAGGCGTTAAGCGCTGGATATATCATGGATTTTATTAGCGCCGGCGCTGTAGTGATGAATCCCGGCTGCGGATGTTGTCTTGGAGTTCATCAAGGCGCGTTGGGTGATAAAGAAATTTCACTCTCAACAACGAATAGAAATTTTAAAGGAAGACAAGGTAATCCAAATGCCGATGTTTATCTCTGTTCACCGGCGGTAGCAGCCGCAAGCGCGATAACCGGTGTTATTACCGATCCATCGAAAGGAGTAAATTAAAATGACTTCAAAAGTAGTAATGAAATTTGGAGATGATATTTCTACCGATACAATTTATCCCGGCAGATTTATGGCCACCGTTCTTCCCTCTGAAACTCCGCAATTCGCTTTTATGGATGAGAAAGAACTTAACACAAAGTTGAACAGCAAACAAATTTCACCAAACAGCGTAATCGTTGCGAATAATAATTTTGGCTGCGGCTCTTCGCGTGAGCAAGCGGCATCAACATTAAAGGGGTGGGAACTGATCATCATAGCAAGAAATTTTGCAAGAATCTTTTTGCAGAATTCGATTAATCTTGGATTACGTACAATCATTTGTCCTACGATCGAAGCAAATGAAAATGATGAGCTTGAGATAACCGAAACAGAAATTATTAACAAAACAATTGGCAGGAGATTTGCAATTGTACCGCTGCCTCAAGCGCGTCAGGCGATTATTGATGCGGGTGGATTGATCGCTTACACAAAGAAAAAGTTGATGGAGAAATCCAGCGAAGGATTAAATCCTCTTAGCATGGTTGAATAGTATCCTCAGTTAAATTCTTGTTTTTTTGGACACGATTTACGAACAAGCCTGCCC
>JAVHOS010000266.1:0-1885 GCA_036170205.1 Ignavibacteriaceae bacterium | reverse complement strand
CCCAACGATCATTTAAAATAAAAAGGCTGAGCAACTTTTATTGCTACAGCCTTTTTTTTAGAATTTATTTGCACGCTTAGAATATCGAATAGTGAATCAGGAATAATGACGATGAAGTATTTATCCTTCAAAGTTCGTCATTCCATGTTCGTTATTCATTATTCCTTTTGCCATCCAGGTCTGTGTGAAAAGTACTATTCTCTTACAACCCAGACTTTAATAGTCGCTGAAACTGCCTGGTGCACTTTCACTTTAACATCATAAATGCCTAAAGATTTTATCTGCTCGTCAATCTCAATTTTTCTCTTTTCAATATCAAAGCCTTTTTCTTTCAGCTTATCAGCAATCATCTGAGAAGTAACGCTGCCGAAAATTTTATCTTCTTCGCCAACTTGAACAGAAATTTGAATTGAAACTTTTTCCAATTCAGCCGCCAAAGCTTTCGCTTCGTCAACTTCTTTATCTTTTCTTTTCTGAAGTTGTTTCTTCTCTTCTTCAATAGCTCTTAAGTTTCCTTTTAAAGCTAAGTAGGCATATTGCTTTGGGATTAAATAATTCAAAGCGTAGCCGTCTTTCACGTCAACAATTTCGCCAATCTGGCCTAATGTGTCGATCGTTTGTCTTAAAATAACTTTCATTTCATAGCCTCATCAATTACTTAACTGTATCGGAAACAAAAGGCATCAGCGCCATGTGTCTCGCACGTTTAATAGCAAGAGTTAATTCTCGGTGATACTTAGCGCTTGTTCCGGTAATCCGTTTAGGAATAATTCTTCCCTGCTCGGAAATGAACCGTTGCAAAATCTTGGTATCTTTATAGTCGATATATACAACTCCGGCTTCGGTAAATCTGCAAACTTTTTGATTTCTCATTTTATATACCTTGTCGGTTATTATCATTGTTAATTAAATCCGATTCTTCCGGCGATAAAAATTTATCGAAAGAATCTTCCGTGTAGTCAATTGTTTCATCCACAAAAACTTCAGCTTCATCGTGGTTTCCGTTCCCGTGTCCGTTCCCTTTAACATGTTTATTTAAAAACTGAATTCTTCGGGCTTTAATTTCGACAACACTTCTGTTATGTCCGTCTTCGGTTTTCCAGCTTCTGCTTTGCAATTCGCCGTCAACCAAAACCGCATAACCTTTTTTAAGTTTATTCTTACAGCTTTCAGCCAATTTATTCCAGGCAACAACGCCAATGTAACAGACGTCCTCTTGTAACGAGTTTGAACTGTCGCGATATTTTCTGTTCGTTGCGATAGAAAAATTAACTACCGGTGTGCTGTTGGTAGTAGTTCTATAAATAGGGTCTTTAGTCAAATTTCCTACGATAGTAACATAATTAATTTCCGGCATCCTTAGGTCAGCCATAGAAATCCTCCAGACTAATCATAAATAAATTATTTCTCATCAGCTTTTACTTCAACTTCAGCAATCACGGGAGCCTCCGGGATGATTTCAGCTTTAGCCGCTAAGTTAGCTGATTGTTTTTCGAGTTCGGCAAGAGCGTATTTATCTAATTTTAAAGTAAGGAACCGAAGAATATTTTCTTCGAGTTTGTACATTCTTTCTAACTTTAGAATAAATTCAGAAGGGGCTTCGAACCGGAAAAAAACATAGTAGCCTACTTTTTGCTTTTGGATCATATAAGCTAAGCGTTTTCTTCCCCAAAGATCGGTATTTTTCAAATCTCCACCGTTGCTGGCAATCAATTCTTTGAATTTTGCAACAATAGCGTCAATCTGGGTGTCGTCCAGCGTGGCATTAATAATAATACCACTTTCGTAGTTATTTCGTCTCAAGGTTTCACCTCCCTTTGGACATTTAGGCCCTCATCTAAAAATGAGAGCAGGGTTAATAGAAACTAATTATTTAAATTTTCTG
>JAVHOS010000265.1:0-1886 GCA_036170205.1 Ignavibacteriaceae bacterium | reverse complement strand
AATAAACAATGGGATTGGGGTGAAGGAATAATCTTACTGGCAGATGGTTCCACAACGACATTAAATTATAAAGCGAGTTATGAAATAAAATTTTCTTTGGATACTAATGCTGTTGTACAAAAACTTCCCAAGAGTGGCGATATATATCTTGTAAAAACAAGAAAACCATTCGAGACAAATGATACTTATACGTTCGAGACAAAAAAAGGAACAATTAAAAACGATCTCATTAAACAAAGCATAAATGATATTTACGTTGTTCCGAATCCCTATGTTGCGTACAGCATGTCTGAAAATCCGGGTAGAACGTTTACTAAACGTGGTGATAGAGAAATTCAGTTTAGGAATCTTCCGCAAAAGTGTACGATTAGAATTTATACCATCACCGGTGAATTGGTCGATGTAGTTGAAAAAGATGATTTTACCAGTATGGCAAGCTGGGATCTCTTAAGCTCGGAAGGAATGAGGATTGCATACGGTGTTTATATTTATCACATTGATGTTCCCGGGGTTGGCGAAAAAATCGGGAAATTTGCTGTAATAAAATAAAAGTTGTTGATCATATGGGACAGAATTTAGTCTGTCCCTAACTTATTTGGAAAAGAATTTTACGGAGAAAACCGAGTATGAGAAAAGTTTTTATACTACTAACGCTAAGCCTTTTTATTAGCTACTCTAATTTGCACGCGCAGATATTTAGAGATATTACTAAAGTTGGTACAACCGCCGGACAATTTTTAAAAATTGGACCGGGAGCTCGCGCGCTTTCAATGGGCGGCGCTTATGTTGGAGTAAGTGACGACATCTACGCAGTTTATTATAATCCTGCCGGTGTCGCGATCAATCAAGGAAATGGGCAAGCAGCTTTTAGTCATACTCAATGGCTTGCTGATATAAGTTATGACTTTGCCGCCGCATCTATAAACGTTGAATCGGTTGGAACGTTGTTCATGTCTATAACATCGCTTCGAGTTCCAGAAGAAAAAGTTAGAACGTTCGAATTCCCCGATGGTAACGGACAATTTTGGGATGCTTCATCGGTTTCATTCGGTATTGGTTTCGCGAGAAGTCTAACAGATAGATTCTCGATCGGTTTTCACGCAAAATATATTCAGGAATCAATCTGGAGTACATCCGCACGAGGATTTGCTTTAGATGTCGGCACTTATTACGTAACTCCTTTTAACGATTTAGTCATCGGTGCGAGCATAACCAACTTTGGAACGAAAATGCAATTGGACGGAAGAGATATACAAATTAATTATGATCCAAACGGCGACCAGTCAACTGGTCCAAATAACGTTCCGGCAAAATTCGCTATGGATGAATATGATCTTCCCCTTACCTTTAGAATCGGCTTTTCGATGGATGTTTTTAAATCAAGATACCTTAGAGTAAAAACCGCTTTCGATGCAACTCATCCGAATGATAACGTTGAATACGCAAATGTTGGAGTTGAGTTTGCTTATGATGAATTGTTATTTATTAGAGGCGGTTACAAATCTCTCTTTATGACCGATAGCGAACAAAGTTTAACTCTTGGCGCCGGTTTAAAATATGAGATGGCTCCCGGTTTAAATATCAATGTAAATTACGGATACGGAGATTACGGAAGATTAAAAAACATTCAATATTTTGATGTTGGAATTATCTTTTAGTAAGTCACTTTACGTATAACTTGTGATTGAATTGCCCCGACATTTATGTCGGGGATCAAATCAACAAAATGAACTGGGCTTTAGCCCAACATTAGCAGTTATTTTGGCTAAAGCCACTTGCATTTTTTGCTTATTATCCCGCGTCCCTTAAGCTTTCGGGACGTGGCAATTCAAAATACTATTTTGCGTAACTTGAGTTAGTAAATATGATAGCGTGATTTCTTAATC
>JAVHOS010000264.1:0-32531 GCA_036170205.1 Ignavibacteriaceae bacterium | reverse complement strand
GTAATTCCTAATTATTCAGGTGCTATGGAAACAACAAAAAAGACAACTCTAATTCGCGGACTCTCATTAACCGCTGCTACAATGCTCGTTGCCGGTTCTATGATCGGTTCCGGTATTTTTAGAAAGCCTGCTACAATGGCGGGTCAACTTCACTCACCGGAATTATTAATTCTTGTTTGGGTTGTTGCCGGACTGATTACTTTCATTGGCGCTTTAGTAAATGCAGAGATTGCGGGAATGATTGACGCTACCGGCGGACAATTTATGTACTTCAAAGAAATGTATGGCGACTTTACGGCTTATCTTTATGGTTGGTCAATTTTAGCGGTAATACAAACCGGAAGCCAGGCGGCAATTGCTTATGTGTTTGCAGAATATCTCGGCTACTTTTTCAAATTCCCGGAAGCATCAAAATATCTGCAGGACTTTTCCCTCTTCTTGCCCTTTGTTGGACCCATTCATCCCTTTGTAGATTTCGGAACAAAAGCCGTTGCAATTATTTGCATTTTATTTTTAACCGGAGTCAATTACATCGGCGTTGTTTTCGGCGGACTTGTACAAACTATCGTTACATTTATTAAAATCGCTTCTATTCTTTTACTTTCATTTGTACTCTTATTTTTTGGCAACGGTTCTACTGCAAACTTCTTTTATAATTTTCATCTTCCTGCAGAAACAAGTACAAATTTAATTGCAATGATTGGACTTGCATTAGCCGGCGCCTTTTGGGCTTACGACGGCTGGAACAACGTAACCTTTGTTGCCGGAGAAATAAAAGAACCGCAGCACAATGTTCCCAAAGCTTTGTTATACGGAACTTTAATTGTAATGGCGGTTTATGTTTTAATTAATGTTGCATACCTTTATGTTTTACCGATTGAAGAGATGAAAAACTATCCTTTGGTAGCATCTGCCGCCGCTGAAAAAATATTCGGCAGTATGGGAGCTTCAATAATTGCAATCGCAGTTATTGTTTCAACTTTTGGCGCGGTCAGCGGTTCTATTCTTACTACTGCGCGTGTGCCGTTTGCAATGGCTCGTACAAAATTATTTTTTGTTTCACTTGGTAAAGTTCATCCTAAATTTGCAACTCCGCATGTTTCACTTGTTGTGCAGGGAGTTTGGTCAGCGGTGTTAGTCCTTTCCGGTTCGTTCGACACGATTACCGATTATGTTATTTTTGCCGCCTGGTTATTTTATATGCTCGGCGCATTCGGCGTTTTTGTTCTCCGTAAAAAAATGCCCGATGCGAAACGTTCCTATAAAGTTTGGGGTTATCCTTATACTCCGGCAATTTTTGTTGTCTTTTCATTTTTGTTTCTAATTAATTCGGTTGTGTCTGATACTCAAAACGCAGCGATGGGATTAATTCTCATTTTGCTTGGACTCCCCGTTTATGTTTACAGTAAATATTTTCATCATCGATTTCAGAAAAAGTAAATATGAATAAAAAAATAATCTTTATTGATGCGATGGCTTTGGCGTACAAGGCTTATTTCGCTTTTATCAGCAGACCGTTAGTTACAAAGAAAGGTGAACCGACTTCCGCGGTCTTCGGTTTTCTTAATCAAATAATAAAAATATTGGAAGATATAAAACCGGCTTATATGTTCGTCGGATTCGATTCAAAAGAAAAAACATTCCGCCATGATAAGTTTGAAGCGTACAAAGCAACCCGCTCCGCAATGCCGGAAGATATGATCCCGCAGATCGGAAGGATAAAAGAAATAATTGAAGCGCTCAATATTCCCGTGTTCATTTTGCCCGGCTATGAAGCGGATGATATTATCGGTACAGCGGTAAAGAAAGCGGAATCGCTCGGATACGATTCTTTTATGATCACTCCCGACAAAGATTACATCCAACTTGTTACTGAAAAAGTTAAACTTGTTAAACCTGGAAAGTCGGGTGAAGCGATTGATCTTATTACAAAAGAAAAAGTTCTTGAAACTCTTGGTTTTCAACCTACGCAGATGATCGATTACTTATCACTTATCGGCGATTCGAGTGATAACATTCCCGGCGTTAAAGGCATTGGTCCAAAGGCAGCGCCATTATTGATCGAGAAATATTCAACTGTTGAAAACATATACGAGCATATAGATGAAGTTGAACCGGCTTCGGTAAAAGCAAAACTCATTGCCGGAAAAGAGAATGCTTTCCTTTCAAAAGAACTTGCAACAATTATGACGGATGTTCCGATAGTAATTGATTTTAACAAAACGAAGATCGGGAAACCGGAGATCGAGAAGATAAAAGCAATTTTTGAAGAACTTGAATTCAAAAATCTTTACGTCCGTTTAAGAAAATTCTTTGGTGAAGAAGAAGTTATAGAAGCAGTTCCCGAAGTTGTGGCAGTTCCGGAAAATAAAACTTTCTCAAGTTCGGAAAGCAAATATGTTTTAATCACTTCGGTGAAAGAAGCAAAAGCTTTAGCCGATGCTCTTTCAAAACAGCCTTTGTTTGTGTTTGATACTGAAACCGATTCATTAGATTATTTCGATGCCAAAGTCGCCGGAGTTTCATTCTGTTACGAAAAAGGAAAAGCGTTCTTTGTTGCGCTTAATCCGTTTGTTCAATCGACGTCATTGTTTGAGAGAAATTTGGACGATAGACTTTCGCAGCATGATTTTGTTTCTATCTTTAAATCAATTTTTGAAAATGCCGGAATTAAAAAAGTCTGCCAGAATGGGAAATTCGACATCTCGATAATGCGTTCTCTTGATATTCACGTACGGGGTTTTTACTTTGATACAATGCTCGCAAGTTTCCTTCTCGATCCCGATCAGAAACACGGTATGGATGATCTTGCGGAAAAATATTTGCAGTATAAACCTATTCCCCTTTCTGAACTTATCGGCGCAAAGAAAGACGCAAAACAAATCTTCGATGTGGAATTGAACAAGTTAAGTGATTACTCCTCCGAAGATGCCGACATTACTTTTCAGCTTTATGAAATCTTAAAAGAAGAAATTGAAAAAAACGGTTTACACAAATTGGCTTACGAAGTTGAGTTCCCTCTCGCTGAAGTATTGGAGGAGATGGAACGTTCCGGTGTAAACATTGATAGAAAGATGCTTGGAGTTTTAAGCAAAGAATTAGAAACTTCTATGAACGAATATTCTGAAAAGATATTTCGTTTAGCAGGTGAAACATTCAACCTCAATTCGCCAAAACAAATGCAAAAGATTTTGTTTGAAAAACTTCAACTGCAATCTTCCAGAAAAACAAAAACGGGATTTTCTACCGATGCACAAACACTTGAATCTTTACGTGGTGAACATGAAATAATTGAAAGCATTTTGGATTTTAGACAAGTTGCAAAATTAAAATCTACTTACGCTGATGCTCTTCCCAACTTAATTCATCCCAAAACAGGAAGAGTACATACTTCATATAACCAAACCATTGCTTCCACCGGTAGGCTTTCAAGTGTCGATCCAAATTTACAGAACATTCCAATCCGCACGGAACTTGGACGAGAAATACGGAAAGCATTCGTGCCGCGAGATAAGAACCACTGCATCATTAGCTGCGACTACAGCCAAATTGAATTGCGTATCATGGCAAGCATGTCGAACGATGAGCGATTGATCGAAGCTTTTCAACAAGGTGAAGATATTCATCGACGAACTGCTGCACTGGTTTTTCAAATTCCACAGAACGAAGTTACTCCCGATATGAGACGAAAAGCAAAGGAAGTTAACTTCGGTATTCTTTATGGAATAGGAACATTCGGATTAAAAACGCGCCTTCATATTTCGCAACAGCATGCAAAGGAAATTATCGATACTTATTTCAGTACATTCAAAAATGTAAAAGCGTTTATGGATGCTTCTATTCAATCAGCAAGGGAAAAAGGTTATGCAGAAACGTTGCTCGGCAGAAGGCGCTTCTTAAAAAATATTAACAGCAAGAATTTTTCACTTCGCAATTTTGAAGAACGAGTTGCCATTAATATGCCGATACAAGGCACAGCCGCCGACATGATAAAACTTGCAATGATCAACATTCATAATGAACTTGCAAAAAGGAAATACGATACCAAAATGATTCTGCAAGTACACGATGAGTTAGTGTTTGATGCACTGAAAAGTGAAACTGATGAGGTTGTTCCGCTTGTAAAAGATTTGATGGAAAATGCTCTACCGTTAAACGTTCCAATACTTGTTGAAACAGGAATTGGAGATAATTGGATTGAAGCACACTAAATCATTTTTTCACCACAAAGTCGCAGAGACGCAAAGTAAACTCTTAGCGTCTTTGCGGTTTCAATTTTGGATTTCTTACTTTAGAAAGATGAGAAATATTTCTGCACTTCTTTCGCGGCAGTATCCCCACTCTTTATCGCCCCTTCAATTGTAGCAGGTAAACCGGTGTTTGTCCAATCTCCTGCAAGAAAAACATTTTCCAACTTAGTTTTAGCAGAAGGGCGCTTCATTAAATTTTCTTTATTCGGAATAAAAGTCGCCCTCTTCTCTTTTATAATTTTGTAACGGGAAATGTTTTCTCTATTGATTCCCAGATACGTAAACAATTCAGCGCTAACGATTGAGAATAATTCTTCGTGTGATTTTTCGATAAGCTCGTCTGCACTACTTGTAACAGTTGTAATATAGTCGCCATGATTAAATACCCAATGCAAACGTGAATCTATGAAAGCATAGAAAGATTTTTTCAATTTGTTTTCTTTTAACCATAAATGGAGAGTCAGTATTGAAGAAGTTGTCATATCAGTCTTACCATTTTCTAAGATTGAGTTACTGTCATTGATTTTACTTAGACTGTAAGAAGGAATAGCTAAAATAACAGCCTCGAAATCAGTTATACTTCCCTTATCAGTTTTAACCGCAACTGCTTTGTCCTGATTGATGAAGATTTCGAGAAGTTTTTCAGAAAGAGACAATTCATTGCTGCGCACTTTGAGGAAGTCTATGGCTGGATCAACAAACGTTTTTGATAAACCTTCTTTCGGAATGATCATTGCCGAAGCATCGTTTCCATTCAAGAAAATTACTTTTAGTATATCGATAAATATTTTTGCGGAAGCATCCTTTAATTTACTGTTCAAAGCTCCCACAGCCATTATATCCCAAAATGATTTTATACAATTCCGGCTTTGACTTTGTTCAATCAGCCAATCTTCAACTGAAATGGTTAAATACTTTTCACTCTGAATAAATGGAAGTTGTGCGAGAAGGGACAGAATTTTTATTTTATCGAGAATCGATAAAATATCGTAGTTCAGAAATCCAAAAAACAATCCTAACGGATAAGGAAGGTCAGTAGGTTTTAGCTGATACTTTGTTTTATCTCTTGTTACAAAATTTATATCCAATTGTTCCTGGAAAAAGAAAAGGTTTGTCACTCCAATATTTTTTATATACGCCAATGTTTCATAATAACAGCCAAGCAAAAGATGCTGCCCGTTATCAATTTCATCACCACTTTTGTCATCAACAAAAGAATAAACTTTTCCGCCAAATTTTGGTGAGGCTTCGATGAGGTGAACGTGAATATTTTTTTTTGTGAGAGAAACGGCAGCGGAAAGTCCGGCTAATCCGCCGCCAACGATAAGACATTTTTTCATCTATAAACTAATTTATATTTAGCCCACACCCCGAGAGAGATACCAACTTTTTCAAAAGTACTAACTTTTATGTTCTGATTGAACACATCATATTTGGCATGAATAATTCTTTCCAGCATTCTAAAATAAATATGCTGCATTGCGCGGGCTGCGAACATTGATGCTTTGTCATCAAGATCAAGATTATCAGTTGCTCTTTGAAAATATTCTTGCGCTCTGTTTGATTCAAATTCCATTAAAGAAATAAAATGTAAGTTATATTTTTTGTTCAATAAATCACTTTCAGCGTAATGGAATTTCCTCAGTTCTTCTTGCGGAAGATAAATGCGATTTCCTTTTGCATCTTTATTTACATCGCGTAAAATATTTGTAAGCTGCAAAGCGATGCCAAGATTCTCAGCAAAAGATAAAGCTGATTTATTCTTATAGCCGAATATTTCAATACACATTAATCCAACCGTTGAAGCAACACGATAACAATAAAGACGCAAATCTTCAAAAGTTTCGTAACGCTTTTTTTGCAAATCCATTTCCATTCCTTTAATTAACTCAAAGAAATGCTCGATAGGAATGTGGAACTGAGAGATTGTCCCGGCAAGTTTATTTAACAATTGAAGTTCGGAGTTCCCCTTAAATGCTTTTTCAAATTCAGTTCGCCATCTAACCAACTTTTGATATTTGATCTCATCGTTATCCTGTCCTTCATCAACAATATCATCGGTCTTACGGCAAAATGCGTAAACATTATTCATCGCCTCCCGTTGACTTGCCGGGAGTAAATTAAAAGCATAATAAAAACTACTTTTACTTTTTTTGGCGATTTGTTTAGCCGAATCGTTTTGCATAACTGTAAGATTTAATTAATAACGATATTAGTTCATATTTCTTGAGAGAAGGTCTCTCTTTAAGAACATTACATTTTGATGCTTCGATCTTCTCCAATATTCTTTTACCGCCCAGAATTGTCCAGGCAATTTCAATTTTCAATTTTTTCGGTAAATAGTTTAGGAGCTGCTCACCTTCCAAAAATAAATTTTTCGTTCTTTCAATTTGATATTTCATTACTGCGCAAAATTTGGATCGAAGAACGGGATCGGTAAAATTATTTTCGTTTAGACCGAACTTTGCCAAATCAGTTAGGGGAATATAATTTCTTCCCTTTTTAATGTCAAATTTGAAATCCTGGTAAAAGTTCGTTAATTGAAGAGCGGTACAAATTTTATCCGAAAGCTTCAGTGCATTTTGATCACGCACATCGTGAAGTTCAAGCATTAATCTTCCGATTGGATTAGCTGAATTATCACAGTACTTTTCCACATCCGAAAACTCTGCAAAACTATGGAAGAGAATATCCGACCGGAACGCTTTTAGTAATTTAAAAAAAAGGATATGCGACAATTTATTTGCTTTAATCGTTTCCGCGAGCGTATAATCAAATTTATCAGCAAAGACGCCGTTCAATAAATTTTGCATCCTTTTTTCAAACCTTGCAAGTTGTTCCAACCTCTGTTGAAGCGACAAATCTCCTTCATCGGCAATATCATCTGCAGTACGCGCGAACCAATAAATGATAGCAACATCTTTTTGTATTTTTTTTGAAATCAAAAAAGTTACAACAGGAAAATTCTCGTAGTGCTTCCTGGCAAACTGAATTGCCTCTTGATAGGCTAAATGAAGTGTGTTTGAATTGATTTTCATAGAAACTTTGTGCCCGAAAGGGGACTCGAACCCCTACGGAGGATCTCCATTAGACCCTGAACCTAACGCGTCTACCAATTCCGCCATTCGGGCAAATAATTATCACTGAAAAATTAATGATAACTCTCGTCTTTTCAAACTTTTTACCAGCCTGAACCAGATTCTTTTTCCTGCAAAGGTATAGCAGAACCTCCGTGAAGATTACAACTTTGCGGTTTGTGCAAAATATTTATCAGATCAGAAACTTTGTTGGGACAATTTTCATTCGCTAAACGCGCATCTCCCCTATCGATTGTTTCTTTACAAAAGAGAGCATGCTCAACTCCATCCGGCAAAGTAAAATATTCTAACGGAAGATTTAATTGTTTATATGCTTCCGCCATAAATTTTGCCCAGATAGGCATAGAAGCTCTTGCGCCTTGACCATACCATCCATTGAATTTCACGCGTCTATCATCAAATCCTGTCCACACTCCACCTACTAATTGAGGAGTAAATCCTACAAACCATGCATCCGCAAAATCTTGTGTAGTTCCGGTTTTACCCGCTGCCGGTCTTGAAAAATATTGTCTTACACGCGCGCCGGTACCGTAATTCAGAACATCTTCCATCATACTGGTTACGATTGCAGCAGTTTGTTGTGAGATCGCTTCACGATACTCTGGTTTGAATTCATCAATCAAAATTCCATTTTTGTCTTCAATTTTTAAAATTGAAATTGGAGAGATGTAAACGCCTTTGTTTGCAATAGTTGCAAATGCTGAAGTCAATTCAAGCGGAGTTACTTCAACTGTTCCCAAAGCGATGGATGGAAAAGCCGCAAGTGAGGAATTGATCCCCATCTTATGTGCGTACTTTACAACTAAGTTCGGAGGCGCAATATCAGAAATGGTTAATCTTCCGGCAATCACGTTCACAGAATTTGCTAAAGCCTGCCGCAGTGTTAAATAACCACCGTAATCGTTATCGCTGTTATCCGGAGACCAGCCGTTATAGTTGAATTTTTCATTTAATAACGAAAAAGCCGGATAATAACCATTATCAATTGCGGTAGTGTAAACAAGCGGTTTAAATGATGAACCCGGTTGTCTTCTAATTTGTGTAACATGATTTAAACCGTATTGAAAATCTTGATCTGCTCCGCCAACTAAAGCTCTTATTTCTCCAGTCTTCGCATCAAGCACAACAAAACCGGATTGGATTGTGCTTTCGAGAACTTTAACCGAATCGATAAAAGCCGGATCATTTACGAGTTGATTATAAACCGCTTGTTTTTGAATCTGTGATACCGCTTCTTTATAAGCGACTGTATTTTTGATAGCACGATCGATCATCGGTTTTAAAATAGATTTGTTACTATCCCATTTCCAGTTTTTATAAAATATCTCCTGATATTCCCTTAAATGTTCCGCAACAACTTTGTTAGCGATTTTTTGCATCTTCATATTTATAGAAGTGTAAATATTTAACCCGTCTCTGAAGAGATCATACCCATATTTATCAGCCATAGCAATCATTTGTTGGCGTACATATTCCATAAAATGAGGAGCCTCTCCTCTCATTTTTACTTTCTTTCCTTTTGCCAAAATTATCGGTTCAAGTTTGTACCTGTCATATTCGTTTTCGGATAAATATCCGGCAACAACCATATTGTTCATAACTAAATTTCTTCGAGCGATCGCCCGTTCCATTCTTCTCTCAGGATCGTAATTTACAGAAGATTTAAGAAGAGCGATTAGTAATGCTGATTCGGGAACCGTTAATTCTTTAGCTCTTTTTCCAAAATAAATATTGGCTGCTGTTTCTACTCCGAAAGCGCTTTTGCCAAAATAAGAAACATTCAGATAGAGTTCGAGGATTTCTCTCTTCGTAAAGTTTCTTTCAATTTGAACGGATGAGAGCCACTCGCGAATTTTCCTTGCAACTGTTTCTACCGGATTTTCGTTTACCACTTTCAGACTATATAAATTTTTCGCAAGCTGCTGGGTAATGGTGCTCGCTCCTTCACGAGAAAAGGTGAAAAGGTTTTTCGTCATCGCTTTGCCGAAACGAACGAGATCAACTCCCCAGTGGCTGTAAAAATTTCTATCCTCCGTTGCGATTAAAGCGTTGATTAGATGAGCAGGAATACTGTCAATATTCGTTTCAATTCTATTTTCGATATAAAATTGCCCTAGAATTTCGCCATCTACCGTCCAAACTTTGCTCGCTAATTGCGGGCGGGGATTTTCCAATTCTTCCAGCGACGGAAGTCCCCAGAAAACGTAAACGATGAATCCGACAACTATTAATGCAAGCGTTAAGAAGATATACTTAAACTTTTTAATTGATGACATAAGTTTATTCGGAGTTTTATTTTTGTTCGATTTATCCATTCGCCTGCCAGTCGATTATCTGAAAATTATCATTCTGGAATTTTCCATAACATGGTTGATCTAACCACGTCCCCAAATTAATATAATATCCGCCATTAACATTTTCGAATTGTCTTTTGTGTGAATGTCCAAAAATAACATAATCAAAGTGACCGCGTAATTTCTCTTTTGCAGCCTCAAACATTCCGTCTATCTCACCGTAATCTTTTTTTGCTGTATAATCTCTGCTAGTTTTACTTGTTTGGCTGGCAATTGCAATTCCAAAATCGGGATGCACCAACGAATATATTTTTTGAAGAACTTTATTCCGCAATATTTTTTTCAGAAGAAGATACCCGACATCGTTCTTAACTAACCCATCTCCATGAGCTAAATAAAACTTCTTCCCTCCCAACTCAACTGAAATGCCATCGTGATAAAGGTGAGCGCCAATTTCCTTTTGAAAAAAATCGCGGTGAAGAAAATCATGATTGCCGATAAAGTAGTGAAGTTCAACTCCATTTTCACATAAATCTTGCAAAGCTGTTAAGGTTCTAAAAAAACCTTTTTGATAGACGCGTTTGTACTCGAACCAGTAATCGAACAAATCGCCGATGATATAGAGCGCCCCGGCATTATCCTTAGCGTACTCTAAAAATGAGACTAAAAGACGTTCTCTCTTTTTTTCAAGATCGGGAGCTAACAATCCTAAATGAATATCCGAAATAAAAAAAACTGGTTTAGTCATTATTTCTCGTATGCGTTAACATCATTAAACTCCACAAGCAGCCATCCTTGAGGATCAATTGAGATTGAATTCATTTTCTTTTTTAACTTGATTGTGGTTTCGAAATCGTGGTCATCCACCATTATTTTTTCTGAATAATTATCTTCGGGATTATCAAATAAAAATTTCACTTCTACCGGAAAGTGATATTCCGTTTCACCTTTTTGAGTTTGCTTTAGATTCAGTACAAGATAATATGTCGAATCATCATCTTGTTTCAGTTTCCATGTGTAATTAACAATTGGAATATTTTCTCCAACATAGACCCATTGATTGAAGAATTCCGTTAAATCTTTTTTGGTAACTTCTTCGCAAACTTTCTTAAAATCATTTGTAGAAGCATTTTTATATTTGTATAAGTCAAAATATTGATAGAGGATATCGAAGAAATTTTGATCTCCCACTTCCCATCTTAACATATGAAGCACCCAACCTCCTTTACGATAAACCTTTGCAGAAAACAAATTGCTGCCCGGATTGTAAAGAGTTCCTGCAAATTCGGTGCTGAAGTTTTTTCTCATGTTAGAAAACAAAGCTTCTTTTCCGAAAACAACTTCATCATACAATGCTTCAGAGTAAGTCGCAAAACCTTCATTCAACCAAATATCTTTCCATGTTGCGGGAGTAACACAATTTCCCCACCACATATGTGCAGCTTCGTGAACATAAATATCGGTGAACATTTTAGCGCCGGTAACAAAATTGCTTCCGATGCCGGTGATGGTAGCGTTCTCCATAGCGCCGCTTTGCCAAAGAAATTCCGCCACTCCATATTTTTCTTTTGCAAAAGGATATTCGCCAAATAATTGTGCTAAAACTTTTAAGATCTGCGGTTGTTCATCAAAATCAATTTTTGCATTCTCAAAGTGCCCCGGAAGCGCATAATATAGCACTGGAACCGAATCGCCCGAAGTGGTTACATATCTGTTGGAAAAAGTTTTATACCCTGATGAATAAATAGCGATGGTATAAGTTGGAAGTTCGTAATTTGTTCTCCAGTGGTAAGTTGTTCTTCCATTCGCGTCGGATTTTTCTATCAGTACTCCATTTGAGACAGATATTTCAGACGATGCATTTGTAATGTACAAATCGTACGTAGCTTTATCTGTTAGTAAATCATTACAAGGAAACCATGTTGAAGCGTATGTCGGTTCGCTTATATTGTAAACCAAAGATTTGCCATTAATTTCTCCGAATACAAATGATGATAACCCCAAATTTTTAGGTTTTCCTTCGTAGATAATTTCAACGTAATTCGTATCGTTAATAGCTTTGGGATCGACTTTAAGCGTTGTTTTGTAGTTTGAATAATTTGTAGCTAACCCGTTCCACAACACTTTGTTAATGCGCATGTTGTCATAAAAATTTATGCTGAAAATCTTTTGGAGTGAATCAGTAAAAACAAATTGTATTGTGACATCTCCCTTTAAGCGTTTTTGTTCAGGAAATAAATCCAGTTTAACTGAATAATGAATTACATCAATAAGTTTTTGTTCAGGTGAATTGTAGTCGTCATCATCTTCAAAATAATAATTGTTTCCGTAAGAATTTAAACGGTTGATTTTTGACGAAAACAAACCGCCAAAAACAACGAATGTACTCACTAAGAAAAAGAGTGAGAAATAAATAATATTTTTTTTCATAAACTCCATTTGGAAATCATTTAATGGTCAAATGCAATTTAAGATTTTTTTGATTGTTCTGAAAAGGGAAATAAAAAAGCCGCCCTGCTTAGTGCAGAGCGGCGTTTAGAAAAGAAGTGAATTTTGTTTACTTCATCAGGATGAATTTCTTAATCTGGGTGAAATTCCCCGCTGAAATTTTGTAGAAATACATTCCGCTGGACAATCTGGCGGCATCAAAACGGATACTGTATCTACCAGCATTCTTGAACTCATTAACCAACGAGGTAACTTGCTTTCCAAGCACGTCATAAATGGTTAACGTAACAAATTCCGAATTAGGAAGATCGAACGAAATTGTAGTTGAAGGATTGAACGGATTTGGATAATTCTGATAGAGATTGAACGCTGTCGGTATTCCTGTTCCATCCGCAACATCGGTTATCATCAAAGCAGTTTCTTTACTTGTCCCGCTTTCGTTACCAGAATAATCGATAGCTGTAATTTTGTAGTAATACGTATATCCGCTTTGGACGGTTACATCAATAAATGCGTTATCGGCTACTCTGGCAATCCTATTATCACTGGAGATCGTGAAATTTGGAAGAGTACTTCTGTAAACTGCATAATACCGGAGGTCGGTATCAACATTCTTTTCCCAGCTAAGCGCTGCATTGTTCCCTTGCAAAGCTGCTGCAAAACTGGTTGGCACTTGAGGAGCTAAATTGTCTAACGAGTACCCGCTGTCAGGTTCAGAAGCTGCTATCAGTATTGGATTTAATCCATGTGCAATAACCTTAAATGTAGAAAGGTACATCCCATCAGTTTTAGTTGAATCAAATATAGTGACTGCGATGGCAGAATACATTGCTTGAGAAATTGCAGGAACTTCAACGGCAAATGTCCACACATCGTTATCCAATCTCCAGATACTATATTTAGCAACCGGATTATTCTTCATGCCATCGTTTTTCGATGCATTCCATGTAACAAATACATGTCGTCCGTTATCGTTCGGTACATCAAATATTTTGGTGACAACAGGTTTGTCAAGCAGCGTATCATTTACAAACGATTTTGTAATTAATAACTGCAAAGTATTACTGTAATCACTCAAGTTAAGCGATTGATCAAACGCTTTTAATTTAAAGAAATAAGTTGTCGGAGCGTCATTTATCAGCGGAAGACCGGTTATAAGATAGTTATTTCTATCAAGCACTAACAAAGGAGAATTCCCCTGGTTAGCGCCGATTCCGTTCCAATCCAAAGAATCAAGTGAATAATAGAGTTGGTATCCGCCGAAATCTGGTTCCACATTTTTCGTCCATGTGAAAGTAGCAGAAGCATTTCCGATTGAATTTCCGGCAAAATTTTTCGGCGCAGCCGGCGGTACATTATCTGGAACCATAATGGCGCGATAAACAAATTTGGTATCTGCATTATCGGAAGTAATTGTCGCGGTATATATATTAAACCCTGTTGAGTCCGGATTGGCGTTTATTACGTACTCAACAAAAGCGGAACCTTTCGCAGAAATATTTCCGAGCTGAACAACCGGATTTCCGGTAGCTAAAGTAAGTCCATTTTTTAGATCTAATGAAATAACCACATTACTCGCTGATACTCCGCCGGTATTAAAAATGTCATACCGAACTTTAAAAGGATTCGGAAATAAATTTCCATCCCGTACAATTAGCGCAGATGGAGAAGTTACATTAACAGCCAAAGGTGGTAATAGATCTTTATTCGATCTTAAGAACCTTTGAGCTTTGTTGTTGGATTTGTTTGATTCAACCACATAGTTATTAGGATCAATTTTAATTACGAGACTATGAAATTCAGGTTTAATTGGGATGATATAATCGAAAACAAAGAGTCCGGTTTCACCTGCTTTAATTAACGGGAAAATATCATTTGCAATCGGTACGGCATTACCTGCATCCGGATCACCGTCGTAACCAACTACCGGAATATTCGTCGCATCAACTGTACTTGTGTTATGAATAGTAACGGTTACGGTAATTTTATCACCGGGAACATAAAGACTGTCAGGTATCGAGAAATGAATATCATCAACCGAAAGCGTTAAATCAGGAAGTTTTGCAGCATAGCTTAACGGCATAAAATCAGCTCCGGCTCCGCCATTACTTTGCAAAACAGAGACATTACCGCTTCCTTCGATTTTATAAACGTAGTTGCCATAATCAGAAGAAAAATTATAAACTTCACCATAATTCAAAGAGGAATTATAGATTTCAGTTGCCGACGGATAAGGGAAATCGGTGTTCAATCCAAGTCGGGTAATCTTAACGGCATTCTGGTTATCAAATGAAAAAACATGGATGTTACTGGCTATTGTCGGAACAAAAAATAACTTGCCTGCGCCGGTTCCTGTTTCGTCTATAGCGCGGGTCATGTAGTAATAACTTCCCGACCATCCGGCATAAGGAATATTTGCGGTAGTTACCGGACCTTGTGAAGTAATTGCCCAATAAGTTGGCGCGTAAATTCCCTTAGTGTAAACTTGTCCTCGCATCAGTGTTGCAGTATCAATTACACTTCCGTCATCAATATTTTTAATAGTAACTTTATTATTATCTGCATACGAAGTTATGGTGATGCTGTTTGTCCAACTTCCTTCATAAGCCGAATAACCATAGAATTCAGTTCCGGTGAATGTACCATTTGCAGAAGGGACATAATAATCTTGATCAGTATATGACAATGCAGAAATTGGTTTCGTGCCATTTACCTGTAAAGCAGTACTATAAATTGAGGAGAGTAAACCTGCCTGACGAAAAGAAAAATATTTCCCTTTATCTATAGTGCCGGCATAGATGATGTCGTTCGTCTTCAAGTTCTTAACCGTAAAACCGGTATTATCTTCATAACCAAAAATCACGAACTCATCCTGATCTGTATAAAACTGACGCATCATCCATGTGTTTAATTTAAGCGATACTCCTTTACCCGCTTCATCCACAGCAAAATAGCCGTTTACATAATTATTGATAGCATCACCTACCAGAATAGTAAATGATTTATTCGCAACGATTCGATAAATACCACCTCCATGATCAACGTTAAAAATCGTATCGGCTACAAGTGTTTGTTCATCAATCAAAGTTCCTAACTGATCATAAATCATAACATGTGTGTCGTTGAAATATGAAAACACCACTAAGTCTCCGAATGTGTAAACTGTTGTTTCAAACGAATCAGCAGCAACTTTTTGAGCGAAGGAAAATGTAGAGTTCTGTTTTTCCGTACTCAGTACTGATTGAGGTTTGAAGTTTGGTGGAGCTCCCGCAAGAGGTTGTGTTTTCTGCTGAGCCCAAACATTGAAGCAGAGAACAAAGAGAACGAGTATTGTTGAAAGTAGTCTAATTTTCATAGAGCCTCCGAAATAAAATTATTAAATAGATAAATGAGCGGTGGAAACTTCGAGAATTACTTTGTAATTGTCAATGATATTATCGTATCAATAAAGTGTGTGTGATGTTAAACAAGCAGTATCGGAACAGAGTGAAAAACAGTCATCTTGAATTTTTTAGAATATGAAACCGTAACTTAAAATTAGTAATGCCGCAAGTATAAAGAATCCGAATCCGAGCGTTGTGTATCGAGCCATCAGTTTGGTCCCAAGTATAATTGCAATTACACCTTTAAAAAGAAGATTTGCAAACAAAGCAATGATAATTGAATTGAGAGCAACAGCGGATTGGACACTATGTTTAACCGATAATTGCGCCATAGTCAATGTAATCGCGTCTATATTGGTCAATCCGGAAATGAAACTAACAAGGTATGTTCCTCTATCTCCAAAATTTATTTGAGCGAGTTTGGAGAAAAGAAGGATCGCCCCAAATATTACTCCAAAATAGAGAGCCGATTTCAGTTCAAACGGATTTTTAAGATCAATACCCGTTAATTCAATTGCATTAATCTTTTTCCACATTACCAGACTTAAGACAATTCCAACAACCATAAAAACTAAAATTGGAATAACAGCCAACTTCGCAAGTTCACCATTAACAACTGCAATTTCTAAAAGAACTTTTGGGAAGACCATTGTTGTTGCTAATAATATTCCTACACCAAAATTTGAAGAGAGCGCATCATTCTCTTTACTTTTTTTTGCAAATGAAAATGTTAAGGCAGTGCTTGAAACTAATCCGCCAAAAATAGAAGTGACCGAGATACCCTTTTTATACCCGACATACTTCGTTAAAACATATCCGAGAAAACTTATGAGCGCAATAAAAATTACCATCATCCAAATTAACCGGAGATTAATAACATTATTCGGTCCGAAGGAACGCTCCGGAAGAAGCGGCAAAATAATTATTGTTACAATCGAAAGTTTTAACACGGCAAAAATATCATCACCGGTTACACTTTCAACAAATTGATGTAGTTGGATTTTGAGTGATAGAAAGAGCGCCATAATAACCGCAATAATGGCGGCTATCAGAATAAAATTCCAGTAAATCATTGAACCAAGTACAAATACCATCAACGCTGAAAGTTCTGTTGTAATGCCAATTCGCCCAACACGTGCTGTGGTGTAATATGAAAGTCCCACAAGCATCATGATTGAAGCTACAAAAACAAAATAGAATGAAATGTTAAGGTATGAAGACAACATCGCAGAAATAAAACCATACATTGCTATGAGAGGGAAAGTTCGAATTCCTGCAACCGATTTTGAACCTGGCGTTCTAGAGTGTTCTCGTTCCAAACCAATTAAAGCGCCAATAAGAATTGCTATTCCCAGTTTTTGAATCAGGATGAAAAGTTCATCGTACGTAAACTGGGTTTGCATTTGTTTAATAATATCGGGAAGAAGTTTTAGACTGTCAGTCATATCAACTCACGTAGATTGTTTTTATGTTCACAAATTCTCTTATTCCGAAAAGTCCGAGTTCTCTTCCATATCCTGATTGATTAATTCCACCAAACGGTAACCGTGGATCAGACTTAACAAATGAGTTTACAAAACAAGAACCTGCCAACAATTTTTCTTTTGCGATATGTTCCCCTTTTTCCAAATCTTTCGTAAACAGTGCTGCGCCTAATCCAAAAACGGTTTTGTTTGCCAAACGAATTGCGTCATCTTCATTTTTAGCGTTAATCAATGGCGCTACCGGTCCAAATATTTCTTCCGTAAAAGCAATATTATGTTCATCAACATCAGTTAAAACAGTGGGCGGATAGAAAGCGCCTTTCCTTTCCGGGATAAAACCGCCGAGAAGAATTTGCGCTCCTTGAGTTACGCTTTTTTCCACTTGTAGCTGCAGCTCATCCCGCAAATCAATTCGTGCTTGCGGACCAATGTGGTTTGATTCGTCAAATGGATTTCCCATTTTTTTCGATTTCATTTCTTGAACAAACAACTCTTTAAATTGTTCAAAAACTTTTTCTACGACAATAAATCTTTTTGCCGCAATACAACTTTGACCGCCGTTGATTAACCTTGAAGTGACACAAGCTTTTACAGCCTGTTCCAAATCAGCATCTTCAAGAATAACATACGGATCACTGCCGCCAAGCTCGAGCACAGATTTTTTCAAAACATTTCCGGCAATAGAGGCAACCGATTTTCCCGCCGGGGTACTGCCGGTTATGGTAATAGCTTTTACCAATGGATGCTCAATTACTTGTTTTACTTTGGAGGAGGAAATCAGTAAAGTATTGAAAAGATGAGGTTCAAATCCGGCATCATGAAATATTTTTTCAATCACTAATGCAGTACCCGAAACGTTGGAGGAATGTTTCAACAAACAAACATTACCCGCAAGTAAATTTGGGACGGCAAAACGAAAGACTTGCCAGAATGGGAAATTCCACGGCATAACTGCAAGGATTATTCCAAGCGGTTGAAATGATACAAAACTTTTTCTCGCGTCTGTTGGAATTATTTCATCCGCTAAATAAGTTTCCGCGTTATCACAATAAAATTTACAAAGCCAAATACACTTGTCTAATTCTGCTCTTGATTGCAAAATGGGCTTACCCATTTCAAGAGTCATCAATTTAGAAAATTCTTCTTTTTGTTTTTCTAAAACTGAAGCAACGCGAAGCATCAATTGTGTTCTGTGCGAGAGATGTGTTTTCCTATATCTGAAATATGCTATTTCTGCATTTTCTATCAGATTATTTATTTTGTGCTCAGAATATTCTTCGTATTCTGCGAGTAGATTTTCTGTGGTTGGATCAATTGAATAGATCATTTTAACTTTATCCAATTTGCGTTAATTAAGTTGCACGAAATTAATTTTCTTTTTTCTTAATTACAACAACTGTTTTATCGTCGTTGTACTCTCCTCCTTCGGAATATTTAACAACTGCTTCTATTAGTAGTGCAGCTATTTCTTTAGAGGAACGATTCACATTTTCAACTAAAATTGCTTCTATTTTCTTCTCGCCGAAAGGTTCAAATTTTTTATCAGCAGAGTCAATCATCCCGTCGCTATAAATTAAAAGAACGTCTCCTTTTTCAAACATGATGCTGTCAACCGTATAATTTGCTTTGGGAGCTGGTCCTAATACCGGTCCGGTTGGATTTAGATAATAGATTTTTTTCTCTTTTCTTTTATAAAAGAATGGCGGATTATGTCCTGCGTTCGAATAAAGGAATAATCCCGATTTATCATTCGACAACTCTCCATAAAAAAAAGAGCTGAACTTATCATCGCTAAAAATTTTATTTACAAGCGTGTTAATCCTTCGCATTAACGTAACAATTTTTATTTCGAAGGTCATTGCCATGCGAATTGCACCTGAGATGTACATCGCTTCGGCAGAGGCTGCAATGCCTTTACTGGCAGCATCACCAAGCACAATACCCAGGCGGTCTTTGTCATCGCCTATTTCCAGGTAATCAAAGAAATCGCCTCCGACAATTTCTGCCGGGTAAGTAATTCCGTAAAGATCATAATCAAAGAAAGGATATTCATGCTGCGGAAGAATTGATTTTTGTAACAGTCGTGCTTTATCAATATCGGCTTTAAGCGAACGCTCACTTTTGGAAGAGCGCCACTGTTTCAATTTTGCGGTAACAACGGTGGCGATAATGTTAAGTGAATATTTATATTCCAAACTTGTGTTAGGACTATTAAAAGCTATTAGATATTCGTAATATTTTTTGCCGTTAAGTTTTACTTTGTTTCCAACGCCTGAAGCATAATATCGAGCGATTCCTTTCTTTTTCAGAAAATCGTTCGTCTCGGAACGAAGAACTGTTCTCTCTTTTTCTAAATTATCAAATAAAGGATAGTCGCTTATTGAAAGTATAAAATCATTGCTGATTTTAGATTTTTTTGCGGTTTGGTAAATTATTTCGTACCCTTGCTTCTTGATAGAGAATTGCCATATTCGTCCGCCAAGTATTTGAATATCTTGCTGCTTTACAAGTTCCTGAACCACAGCCACAAGCATATCAATTTCTCCGGCAAAGAACTTTGAAGTAATTGTTTCAATTGTTTGATGAAGATCCCGGTAGTACATAATATCTCAGTTAGTGATAATCAGTTTTTAAAATTATTTGTGCTGAATTCGCGTTCCGCAATCGGCTATTTACTTCGTGTAAAAATCGATCATCTGTTTAATTGCTTTTTTGCAAACCGGACAAAAATTGTTTACCGAAGCTGATTTCATGGAGCAATCATAACTTGGGCGATAAATCCCTTTTGTCATATAGCCTCCGCCCTCGAATAATCCGACTTTATTTATGTATTTCGGATCATTTGGAGTTGGGATTGGAATATCTTTATCGATTATGTCTTTCCACTTTGCATCAAAGTTTACTCTTGTCGTAAGATTTGCTTCGAGCGGTTCCACGTTTGTCGGATAAAAATCTAAGTACGCGGTGGAACTTGTGTAGTATTCATCGCCTAAAAATGCAAACCCGTGGCCAAACTCGTGAACAAAAATATATTCACTTCTCTCGTTATCCGCAACGCAAACCGAGTAATGATTATAAATAGATCCGCCGCCATATTTTGTTGTATTCACCAAAATGTAGATTTGATCATACGGTGCGTTTGCGGCGAAGTCTCGTACAGCTTTATAATCTGAAGTCATGCAATATCTATCTTCATCAAACGTAAAAAAAGTTGTATTAACGTTTGTCCGCTTCCAAATATTTTTAGCGGGAATATCTGTTCCGCTTTCTAAAGAAGGTGCATCGATTCCCCAGATGTTAAAACTTTCTTTATTCTCTTTGTACGGGGAAGCATTAAATAAATATTGTGCGAACTTGTTGCAATCATTTTTAAATTTTCCCATTTCATCTTTGGTGTAACCATCGGGGATGATCACGATATCAACCTTTGTTGCCGGGTCTCCTGAATAGTGAACTTTAAAGTTTGGGTATTCATTCCGCCGGTCTTTTGCGATAAAATAATTTTTCGGATTGACCGCTAACTCAAATTTCTTATGCAGTTCGTTTTTTCTATCTCTCGAAAAAAAAGTAACAACCACCGTTTGTTTTGGGAATGGGAATACAACCGATTCTGTAAAACTCTTTTTATATTTTGTCGCTTCCTCTGTTGTTTGCCATTCAGAGAAGAGAGTTGAATAGTATTTTGAATATATGATTGTTCCGGACACAGAATCTGTGACTTCCATTTTATATTTACCATAATTAAATGCATCAAGTAAATTTGTTTTTGAACCGCCCCAATATGGCTCTTCACGCAATTCATCAAATGAATATTCATCAGTCGTTTTATCACCGGTATGATAATAATCGATCCTCAAAGTTTTATTTTCAAAATAAGTATCATATTTTATCTGTCCGTTTAGGGAGACGATTAAACTAAAAAACATAACAAAATATTTCATATTAACTCTCGTTATTTTTTTGCAAATGGATATCCATTTGCGGGAATGGGATTTCTATTTTTTCTTCTCTGAATTCGTTAAGAATATTTTCTCGCAGTTCGCTGCCAAGCTTTACATAGTTTTGATAATCTTCAGTGAATACCTTTAAACGGAAATTCACACCCGAATCTCCAAGACTCGTTAAAATTGTATCCGGCGCGGGAAACTTCGCAACTAAAGGATTTTTTTTTGCAATCTCAAGTAATGTTCTCTTTACTTTGTTGGTATCACAATTATAAGAAACCGAAACTTCAACAACTACCCGCGTGAGTGCGGATGGATAGGTTAGATTTATTATTCTTGATTTTACAATGTCATTGTTCGGAACAATTATAATATTATTATCAAAATCAAGGACCTTCGTGCTTCGTATCCCGATTTCAATTACATCACCGACTAAATCCGGATTAACTTTTATTCTATCACCAATACGGAACGGTCTATCGGTCATAATAATAAAACCGGAAATCATATTGGAAATAGTTTCTTGCGCCGCTAATGCAATTGCAAGAGAGCCGACTCCAAGCGAAACAATAAATCCGCTAATATCAACTTTAAATTTTGAGAGAACAATCACGAACGCAAGGGCGGTTAAAAGCACTTTACTTATCTTTTGAAGGAGCGGGAATAAACTTCCGCTTAAATTTTTGTTTTCTCCCAAATCAACTTTAGCTGAGTACCAGTTAAAGAATATCGTTACGGATTTGAAGGAGACAAATAAAAGAATTAACACAATGAGTAAAAACAACATATAATCGGCAACCGTCACAACTTCCGTGAAGTATGGATAATAGCTAAATAGGTTATGCGGCGGTGAACCGGATTTTAGCGACAATCCTTCCTTAAAAATTCTTAATCCAACCGAAAGTCCAACAAGAATAATAACTTTGAAAAAAGTTGATTTTAAAAGATCAAAAACCTGGTCATCAATATTTGTTTTAGAGCGATCAACAATCGGTTGGATTAATTTCCGCAAAGTTAGTGAAAGAAGTTTTCCAAGAATAATTATTAAAAACGCTGCGCCAAAACTGAGCAGCGTTATGTAAAGCAAATCATTATTAAGGTTATTCCGAAAATGTTGAAGCATATTATTTATCATAGAATCTTTCGCGATCCCGGTTTTACAAGAGGAATATTTTCTTTGCAGAGATTACAACGCTCAGATTCAAACGAAATAGCTTCAAGTGAGATTACACTTTTTTGCGGTACGCCAAACTGAACTTTACCGTTGCTTCTATCAACAATAAATCCAACTCCAACCGGTATCGCTCCGGTTTGTTTAACAATATCGATCACTTCAAAAACGGAACCGCCGGTTGTAACAACATCTTCGCAAACAAGAATCTTCTCCCCTTTTGCAATAGAAAATCCGCGGCGTAAAGTAAGTTTTTTGTCTTCACGTTCGGCAAAGATGAATCTTTTATTTAATTGCCGTGCTACTTCCTGCCCAACAACAATACCGCCAATCGCCGGTGCGATCACTGTGTCTATTTCAACATTTCGATAATGGTCTGCAATCGTTTTACAAATCCGGTCATTGTATTGCGGATATTGAAGTACTTTGGCGCATTGAAAATAGACATTGCTGTGCCTTCCGGAGGTTAACCGAAAATGTCCGCTTAAAAGCGCTTCCGTTTTCTTAAAAATATTTAGTAATTCTTCTTCTGTTAAATGTTCCATACTTCTCTTTACTTGCCTACGATTTTTTTTACTGATGATTACCTAACTAGCCAAACGATTTTTTAAGAGATGGATATATTCAATTTCACTCGGGTCTTTTCCGCGTTGGATTGCAAGGTAGTAGGAAATCCAATCGGTAAGATAAATCAGATCAAGTAAGCGTTCTTGAAAAGTGGCTTCGGAACTTGATAAAGAAATTATTCCTACTCCAGCTTTTGTTAGTAACTCTCCGGTAATTTTAAATCGTTTTTTAATTTGAATATGCGCGCTTTCCTCTTCAATAAAAATTGCTTTTAATTTCGCAATGCGTTCGTCATAGGTTTCCCAGCCGATTATTTCATTGTGGTTGAGTTCCGGGAAAGCGTTGTGAAACGCATGCACTTTTGAGTTTTCATTTAGCTGGCATTTAAATCGATTACCAACGGCTGAAGTTAAATTGGCAGTTGAATAAATCACCGGAAGAAATCCAACCAATTTTTCTGCAAGTTGAAAGGTTAAGCAATTCTCTGATGAAAATTCTTCTCCTCTTTTCTTCCAAAGTGAAATCGTTTTATCGATTATTTCTTGAGGAGTCGTTACTAACTTCAAAGTTTGCAATACTTTTAACAAACTGAAAAAACTTAATCCTAATGAGTACCGTGGTTGATATCCTTTTTGTAAAAGAACCACCGGAAGGTTTTCTCGATCAGCAATCTCTTTAATTGTTCCACCTGTAGTTAAACAAATGATTTGACATTTCCGTTTCAATGCTTCATTCAATACTGAGACCGTTTCTTCCGTATTTCCCGAATATGATGAAGCGAGCAAGAGTGTTGAATCATCTGCATACTGCGGTAACGTATAATTTCTGTTTACCTGAAAGGGTAAGGAGATTTCATTCTGCAGAAAATTGGACATCAAATCTCCGCTAATCGCCGAACCGCCAAGACCGCTTACAATAATATTTTTAATTTTGGCTGTGTTGATTCCCGCAAGATTATAGTAGTTGTTTTTTGCGTATTCTATTTGTTGGTAAGAATTTTTTAATACCTCAAATTGATTTTCGGGATCGTACTTTTTAACTAATTCTGTAATTGTCATAAAATGTTCCTTGTACGTTGAATAAGATTATCTTTAAAGAATTTTTCAATGGTTTTTATTATCTGTTCTTCGGTTGACAGGTTCAAACATTCCTCCGCCAATAATTTTGCTTTCTCATAATTCAATGATCTGATGGTCCGTTTAACAGATGGAACGGCTGAAGGTGAAACGCTGAGACTGTCTAAACCAAGCCCTACCAACAAAGGAACTGCAAGAGTATCTGCAGCCATCTCTCCGCAGATGCTAACCAAAACGTTTGATTTTTTACCTTCCGAAACGATGTGTGCCAATGTTCTGATAACCGAAGGATGAAACTCCTGATAAAGATCTGAAACGTAATCATTGCCTCTATCCACCGCCATCAAGTATTGGATCAAATCATTTGTTCCGATGCTTAAAAAATCAACTTCGGCTGCATAATCACGGGACATAACTGCCGCTGAGGGGACTTCTATCATAATTCCTAATTTCATATGGTGGTCATAAGGAATTTTCTCTTTATGAAGTTCCGCTTTGCATTCATCAACAAGATTTTTTGTTCGTTTTATTTCTTGAAGTGTTGAAATCATAGGAATCATAAAGTTCACATTTTTGTTTACGCTGGCTCTTAACACCGCTCTAATCTGAATTTTAAAGAGATGTTCGTTCTCCAGCAAAAGTCTTACACCTCTTAAACCGAGGAACGGATTAGCTTCTTGCAGATCGAATTGCCGAACTTTATCACCGCCAATATCAAAGGCGCGTATGGTAATACTTTCAGGATAAATTCTATCAGCTAATGTTGAGTATATCTTTACCTGTTCTTCTTCATCCGGAAATTCACCGATCTCTTCAATAATTTGTTCGGTTCTAAACAAACCAATGCCTTTGGCTCCTTTAGCAACAACAAGATCAACTTCACCGCTAACATCAACGTTAGCGAGAAGATTTATTTTTCTTCCGTCGAAAGTTTCAGCCGGTTTATCTTTTAATCCTTGTAAATCCTGGTTGATCTCGAAGAGATGTTGAATCTTCTGTGTAAAATATTTTATCTGTTGTTCATCGGGATTTACAAAGATCATCCCGTGAAATCCATCGATGATGAGCATATCACCGTTATTTATTTTCTCGCTTGCGTGATGCGTTCCGACCACAGCCGGAAGATTAAGTGAACGCGCGATTATGGCGGCGTGAGAGGTTAGTCCGCCATGATCCGTAATATATCCTATAGCCGACGATTTTGTAAACAGAATTGTATCTGCGGGAGAAAGATTTCCACTCACCACAATCGCTTCAAAAGGAATTTTGGACTGCCATCTTTTCTTTTGCAGATTTCTAATAATTCTATTCTTAATATCTTCAATATCAAGCGCCCGTTCTTTCATATAATGTTCGGAGGCGCCAAACATCAACTGCTGATATTTAGATATTTCGTCATCAACAATAAATTCCGGGAATTTTTTTTCTGTCTTTATTCGATCGGTTATATTTCCAATAAGCACAGGATCATCAAGAATCATTAAGTGGGCTTCGAATATAGCCGCGCGTACTTCCCCCATTTTTTCTTTAGCAAAACCGAAGATTTTTTTTAGTTCTTTGTGAGATTTTTCAAGCGCTTCGTTAAAAAGAAAAATTGCTTCACCAACGTCTGTAATTTCGTTATGATTAATCTCCAAAACTTCTTTTGTAAAAACGTACGCTTTGCCGATGGTTAATCCCGGAGCGGCGGCAATGCCTGTAATATAATTACCGGAATGTTTTAATATTTCTTTTAAACCTTTCATAGCTCGTCAAAACCCCCTTTGATGTATCCTGATATTTCGTCATTCATTTGCTGCTCATCTTCACCTTCAAAGGTAAGCAGAAGTTCACTTCCCATTTCGGCAGCCAGCGTCATTACACCGATGATGCTTTTGCCGTTAATGTGAAGACCATCCTTTGAGATAAAAAATTCCGATTTGTACTTCGATGCAAGTTTAACAATTGTAGCTGCGGGACGAGTATGCAGCCCGGCTTTATTAACTATTTTAAGTCTTGTCTCGATCATTAGTATGTTCTCTTTATAAGTGAATGCGCGATATAGGTGAACAAATCTTTTTCATTTTCGTTTTTAATGTAAACCAATTGACGAAGCGCTTTATTTGTATACAATTCAATTTCTTTTTGCGCGTCGTTCAAAACTCCAAGTTTTTGATAAAGCTTTTTATAACTCTCAACTTCGGTTGATTTTATTCCTTTGTTAGTAATTACTTTCTGAAGAGCAGTTTTGTCTTTTCCTTTTGCTTTTGCAAAAGCTTTAAGAAAAAGGAAAGTTTTCTTACCTTCGATCAAATCCCCGCCTATTTTTTTACCAAACTCTTTTTCATCGCCGATAAGGTCAAGCAAATCATCTTGAATTTGAAATGCAATTCCAAGATTTTTTCCGTAGCGGGCAAATGCGTTTACTTCATCGGAAAAACCTCCGCCGATCTTAGCGCCAATCGCACAACACATTTCAACCATTGCGGCAGTTTTCTTTGTAATCATTGTTAAATAATCATCGAGAGAAACAGATTTTATTAATTCGAACTCTTTATCTAAACTTTGCCCTTCGCAGACTTCAACCAATCCTTTAGTAAAATATTGTGCAACCTTGTTTCCGGGAACGATCAAATCTTTTAAAAGATATTCATACGCAACGGCAAGTAATCCATCGCCTGCAAGTATTGCTGTATTCACATCATATTTTACGTGCACCGTTAATTTATTGCGTCGTTTATCTGCGTTGTCCATAATGTCGTCATGGACGAGAGTAAAATTATGAAGCATCTCAACCGCTAAAGCCGCATTGTAGGCTTGCTTATAATTTCCTCCAACTGCTTTAGCGGCAAAAAGAACCAAGAGCGGGCGCAATCTTTTCCCTTGATCGGCTAAAATGTAGTCTGAAGGTTCATATAAAGAACGAGGTTTTCTTTTTGCTAATACTTTTTTCAGTTTAGCGTTGATTATCTTTCTTTCTTTTTCGATTAATGAATTAAAATCTTTTTCAGCGATCAAAAGAAGTCCTTTTTTACAATTAATTTTTGCTTCCCAAAACTACACAAATTTTGTGAATCGGTTAAAAACATTATCTTCTTTACATCTTCAAACCAGGCGTTTATTAGGTTTACAACTCCGTTTTGTCCTTCTTTTAACAATGACTGAAGAATTATTCTGGCGGAGGCTGTAAAATCAGCTCCAAGCGCCAAAGCTTTTGCAATATCGAGAGAAGTATCAACTCCGCCGGAACCAATCAGCATAAATTTATTTTTCTTCCGTAGTTCGGCAATCGTTCTAATGCAATAACTTGTCGGTAAGCCCCAATCCCAAAAATAATTTTCAGTCGATTGTTTGTTGCGAAGAATTTCTACACCCGCCCAGCTTGTTCCGCCAGCGCCCGCCACGTCAATGCCGGATACGCCTAAATCTAATAATGATTGAGCAGATTTTTTTGAAATACCCGCTCCAACTTCTTTAACAATAATCGGAAATGGATATTGTTTGACTAACTTTTCTAATGATTTTCTAAGTCCTTTGAAATTTGCCTCTCCGTTTTTCTGTAGGAGTTCCTGCAACGGATTAAGATGAACAACCAAAACATTGCATTCAATTTTATTTAATAAGTGAAAAAGTTCTTTATTCGATTTCATCTTAACGATCTGCGCTGCGCCAATATTACCGAGCAGTGGAACCGATTTTGCCGCGCTGCGAATTTGATTGAAATGTTCATCATAGTCGTTTGTACCCAACGCAAAACGGAGACTCCCTAAACCTAAAGGAATATTTAATTCCGCTGCAACCTCCGCAAGTTGAAGATTTATGTTTTCGCCTTCGGAAGTTCCGCCGGTCATACAAGAAATCAGAAACGGATACGAAACTTTTTTACCGAAAAACTTTTTTGAGAGATCGATTTTATCGATTTGTACTTCCGTAACTGCTGCGTGCAAAAAATCATAATGCTCAAACCCGGAGGTTTTATGCTTGAAGAGAACCTCGTCGGTTTTGCACAAGTCAAGGTGTTCTTTTTTTCTGGATCGTATCTGTTCTGTATTGTCTGCCATGAATAGTTTTCTCTTTCTTAACTAAAGATAGAAAAAATATTTTATTTTCGGTAATTCATTTCACTGCGAATATCGTCTTTCCGTTCAGAATAATCTCCCCTACATTTCTAACTTTCCTAACAGCATTAGTTAAAATAATTTTGTCAGCTTTCTTAAGATCGTTTATCGAAAGAATTTCTTCAACTACATGATGATTATTCATAAAATAGTTTCTGTAAACGCCATTCAATATTCCGGAAGAGAGCGGAGGAGTATTCCATCTTCCGTTTACGTTAATAAAAATATTTGTTATCGCTCCTTCGGCAATTCTATTTTGTTTATTCAAGAATAAAACTTCGTCAAAGCCTTCATTGCAATACTTGTTATATTCGGCATCGTAAAGATCTCTTTGAGTTGTCTTAAAGTATTGGTAAGGATTATTTTCATCTATTTTCTTATTTGGAATAACAACTTTTGCGTAACGTTTTACTTGATTTTTTATTTCCCTCTTAGTTAATGAAATCTTACCAAATTTATTTAGCGAGACTTTAATCTTATATATTTTCTTTTCACTTAATGCAGAAAAATATTTCTCCAATTCAGCAAAAAGATTTTTCTTGTCGAAAAAGAATAAAAAATAATCCGCAGTTTGCTTCAATCTTTTGATGTGCTGATCCAACAAAAACGGTTTCCCCTTCTCAAAAAGTAATGAAGTAAAGATTTCAAATTCTTTCACCGGTTGAGTTACAAACACTCCTTTTGCAATAACTTCTTTGTATTCATCTTTTGCATCACTGCCCCATGTAATACCTGCGCCAAGTCCGATTCTTCCGGCAGAATTTGCATTTACTTCTAACAGATTCGATTTATCAATTTCCACTGTTCTAATTGCAACATTGAAAATACTTTTGTCCGGCAGCAATAAACCGATTGAACCGGTGTAAATACCGCGTGGAATTTTCTCCAGGCGATGGATAATTTCCATCGTTCTAATTTTTGGCGCTCCGGTAATTGAACCGCAAGGGAAGATGTTTTTTATCAAATCGGAAATTTTTGTTCGGCTCTTCAACGTACTTTTTATAACGGAGATCATTTGGAAAAGCGATTCGTACGTTTCAACTTCAAAAAGTTTTTTTACGATCACGCTGTTTTGTCTGCTAATTTTTCCAAGATCATTTCTTAGTAAATCAACGATCATCAAGTTTTCAGCCCGGTTCTTTTCGCTTAAAAACAATTCTTCTTTTTTTGTCAAATCATCATGTCTGTATATTCCGCGAATAGCGGTTCCCTTCATTGGTTTGGCTGTAACTTTATTACCCTCAAGCGTAAAGAATAACTCTGGCGAAAGCGAAAGAATATTTTTCTTCGGCAGATTAATGAATGCAGAATATTCCGCAGACTGTTTCAGTAACAAATTATAAAATAATTTTCCAATGTTTCCTTGGAATTGGAATGAAGCTTTTGCGGTTAAATTAACTTGATACGTTTCTCCTTCCGCAATTAGATTTTTAATATCTTTAACTTTATTTGAGAAAGATTTTCGAGATTCATTCAACTTGAAATTGGAAATATTGAAATTGTTTCTCTCCATCCCACTAAAATTGATATTGGATGTTTTTATTCTTTTTACATTCTTTTCATTAAAAGTGATAATACTTGCATTTTCAAGAATTGTCCGTTCATCTTTTTTAGTTAAAATCTTTCTCAACTTTTTTTCAAACAACAATCCAAGTTCATAAGGTAAAATTGTATAGGCGAAAAGTTTTTTCTCTTTTATCTCATCCAAAACCGAAAGGAATTCATCCACATTCTCAATGTTGTTGAGAACGTGAATTCTTTCCGGTTCCAAGAACAAATAAGATTCCTCATCTCCCTTTTTTAACGGAGAATAGAAAAAAGCGGAATAAGTTGTTGAAGAAACTAGGTTTAAAATATCTATAAGTTTTATCATAACACTTGTTACTATTCTAATTCATACTTTTGCATGGATGCATGATTGAATGGTTGAATGAAAATCATAAAAACATTCAGTCATGCGGTCATTCATCCATTCTTTCACCAAACAATTTCAATTCAGATCAATCACCAAATCTGTTAGTTTAAAGTAATTCACTATTTAAAAATTGCACGGTATGTAAAAATCAATTAATTTTTGTCTCAAGTTACAAAAGAAAGTTTCTCTTTATCAAACCGCAAAGGAATCTGCTATGAAAAAACCGGCTCTCTCTTTTTGGCAAATATGGAACATGAGTTTTGGGTTTCTGGGTATTCAATTCGGCTTCGCGCTTCAAAATGCTAACGTTAGCAGAATATTTGAAACGCTTGGCGCAAGCATCGATCAAATCCCAATCCTCTGGATCGCCGCGCCGGTAACCGGTTTAATTATTCAACCGATCATCGGGCATATGAGCGACAAAACCTGGAACCGGTTTGGAAGAAGAAGACCATTTTTTCTTGTCGGCGCAATACTCGCCTCATTAGCATTACTGATCATGCCTAACTCTCCCGCGCTTTGGGTAGCCGCAGGAATGTTGTGGATAATGGATGCGTCTATAAATGTTTCGATGGAACCGTTTCGCGCTTTTGTCGGCGATATGCTTCCTCCTAATCAACGTACCATCGGTTTTTCGATGCAGAGTTTTTTCATCGGTACCGGCGCCATTGTTGCTTCTGCTCTTCCGTACGTAATGACAAACTGGTTCGGAATAAGCAATACTGCGGCTCATGGAGAGATTCCTCCTTCAGTTAGATTTTCATTTTATATCGGCGGCGCTGTTTTTCTCCTTGCAGTAATTTGGACTGTCGTTCGCTCAAAGGAATATTCGCCTGAAGAAATGGAACAGTTTAACAAAGAAGAGATTGCAAACAATCCCGAATTAGTCCGAAATGAAGAATTTATTTCTCATTCAAAATTTTATAAGAACGGATTAATTTGGCTTATAACCGGTTTAGTATTATTCCTAACCTTTTACTTTTTTATTTATATGGATTACGGTTTAGGAGTCTTCTTTGGCGGTGTTGCGGTTTTTGGAATCATTCAACTTCTTGTTGGATATTTAACTCAATCTTCTAAAAAAGAAAGCGGACTTGTAGTTGTAATAAATGATCTTTACAAAATGCCGAAGACGATGATACAACTTTCCTACGTTCAGTTCTTTTCGTGGTTCGCACTTTTTGCAATGTGGATTTACACAACTCCTGCAGTAACACTGCACATTTACGGCGCAACTGATCCTTCATCGGCACTGTTTAATGAAGGCGCAGATTGGGTTGGCGTTTTGATGGCTGTGTATAACGGCTTTGCGGCGGTTATGGCTTTCTTGTTGATCTGGCTTGCAAATAGAACCAGCAGAAAAACCGTTCATATGATAAGTTTGATCTGCGGTGGAATCGGATTGGTTTCCTTCTATTTTATCAAAGATCCAAAACTTTTACTCATCTCAGAACTTGGAATCGGTTTAGCATGGGCTTCTATTCTTGCAATGCCGTACGCAATACTTACCGGCTCATTGCCAAAGAATAAACTTGGCGTTTATATGGGAATATTTAATTTCTTCATCGTTATCCCGCAGATAACAGCCGCGGCTATTCTCGGATTTTTCGTTAAAAATCTTTTTGCTGATCATGCCATTTACGCGCTTATCCTTGGCGGTGTTTCAATGTTTGTAGCGGCTATTATGGTAATGTTTGTTGAGGATAATAACTAAGTTCTACTTATAAGATGAAATAAAAAAAGGAGAGAATCATAAATTCTCTCCTTTTTCATTTAGGTAAATCGATAAGAGTGTTGCGTCAATAAACTTCCGGCACAAAACTTTGGTCGGTCATTGGCGGACGAATGTATCCGATGTCCTGTTGTTTCGGCGGTAACTCAATTTTTTCTCTTTTCACTTCGCCATACGGAATAAGACTGAGCAGATGAGATACACAGTTCAACCTGGCTTTCTTTTTATTATCCGAATTTACTACGTACCAGGGCGCTTGTTTAATATCCGTGAACGCGAACATATCATCTTTCGCTTTTGAATATTCAACCCAGCGGCTGCGCGATTGCAAATCCATCGGACTTATTTTCCATCGCTTTGTTGGATTGTTTATTCTTTCCACGAATCTTTTTTCCTGCTCCTCATCACTTACAGAGAACCAATATTTTATCAGAATTATCCCGGAGCGCATCAGCATTCTTTCAAATTCGGGACAGCTTCGTAAAAATTCTTTGTATTCTTCCTCTGTACAAAAGCCCATTACTTTTTCTACTCCGGCTCGGTTATACCAGCTTCTATCAAAAAAAACCATCTCACCGGCAGCCGGTAAATGCGGCGTATATCGTTGGAAATACCATTGTGTTTTTTCTTTTTCGGTTGGTGTGCCTAGAGCAACTACGCGGCAGACGCGCGGATTGAGAAATTGTGTGATCGCTTTTATTGTTCCCCCTTTTCCGGCGGCGTCGCGTCCTTCAAATATTACCACGACTTTTAGACCTTCATGCTTTACCCACTCTTGAAATTTTACCAGCTCAACACTTAGCCGGGTAAGTTCTTTATTATAAAATTTCTTATCGACTTTTGAATCTTCTTTTGGAGTTTCCGCTTCTACTTCCTCTTCAAGAACTTCAAATTCTTCTTTCTGATCCTTCTTCCCCGATTGCTTCTTTTTTTTCTTATGAGACATCGACACACCTCATTTAGTTAGTGAATATTAATTTCAACAAAACCGAGCAATTTGTTATGGTCTAAATTAATAATTTTTATTAGAAAAAAAACAAATGAATTATAGTAAGTCTAACAAATACTTTTG
>JAVHOS010000263.1:0-1917 GCA_036170205.1 Ignavibacteriaceae bacterium | reverse complement strand
ACCGGCGGAGCGGTTCCCTATTTTTCCGGGAATGATCTGATGCAGCTTATGCCGGAGATTTATGAATTGGTGAATGTAACCATTTTCGATTTCGGCAAATATCCCGGTCCACACATGACACCGGAATTGATGCTTACTCTTTCTAAAAAAATTAAAGATCAATTAAACAAAAACGGATTTGACGGCGTGGTTATTACTCACGGAACCGACACACTTGAAGAAACTGCGTATCTGCTTGATCTAACTCTCGACACGCCAATTCCCGTTGTCCTTACCGGATCGATGAAAAATAGTTCGGAGCCGGATTGGGACGGACCGGCAAATTTAAAAGATTCGATCGCAATTTGTTTAAATGCGAACAGCAGAAATCTTGGCGTGCTTGTCTGTTTGAACGGAGAAATAAATGCCGCAAGTGAAGTGACCAAAACACACACGGATGACATTGAAACATTTCACAGTCTTGATTTTGGCGCACTCGGTTTTGTACAGAACGAAAGAGTTATCTTCAACCGTCTGCCGCGTAAACTTGAAATTATAAAAACTTCTAAAATTGAAACGAATGTTGATCTGATAAAATGTTACGCCGGAATGGACGCAAAGTTCTTTAAATTTTCCGCAGATACAAACGTTGCCGGAATTGTGGTTGAAGCGATGGGAGTAGGCAATGTGCCGCCGAAAGCGTTTGAAGGAATTAAATACGCGGTTGAGAAAAATATTCCCGTTGTGCTGGTATCGCGCTGTCCCGCAGGTGAAACGCTTGATATTTACGGCTATCCCGGCGCAGGTAAATGGCTGCACGAACTTGGAGTAATTTTCTCCGATTATCTGAACGGACAAAAAGCCAGAATTAAATTGATGCTTGCATTAGGAAAGATGAAAAAGCAAAAGGAATTGAAGAAGGTGTTTGAAGGATGAATCAGAAATTAACCTGGAGAGAAAATGAAATTATTGTGGATGATTTTTTTAGTTCCGATGATGCAACTCTTTGCCCAAGACTCAAATAAATCGCAACCCAAAACAGTTGAGTTTGTCAGTTTAGAAAAATACGTTGGTGTCTGGTATGAGATAGCAAAAATTCCAAATACTTTTCAACGTTCATGCAAAAAAAATACTACAGCGACTTATTCAATCCAAAAGGATGGAAAGATTAAAGTGGTAAACAGATGTGTAGAAGATGATGATGAAATTAATCAAGCGGAAGGGGTTGCCCGAATTGTTGATAAACTAACAAACGCTAAACTTGAAGTCAGTTTTGTTTCATTCTTTGGCTGGCGGCCATTCTGGGGTGCCTACTGGATCATCGGACTTGATGATAATTATCAATGGGTTGTCGTAGGTCATCCGAAGCGGGATTACGGTTGGATATTGAGCCGAACAAAATCAATTTCAGAGGAAACAAGGCTTACAATATTCTCACTTCTTAGAGAGCAGGGATATAATCCAAAAGAATTTGAGCTAACGATCCAAGAATAATGACGGCAAATTTAATTGCAAAAAATAATGTTGAGTCACCGCTTAAAAACAGACACAAACATTTATGAGAATTTGGTCTTTGCATCCGAAATATCTTGATACTAAAGGGTTAGTAGCCCTTTGGAGAGAAACCCTCTTAGCGAAACATGTGCTGGAAGGAAGGACAAAGGGTTATAAGAATCATCCTCAACTTAACAGATTTAAGGAAGCGCCGGCTCCGCTTGATTGCATAAATCAATATTTATCCGTGGTGTATGAGGAAGCTTTACGAAGAGGATTTAATTTTACCAAAGACAAAATTAATTGGGAATTTAATCCCACTACTTTAACGGTAACAAAAGGACAGCTTTATTACGAAAAGGAACATCTGCTAAAAAAATTAATTGTGCGCGATAAAAATCTTTATGAAATTTTGTTAAACGAAACTGATTTCATTCCGCATCC
>JAVHOS010000262.1:31562-33036 GCA_036170205.1 Ignavibacteriaceae bacterium | reverse complement strand
GCTTCTGTTTGTCCGACGAAAATATTTGCTGTGTTTGAAAGAGATTCTGCTCCGCTTGTTCCCAATAACTTTGCCATTACCCAAGCCATTCCCTTTACAACTAATTGTAAAATTCCAAGATAGTAAAGCACAGAAGTTAGCGCTGAAACAAAAATTATTGTAGGTAAAACCTGGAATGCAAAAAAGAAACCGATCGATTCAGCTCCGCTGTTTATTGCAAGTTTGCCGAAAACGAACGTCGCTCCTTCCATCGTAAATCCAAGTAGAGCTACTATTGCAGAGCCAAGCCAGTTGATTGTATCTTTAACCCATCCGAGCGGAAAGAACCAACTTCGCAGTGTTTCGGAATGAAGAATGAAAATCGCAAACAAAACCTGAATCGCAATTCCAGTTATAACCAATTTCCAATTAATTCTTTTTTTGTTATTCGAAAAAAGAAAAGCAATGCCCAGCAAAAGGACAATTCCAAATGTTCCGCGTACTAACGAAATTACGAAATCCATAAATTCCTTTTATTTATTATTCTTGTGGAATGAAATGACATTTTCTGCATCGTGCTTCATAAATATCTGAAGCGCCGACAACTACACGTTCTGCAGAAATAATTTTACGCTGGGTTTTATCCGCCGGGTTTCCGCAGACAACGCAGATTGCCAAAGTCTTGGTGATGTATTCGGCAATAGCAAGTAGTTGAGGCATTGGCTCAAAAGGGATGCCGCGGTAATCTTGATCTAACCCCGCTACAAGCACGCGTTTCCCGTCATTCGCAAGTTGATTACAGACATCAACAATTTCTTTTGAAAAAAACTGAGCCTCATCAATGCCGACTACTTGTGCATCTTTTGAAAGATCTAAAATTTCTTGTGGAGTTTCGACAATAACAGAAGGAAGAGATTGTTCGCTGTGGGAAACAATTTCATCAGCAGAGTACCGCGTATCAATTTTCGGTTTGAAAACGATGACGTTTTGCTTCGCGATTTTTGCGCGGCGAAGTCTTCTGATCAACTCTTCGGTTTTTCCGCTGAACATACATCCGGCAATAACTTCGATCCAGCCGGTTTCTTTTGGAGATGAGTGGGGATTGAATTCGTGCATGCGTTTAAGATGTTTTTGTTTTTAAGTCGGTCTCTTCAAATGCAAAAGGGAGCAAATCTTTTGTGCGAAGGATTTTAATTTCTTTTTTCTGATTAGTTAAAACGATGTCGATATCTTTGCAAATATCGGAAATGATTTGCCGGCAGGCGCCGCAAGGCGAACAGAAATCAACGGTATCAGCGGCAATTGCAATGGCTTTAAATTTTCTTTCTCCTTCGGAAACCGCCTTAAATATTGCGTTTCGTTCGGCGCAAATTGTAAGGCTGTATGAACTGCTTTCAACGTTGCAGCCGGTGTAAACTTTTCCGTCTTCAGTTAGCAATGCCGCGCCAACAAAAAAGTTGGAATAGGTCGGCATTGCATTTTTTTTTGCTTCGAT
>JAVHOS010000262.1:14384-31462 GCA_036170205.1 Ignavibacteriaceae bacterium | reverse complement strand
CCGCGCCAACAAAAAAGTTGGAATAGGTCGGCATTGCATTTTTTTTTGCTTCGATAGCTTTTTTAGCTAAGAATGTGTAATCCATTGTCACTCAAGTTTGTTGCTCAAAAATAAGAAATTAATTAGAAACACAAGTAGTGTAAATAAGAACTTAGAGAAAGTTTGTAAAATATTACTGTTGTTAAAAATTTTAGAGCATGAATGAATGGTGGAATTGTTGAATGGAAACAATTAATCACTTAAGACCAAATCCAATCAATCAATCATTCATTCATTCATTCATCCATTCTCTTGCTACT
This sequence comes from Ignavibacteriaceae bacterium, assembly GCA_036170205.1. Lineage (GTDB taxonomy): Bacteria > Bacteroidota > Ignavibacteria > Ignavibacteriales > Ignavibacteriaceae > UBA1563. Next base: position 31,163 of record JAVHOS010000262.1, on the reverse strand, counting down.
TAATTCCGATTCATTTCTAATTCATTTCCATTTCACTTTAAAAAACTTTGCACTGAAAAAATTGATCACAATAAAACATTCGTACAGAATCTGGAAGAAGAATATTTCTCCGAAGGAAAATTTGTAGTTGAACTTCTTCTGAAATGAATAGACAATAAGGTAATCGCAAAAAATTTTCGTAAGAAAAATGAACCCGGCTTCCGGGAAAAATGGAAGGAAGAAAAGAGAATCAACAGCAAGAATATTGGTCAAATGCCAGATTGTGAGAAACAATTTATGTTGCCACAGATAATGAAAAGAAGTTGCTGTGTGCCGTCTTTTTTGAGAAAAGTAATTCGAGAAGTTCTGCTGTGTGTTTGAAAAGACCAAACTATCTTCAGCGACAATGATTCCAATTTTACAATTATTATTAACCGCTTCACGAATAAGTAAATCGTCATCGCCGCCAAGCGTTTGTAATGTTTTACTGAATCCGCCAAGTTGATTGAATGTCTCTTTTTTTATTCCCAAACTTCGCGATGTTGCCGAATAGGGGAGTTTAAACCAGGCTGCGGTAAAGGTTAATATGTTTGTTCGAAAATTTTCAAAACAGAAAAAGCGATTTGTAAAAGTTTTCTCAAAGTGAAAAGGAGCAAATCCAAAAAGGAGATCATATTCATCGGAAAATTTTTCGGAGAATGCGTTGAGCCAATTATTTTGCTGGACGCAATCCGCGTCGGTAAAAAGAAGAAAAGGAAATATTGCTTGTGATATTCCTAAATCCAACGCCCCTTTTTTTGCCGGGAGAATTTTATTTTCAGCTTTTAGTAATCGGAAGTTGGGAAAAAGATCTGCATACTTTTCGGTTTTGGCAAAAGTATCGTCGGTGGAATTGTCATCCACAAAAATCACTTCAAATTTTTCTTCCGGATAGTTTTGATTTTTAAGCGCCCGGAAGAGATTATCGAGATTCGTCTCTTCGTTCTTGGCGGCGATTACAATTGAAATCTCAAGCTTGTCAGCCTTTTTGTTCGTTTTTTCTACACGCAGTGAACGCCACATTGCGGTGTAAAGAAGCGTTGTGAGTACCGAAAAGAGGAGAATCGAGATAATGGCGGCTTCGAACAAAATTTACCTTTCTTAATTTTTTTTATTTTTTCACTCATAAAATATTGAATTCAAAGAGAAAATAACCTAAGTTTGTTTGTAAATTTTTATATTAATTAACTACAAGGGAGCCCATGTTAAATATTTATGAAAAACTTCAGCAGAACATTCTTTCTTGGCGTTCAGAATTAAATGAACTTGCCAAAGCAAACGGAGAGAAAAAAGTTTCCGACGTAACGGTGTCTCAGTTACTCGGCGGCATGCGCGGTGTTAAAGGGGTAATGTGCGATACTTCTTCGGTTCCGCAAGATAAAGGATTAATTATTCGCGGTATTTCTTTAGCTGATTTAGTTGAAAAATCTCCAGAAGAAACTTTCTATTTACTTTTAACCGGTGAACTTCCGAATGCCGCAGAATTGGAGGATTTTTCGACCAGGTTAAGATTGCGAAAAACAGTTCCAAGTTACATCTGGGATGTCTTAAAAGCGCTTCCAAAAGATACTCATCCGATGGTAATGCTTAACACGGCAATACTTATTTTACAACGCGAATCTGTTTTTGCGAAAATGTATGAACAAGGAATAAAAAAAGATGAATATTGGAAGTACACTCTTGAAGACGCGTTAGCTATCGTAGCTAAATTGCCTGGTCTGGCTGCTGCCGTCTATAGATTGCGGTTTGAAAAAGGTCCGCTTCTTCATCCAAATGCCGAGCAAGATTTAGCCGGTGATTTTGTTCATCTTATGGGTTTCGATTCGGCTCCGAAAGATTTTTATGAGCTGATTAAATTATACATGACAAGCCACTCAGATCATGAAGGCGGTAATGTTTCAGCGTTTACAACGTTAACCGTAAACTCGGCATTATCAGATTTATATTATTCAATGTCTGCCGGATTTGACGGACTTGCCGGTCCTCTTCACGGATTGGCAAATCAAGAAGTTGTAAAATGGATTTTGGAAACCATGAAACTTTTCGGTGGAAATCCAACACGTGAACAAATTGCACAATATGCGCGGGAAACTTTAAGTTCCGGAAAGGTTATTCCGGGTTACGGGCATGCAGTTCTCCGTGTTGTTGATCCGCGCTTCATCGCTTTCATGAATTTCGGAAAGAAATATTGCGCGAGTGAACCGCTCTTCCAGACAGTAGAACATATCTTTGAAACGGTTCCGGGAATTTTGCAGAATATCGCAAAGATCAAAGACCCATGGCCAAACATTGATGCAATTTCCGGTTCGATTATCTATCATTACGGAATTAAGGAGTTCTCTTACTACACAGTTCTTTTTGCTATGGCAAGAGGAATTGGCGTGGCTGCTCAAGCGGTTATTAATCGTGCGATGCAGTACCCGATTGTTCGTCCAAAATCAGTTACAACCGCTTGGTTGAAGGACTATTTGTCCAAAAATTGATCGATTTGAAAAAAATCTCGGTCTCTGTACCGGGATTTTTTTTATATTTTTTTGAATTCACTTATTAACCCCCTATATTGTAACACAAAAAGTAGATATGTCATCAAAGAAAAAAGTTAAATACATTTTTGTTACCGGCGGAGTAGTTTCATCGCTCGGGAAAGGAATTACCGCTTCTTCCTTAGGTCTTCTCTTAAAAATGCGCGGCTATAAAGTTACCATCCAAAAATTCGATCCCTACATAAATGTTGATCCCGGAACCATGAATCCGTTCCAGCATGGTGAAGTTTATGTTACGGAAGACGGCGCCGAAACTGATCTTGATCTCGGACATTACGAACGTTTCCTCGATGTGAACATGACCAAAGCCAACAACACAACTACCGGTCAAGTTTATAATGAAGTTATAACCAAAGAACGTCGTGGAGAATTTCTTGGAGCTACCGTGCAGGTTATTCCTCACATCACCGATGAAATAAAATCGCGGATGAAAAAGTTAGAAGAACTTGATGAGTACGATTTTATTATTACAGAAATCGGCGGTACCGTTGGTGATATTGAGAGCTTACCATTCCTGGAATCAATGCGGCAGCTTATGCTGCAACTTGGAAGGAAGAATACGATTTCTCTCCATGTTACGCTGGTTCCGTATATCGCATCAGCAGGTGAAGTAAAAACAAAACCAACTCAGCACAGTGTTAAAAATTTATTGGAATTAGGAATTCAACCGGACATTTTAATCTGCCGTTCCGAAAAAAAATTAGCTAAAGATATCCGCGATAAAATAGCCCTCTTCTGCAATGTGGAATCGCGCTGTGTTATTTCAGCCTACGATTGTTCTTCCATCTACGAAGTCCCCTTGGTTTTTTATAAAGAAAAAGTCGATCAAATAGTTTTAAAACATTTGAACATTCCTGAACGAAAAATAAAACTTGATGAGTGGGAAAACTTTTTTGAAAAAGTTAAAAACCCGACAAAGACGGTTGATATTGCCGTCTGCGGAAAATATATCGAAATGCAGGACGCTTATAAAAGCATCATTGAAAGTTTTATACACGCCGGAGCCGAAAACGATGCCCGTGTTAAATTACACTGGGTAAGCGCAGAAGATTTGGAAAGCGAAGATCCGAAAACACTCCTTAAAGGAATGCATGGTATTTTAATTCCCGGTGGATTTGGAGAACGTGGCGTTGAAGGGAAAATAAACGCGATAACTTTTTCCCGTAAAAACAACATTCCGTTTTTTGGAATTTGTCTCGGTTTGCAGTGCGCCGTTATTGAGTATGCGCGCAATGTCTGTGGAATAACAAAAGCGCACAGTTCCGAATTTCATAAAACACGATTCAACGTTATCGATATTATGCCCGATCAAAAAAATATTAAAAATATCGGAGGAACAATGCGTCTGGGAGCTTATCCGTGCACCATCGAAAAAAATACAAAAGCTTACCAGGCTTATAAATCAGAATATATTACCGAACGCCACCGCCATCGTTATGAAGTTAATAATAAATTTAGAACAGTGTTACAAAGCAACGGCTTGGTGTTCAGCGGATTGTCGCCGGATAGAGAACTTGTTGAAATGATTGAGTTAAAAGATCATCCTTGGTTTGTCGGCTGCCAATTTCATCCGGAATTAAAATCGCGTGCAACGAAAGCTCATCCTCTTTTTCGTGATTTTGTTAAAGCCGCAATTACGTTTAAAGAAACGAAGGCGAAAAACTGAATTGTTAAGTAATCCGGTTCTTTATAAACGGCCATTTTTTTTGGTTATAACTTTTCTTCTCCTTACTGGAGTTGAGTTTGCGGGCGAGTTGAGTTCAAAATCAAAATTAAACGAGGGAATACAATCCATCTACAATTTTGAATTTGAGAAAGCTGACATGATTTTCTCAGCGATCTTGAAAAAAAATCCGAATGACCTCTTCGCAAACCATTTTTCAGCAACGCTTTCGTTTTGGAAATACTTCGGTTCAAATAAACAAAAATATTTAAATGAGTTTTTGCATCAATCGGATATTACTATTTCAAAAGCCGAAGAGGAGTTATCGAATAATCCAAAAAATAAAGAAACACTTTTCATCCTGGGCGCAGCGTACAGTTATCGTGCAATTGCTTACGGCAAAGCGGAAAAATTTCTTGACATGATTTGGGCAAGCAAAAAATCAAACAGTTATTTGGAAAGTGTTCTGGAAATAGATTCGAATTACTACGATGCGTATCTCGGCATCGGATTGATTAAGTTTGCTTTGAGCCAGGTTCCAAGCGGATTTAAGTGGGCTTTAAGTTTAATCGGATTTGATGGTGATTCGGAGAAAGGATTATCTTATCTAAAAATCTGCGCTGAAAAAGGAAATTATTCGCGGGTCGAGGCGGAATATTATTTATCTCAACTTTACGCGGAATTTTATTATGACTACGAAAAAGCAAAAAAACATTTGGCAAAACTGAATCAACAATTCCCCGGCAATTTGTTATTCGATTACTCTCTTGCTGTGATTGAAGTAAAAAACCGGAATTTGAATTCAGCAGAAAATATTTTGCTTCCGCTTGTAAAAAGAAAAAATCACGAATTTGAACAACTGCTTGCCCTTTCAAAATTTCTGCTTGCAGATGTTTATTTTTATAAGAACAATTATCATGAAGCAAAAGATTTTTACCTCTCCTTTTTAAACGAAACCAAAGAGAAAAACTATTCCGGTATTGCTAACTATCGTTTAGCAATATGCAGTGAATTTTTATCGGAACCGGCTTCCAACTATTACAAAGCGGCGCAAAAGGGAAATGAGATGCTGGATGACGATTATTATGCTAAGAAGAAAAGCGAAATTTATTTAAAGAGAAATATTACCGGCATAGAAAAGTCAATTATTTTTTCTTCTAATCTTCTCGTACAAAAAAAATACGACACCGCCATTGACTCCTTAACCGGAATATTGAAACGAAGCGGTTCATCCTCTTTACGTGGACAAATGTTTTTGCTCCTTTCGGAAGCATATTTTTCCCGGAATAATTACGATTCTTCCCTTGCCTTTGCCCAAAAATCCATTGATGAAAAAAATAAATCGGAACAGTGGGTCACTCCGTTTGCCTATTATTTTGCATCGGCATCAAGCGTAAAGAAAGACGAGAGAGAAAAAGCCAAATATTACTTCGGAAAAGTCGATGATTTCTCCGGATTCTATTATGAGAACAAATTAAAGGGAATGTTGAAAAATCTAAGCCGATTTGTAAAAAATTAACAATTTTCTTCAAATTTGGCTCTCCTTTCATTGACAATATTTCATTAAATAACTAATTTTGCCAATCAATTTTTGAAAAATGAATATCGCAGTTTTTGTTTCCGGCAGAGGTTCAAATTTAGAGGCTATTCTTGCTTCCTCGGAATTAAACGGACTATGTGATGTTTTGATGGTTTGCAGCGATAAACTTGATTGTCCGGCATTTGAAATAGCAAAACAAAACAAGATCCCTTTTGTATCGGTTTGTGAGTCGGAAAAAGATGGATTTGTAACTTTTCAAAAGCTTAATGAAATATTTATTATAAAAGAAATCGACGTGATAGTGTTAGCCGGTTTCTTAAAATTAATACCAAAAGAATTTGTTCGTGCTTTTCCTAATAAAATAATCAACATTCACCCGGCGCTTCTTCCAAGTTTTGGCGGGAAGGGAATGTATGGTCTTCGCGTTCATGAAGCAGTTTTCAACTCCTCTGCAAAAGTTTCCGGAGCTACTGTTCATTTTGTAAATGAAAATTATGATGAAGGTTTGATCATTGATCAATCTGCTGTTTCAATTGCTGATGCAGATTCAGCCGTAGAAATTGCGCAACGTGTGTTAGAAGCAGAACATGTTCTTCTTCCATCGGTAATTGCGAAGTTTGCAAAGGGGAAAATTGAAATTATAAATAATAGAGTTTACTTAACGAAAAAAAGTTAGATGCCATTTTGAAAAAATATGCCTTGATAAGTGTTTCTGATAAAACCAATATTGTTGAATTTGCAAAAGACTTAATCGCCCTAAATTATGAAATTCTTGGAACCGGCGGAACCGCAAAACTGCTCAAACATAACAATATCTTCTGTACCGAAATTAGCGATTATACCGGCTTCCCGGAGATATTTGAAGGAAGAGTTAAAACGCTTCAACCTAAAATATTCGGAGGAATCCTTCAAAGAAGAAATATAGCGGAAGATCAAAAACAAGCTGAAGCGAATGGAATTTTGCCGATAGATATTGTTTGCGTGAACCTTTATCCTTTTGAAAAAGTTGCAAAAAATCCTGAAGCCACAGAAGAAGAATTAATTGAGAATATTGATATTGGCGGTCCAAGTCTCATCCGTGCCGCCGCAAAAAATCATAAGTTTGTTTCGGTACTTACCAGTCCAGCGCAGTATGAAAATTTCTTAACCGAATTGAAAGCCGGGTCAGTTTCGGAAGAGACGAGAAAACGTTTGGCGGTTTTTGCATACTCACATACGGCAAAGTATGATACATTTATTTCCAACACGCTTGAGAACCGTTTTAAATTTGAATCTTCAGATTTAAGATTGCATCTGCCTAAGACAAAAACACTTCGGTATGGAGAAAATCCTCATCAGCAAGCTGCTCTTTACGGAAGCTTCTTTGATCATTTTGAAATTATGCACGGGAAAGAACTTTCTTATAATAATATTTTAGACATTACGGCAGCGGTTGAATTACTCGAAGAGCTTGAACAAAATTCATGTGTAATTGTTAAACACAATAATCCATCCGGCGCAGCCACCGCCTCAAAACTGATTGACGCTTACCAAAACGCATTGCGATGCGATCCGGTTGCAGCTTTTGGCGGAATTGTGGCGCTTAACCAAAAAGTTGATGCCGGGTTAGCGTTAAAACTAAATGAAATATTTTTAGAAGTTGTGATTGCTCCGGATTTTACTGAAGAAGCTCTTCCAATTTTGTTCAAGAAAAAAGACCGGAGAATCTTAAAACAGACAAAAAGAATTGCTGAAGAAGGTTACGCAATAAAAGCTGTTCCCGGCGGTGTATTGGTTCAGAATAAAGATTATCTTTCGGATGATTTTTCAAATTTAAAAACGGTTACGGGAAATAATCCGGATGAAAAACAATTGGGAGACTTAAAATTTGCCTGGGCTGTTGCAAAGAACGCAAAATCAAATGCAATCATTTTTGCAAAAGATAAAATGACGCTGGGCATTGGCGCCGGACAAGTTTCGCGCATTGATGCGATAAAGGTTGCAGTAATGAAAGCGGCAGAGTTCGGATTTCCGCTTGAAAACGCTGTGGTTGCTTCAGATGCATTTTTCCCGTTCGCAGATAATATTGAAGAAATTGTAAAGCACGGCATCGCTTCGGTTATTCAACCCGGCGGGTCTGTTCGTGATGAAGAAGTTATAAACGCGGCTAATAAATATTCGCTATCGATGGTTTTTACCGGTAAGCGGCACTTTAAACATTAAGAGGTTTTATGGGAATTTTGGATCTATTTGGTGCAGACATTGCAATGGATTTAGGCACAGCCAATACGCTTATCCATGTAAAAGGAAAAGGCATTGTGCTTAACGAACCTTCGATTGTTGCCTTCGACCGGAACACAAAAAAAATTATTGCGCTCGGGAATAAAGCAAAAGAAATGCAGGGGAAAGAACATAAAGGAATTCGTGTTACCCGGCCCATGAGAGACGGAGTTATTGCGGATTTTGAAATTGCAGAAGGAATGATCCGCGCTTTTATCCGGCAGGTAAGTTCAAGTTTTATGAATGCGAGACGCATCGTTATTGCAGTTCCAAGCGGCATTACTGAAGTTGAAAAACGCGCAGTTCGCGATAGCGCTGAACACGCCGGAGCAAAAGAAGTTCACTTAATTGCGGAACCGATGGCTGCTGCTATCGGAATCGGAATTGATGTTGACGCACCGATAGGAAGTATGATAATCGACATCGGCGGCGGTACAACTGAAATTGCAGTTATTGCGTTATCAGGAATTGTGAATGAAGAATCAATCCGCATTGCCGGAGATGAAATGAACAATGCGATCATGCAATTCTTCAAAAAAAATCACAACATTCTTATTGGTGAAAAAACAGCCGAAGCAATTAAATGTGAAGTTGGTTCAGCAATGCCATTAAAGGAAGAGCTAACAATTCAAGTTAAAGGAAGAGACCTTGTAGGCGGCATTCCAAAAACTACAGAAGTTTCTTCTGTTGAAATTCGTGAAGCTTTAACGGAAGCAGTTGTGCAGATCGTTGATGCAACGAAACTTTCGTTAGAAAGAACTCCACCGGAACTTTCCGCTGATATTTTAGATAGAGGAGTAATGTTAACGGGCGGCGGCGCTTTATTAAAAGGGTTAGACGAAAGAATAAGAATGGAAACAAATCTCCCCGTTCATGTTGCAGATGACCCGCTTACCGCAGTTGCCCGTGGAGCCGGTAAAGTAATTGAAAATCTAAATCATTATTCAAGAGTACTAATTAGGAATAGAAGATATTAAGCGTGCGTATCTTACAAAATATTTGGAATCAGTTCAAAGAATATCTCGTTTTAGTTTTTCTTTTGCTCATCAGTGTTCTCTTTATTTCGCACAGCGATCATCCTTCCGTTAAAAATTTAAAAACCACAACCTTTGGAACATTTGCCTTCATTACCTCATTTTTTTCTGATGTGATTCCGGCTGGCGGATTAAAAAGTGAGAATGCAAAACTGCGCAAACAAAACGCCGAGTTGATGCTTGAAGTTAATAAACTCCGCGAATTTGGGATTGAGAATGTTGAACTAAAAAATTTACTTTCTTTAAGGGATACTGTTTCTTATCAACTGATTCCAGCTAAAGTTATTTTAAAATCTTTTTCAACGGATCAAACCACATTCACTTTGGATAAGGGAAAAGAAGAGGGCATCAAAGCCGGAATGGCGGTAATTACCGGGGAAGGTTTAGTTGGTGTAGTTGAGCAAAGCTCTGAAAATTATTCTCTTGTTAGAACTTTAAAGCATCTAAATTTTCGAGTTGTTGTTAAGGATCAACGAAGCCGCTTCCAGGGTATTCTTCATTGGACGGGAAGCCAACTTATTATTTCTAATCTTCCGAAAACATCTGAAATTAAGTTGGGTGACAGAATTATAACTTCCGAACTTAGTTCATTTATAGGGCAGCCATTTCCAATCGGCATAGTGAAAAAAATTATTAATCCCGATGAAGGATATTTTAACAATGTGTTGATTAAATCATTCGTTGAGATTGAAAAAGTTGAAAATGTTTTTATCGTTGCAGCTATTCCGCACAAAATAAAAAATTCAGTGGAACTCAATTTCTACAATGGCGGTGACGAATGAAATTCGAAAAAATTCTTCCGTTCATTTATTTCATTCCCGTATTGCTCATCCAGATGGTGATCGTTCCGTATTTCGAATTGAGGGGAGTAGTTCCCGATCTAATTTTGATTTTGATCGTCTTTTATACTCTGAAGTTCGGGCAGTTGTATGGAATCATCTTAGCCTTTATTCTTGGGGGTATAACCGATTTTTCAACCGGAAGTATTCTTGGAAGTTCAATGTTCACCAAAACACTTTCTGCTTTTATTGCAGGATATTTTTTCAACGAAAATCAAACGGTAAGCATTATAAAATCGCCACTCTTTCTTGGAATCATTTTTCTTTCCAGTCTGGTAAATGCAATTTCATTTTCGCTGATCTCCAACTTTGATATCAGCATTAACATTTTCTCTCTACTGTTTGAAGAGGGGATGCTGCCTGCTATTTATACTACCGTCATTGCCAGCATTGTTATGATTTTTGCTCCTAAGCGGAGTTACATCTAATGTCCGCGCATATTTCTTTCTTCGATAGGAAGAAAGTTTTTTATGGAATTATTATCGGGGTGGTCTCCGTTTATATTTTTAAACTCTTTCAAATGCAAATATTAGCGCACGATCAATTCGATGCAAAAGCTTCCGGCAACTCAATAAAAGCGATTGAACAAATTGCTTTACGCGGGGTTTTTTACGACCGCAATATGAAGCTGCTTGTTGAAAATACTCCGGCTTACACAGTTCGCATTACTCCGGCTGAATATGACACTTCGTTGAATAAAAAAATTGAAACGATTCTCGATCTCGAGAACGGATTTATCAACAACATGCTTTTTAAAAACCGGATTTATTCGAAATTTATTCCATTGCGTGTTAAACGCGGGGCAGATTTTTCCGCCATCGCATGGATAGAGGAAAACAAAGAACATCTCCCCGGAATTGATTATGTAATCGAAATGCAGCGCGGTTATCCATTTGGAGCGATGGGCTCGCATGTGTTTGGTTATTCAAAAGAAATATCTCCTACTCAATTAAAAAAAGAAGAAGAATATTATCAGCCCGGCGATCTGATCGGTTCAATCGGACTTGAAAAAAAATATGAGAATGATCTACGCGGTGAGAAGGGTTATAACTATATATTAGTTGATTCCAGACGACGTGAAGTTGGTAAATATAAAGATGGGAAAAACGATCTTCCTTCTCAAAAAGGTAAGGATCTGGTTTTATCGATCGATGGTGAATTGCAAAAAATTGCCGAAGAAGAATTAGCCGGAAGAGCCGGGGCTGTTGCTGCAATAGAACCGGGAACGGGTGAAGTAATGGTGTTGGCGAGTTCTCCTCAATTCGATCTGAATCAATTTTCATACGTTACTCCCAAAGATTATTTACGCCAACTATTAAATGATCCCTTAAAGCCACAATTTAATAGAGCGACAATGGCTGCTAATCCTCCGGGATCGACATTCAAATTATTATGTGCAGTTGCTGCCCTGGATTTAGGTGTTATTACTCCCTCTACCACATTATACTGCGGTGGCAGTTTCAATTTTGGAAGATCATTTAAATGCCACGGCGCGCACGGAAGTATAAATATTATTACCGCAATTGAAAAATCTTGTAACGTTTTTTTCTATCAATTGATTTTTAAAATAGGATTAGATCGGTTAAAAGAATATGCTACCCGTTTTGGACTTGGACAAAAACTTGGGCTTGACATCAATGAAGAAGCTAGAGGTTTAATTCCTAATTCGGCTTATTATGAAAAAAATTATGGCAAAAATTGGCCCCGTGGAATTATGGTGAGCCTTGGCATTGGTCAAGGAGAAATTAATGTAACTCCATTGCAGTTAGCTAATTATTGCGGATTGATTGCAAGCAACGGAAAATCTTTTCAACCGCATCTTGTAAAAGGTTATTTGGATGAAAATAAAAAATTTCATTCTTATAAATTCAAAGAAGTGAACTTAGGTATAAAACAGGAAGTATTTGATGTTGTTAAAGAAGGGATGTTCCGAGTAGTAAACGGAGCTGGTACGGGAACGAGCATTCGGATAAGCGATATTCAAATTGCCGGTAAAACGGGGACGGCGCAGAATCCGCATGGGAAAGATCATGCGATATTTGTAGCTTTTGCTCCATACGAAAATCCGAAAATTGCCGTTGCAGTTCTTGTTGAAAATGCTGGCTTCGGCGCTACTTGGGCGGCGCCGATCGCAAAAAAAATAATTGAAACCTATGTTCGACGAACCATGCCGAAGACCGCTGCAGCAACCAACAAGAAAAATGTTGATCTTCAACAAGGAGCGGAACCTTTTGCGGATTAGTTACAAATTAAACGATCGGTTTGATCTGACGATTTTTTTGTCGGTTACACTTTTAGTAGTTGTCGGATTATTGGCTATTTATAGTTCTACGCAAAACACGATCAACCAAAAAGGAAATTTCGATAAGCAACTCATCTCGTGGGGAATTTCACTCTGTATCTTTTTTTTTATTTATTCAATCCCCGCACAAACCTTTAAGTTAGCAGCGCTTCCAACTTATGTTTTGTCGATGTTTTTGCTTCTTGTTGTTTTAGTGATCGGAAGGAAAATTGGCGGTGCGAGAAGTTGGATCGCCTTTGGCGGGTTCAGCTTTCAACCTGCGGAATTTGCGAAGCTTGCAACAATTCTTTTTCTCTCCAATTTTCTTTCACGTTCTGAAACTGACTTAGATAATTTAAAAGATATTATTATTGCTTTGGCGATAGGAATTTCTCCAATCGGACTTATTATGCTTGAGCCTGATCTTGGAAGTTCATTCGTTTTTATCGGTGTTTTGTTAACGTTATTATTCTGGAAGGGGATAAGTCTCTTTGGTTTGGCGGTTGTACTTAGTCCTGGCATCGTTGCGGTGGCATCACTTTTTGGTCCAATCTACTTTGTTATTGCAATTATTTTTGTGATTGCTATTCTTTTCTTTTTTAAAAAAGACATCATTTTAAGCGGCTCAATTTTAGCGTTAAATATTGCTTCCGGATTTTTTGTAGATAATTTCTATAATATTTTAAGCCCGCATCAACAAACAAGAATTCGTGCGTTTATAGATCCTAACGCGGATCCGCTTGGTTCGGGGTATAATGCTATTCAAGCAAAAGTTGCAATCGGTTCCGGCGGTTTATTCGGTAAAGGATTTCTTCATGGTAATCAAACGCAACTACAATTTATTCCGGAACAATGGACTGATTTTATTTTTTGCGTTATTGGTGAAGAATTCGGATTCATTGGAAGCATTTTAGTCATCATTCTCTTTCTCGTATTATTTCTCCGGATTTTGCGCTTAGCTTCGTTCGCAAAAAATGAATTTCTAAGTCTCGTCATAATTGGGATTCTAACAGTTTTCTTTATCCATTTTTTGGTTAACGTTGGAATGGCGATCGGTATTTTACCGGTAATCGGGATTCCCTTACCATTTGTTAGCTATGGCGGAAGTTCGTTGTTAATCAACATGACGATGCTTGGAATTATTCTAAATATTTATCGATCGAGAAAAGAATCTACGTAATTAGGAATTAGGAATTAGGAATTATGAAAAGCATTGACAAATTTTATTCGGCAGTAAAAAAAGGAAAGCACATCTGCGTTGGATTGGACCCCGACATTGAAAAAATTCCGAATCATTTAAAAAAATTTAACGATCCGATTTTTCATTTTAACAAAGCGATTATTGATTCAACCAGGAACAGCGCCGCCGCTTATAAACTTAATTTCGCCTTTTATGAAGCAAATGGAATTGATGGATTAATATCTCTAAAAAAAACTATTGAATATATTGGGGAAGAAATATTTATTATCGGTGATGCAAAAAGAGGAGATATTGGGTCAACTTCCGCAATGTATGCAAAATCACTGTATGATTATTTTAAATGTGATTCTATTACGCTTCATCCATATATGGGATATGATTCTGTTCAGCCATTTTTGGAATACCAGGATAAACTCAATTTTGTTTTAGCATTAACTTCAAATAAAAGTGCGAATGATTTTGAAACTCAGGCTTTGACTTCAAATGAAATGCTTTTTCAAATAGTTATTAAAAAAGTAAATGAATGGAACGGAGAGTTTCATAATTGCGGAATCGTGTTTGGCGCTACACAATTAAAACAGCTTCAAGAAAATGTTAATTTAGTTAAAGATTTGCCTCTGCTGCTTCCCGGTGTTGGTGCGCAAGGTGGAAGTTTGAAAGATGTTGTCACTCTTTTTAATCAGAATAATTTTACTTCATATTTAATAAATGCAAGTCGAAGTATTATTTACGCATCGAACGGAGGAGACTTTGCTGAAAAAGCTTCGGAAGAACTTAAGCTACTTAACGCTGAAATTGAACGTCTTTCTTCTATAAAATAATTGCTTGAAATGTTTTGAAAGAAATTACGATTTATACTGACGGTTCCGCAAAAAATAATCCTGGTCCAGGTGGTTATGGAGTTGTTTTGTTGTTTAAAGGGCAAAGGAAAGAACTCTCTGCCGGTTTTAGAAAAACCACGAACAATAGAATGGAATTGCTGGCTGTAATCGTTGGACTCAGCGCCTTAAAAGAAAAATGTAAAGTTAAAATTTTTAGCGATTCAAAATATGTAATTGAACCGATACAAAAAGGTTGGCTCGTTTCATGGAAAACAAAAAATTGGACGAGAGGCAAAAAAGAAAAAGTAAAAAATCCCGATCTCTGGATTCTGCTTGATCAGCTTTTACAACAACATGAAATTGAATTTTGCTGGGTAAAAGGACATGATGGAAATAGAGAAAATGAACGTTGTGATTTTCTTGCCGTCTCTGCATCCGATATAAGAAATTTGCTGATTGATGAGGGTTATGAATCATCTCTGTAAAAAAAATATTTTTAATGTCTGAAGTTTGCTATCGGGCAAAGATTGCGTTAGAGTGTGTTAATAGGCATTGCTAATTGATTAAACCTTTCCTAAATTTTGATAAGAAATTTTGTTATTTCTGAAAAATATTTTTAGAAAGGAAAGATCATGAAAAAGTTCTCGTACTTTTTGTATCTGTTAATCTTCTTTGTTGGATGTCAATCGACAGATGAAACTCCAACTACACCACCAACAGATCCCGCCGCCTCAAGTCAAAAATCCAAAGATGCCTATGCCTCACTTGAAAGCATCTTTTTGCTTTGGGCAAATGGCAATTTTAAAAATGCTTCAGATTTCGATGCGCTGAATTTTGGCACAGCAAATAAATTATATAAAGAAGCCATCGCCCTTGATCCCGATAACAAAGATGCACATGTAGGCGCCGCACTTACAGAAATTCTTTGTACTTATGCAGACACCGCAGTGAATAGAGTAGTTAAACAATGGGAAAGTTTTCACAATTCAAATTCACCTGTCAATCCAAATCCAATCCCGCTTAAAAATGTTGGATTGCTTTCTTCAACATCGCAAATGGTTGTACCGGTAAATGAGCTGGCAAAGAATCTTTTAAAGATTTATACCATTGCAAAAGTTGATCCACCCTTAATTAGTGACATGCAGAGAATTGTTCGTGATGCATTTCTGCCAAGAATTAATTATGCAATTGAGCAACTGGCTTTAGTTGAAAATATTGACAGTTATACTTTTAAGGTTAGCGGTAAAATGCAAGGAGATTCTAAACTTGATACAGTAAGTCTCTACTCGACCGAATTTATGTTTACGGGTGGGCTTCTTCAGGGTGTTAAATCTATGTTAGAAGGAATGCTCGTTTATAAATTTGAGTTACCCGATTACAAGCAAGCGTCACTTGTTACAGCGTTGCAACAAAATAGTACATCGTTCTTCTATCTTGCAAACGATGGAACAACCCACTCGCAGAATGCAAAAGCTTCCATTAATAGTATGATCGATAAACTGCTTCTCGGTATAACAAAACTTGAAACAATCTCCGGACATAAAACAGATGCGGTAATTAAATTAGGAAATGATGGGTTACGGCAATCAGACCTTGATACCGCAAAAAAATATTTAAATAAAATGAAAACCTCAATGACGTCCGCTATTACTGTACATTTAGATAATGTCGGAACTGATGGAACTCCGATGGACATTCAAGTTTATTTAGGAAAGTTTTTTGATAATCCTGTCGCCAATCCTAAAGCTTCATTTATGCCGGCTTATACAGTAACCGCAAGTGGAACGGAAGACATTAAATTTAAATTTAATGATAGCACTTATGAAAGTTTTCATTTTCCAGATCCAACATTTGGCGGAATGTTCCCCGGTATGACAAATGAAAATTTGAAGAAACTGATGGAGATTGATAGAGAATTTGCATATAGAATTTATGTTTATGCCGAAAAAGAAAATGACTATGGGTGGAACCAAGGAATTCCTTTTGCTACTGTAAAAATTAAAGCAGGAAGTAACGTTTATACAAAACAAACAGACAATTGGGGAAATGTAGATTTTTTCATTTTAGCTGATAACAACACTCCATACTCAGTTTCAATCAATTACGGTAGCGGAGATGTAGATCTTAATCATCGAGTAGATGTAGATTTAGTTATCAAGGCGAAAAATGATATGAGTCATAATATTCACATTCCGGTTGTTCCGTCAAACATAACTTATTCGCAATCTCAGGGTCAAATAAGCCTAAATTGGCAGAATTCCGGAAAATTTATTGTACAGAGAAGTCTTGGCGCGGGAGTCACTCCAACAGACTATGAACCACTAAATTATTGGACAAACTATTATCAGGACTTTAGCGTAACTACCGGATTAACTTACAACTACCGGTTAAGTACGTCAACTGATCCAAATTTTTATTTTAACAATGGATATTATTATGGTAATTGGGAGCCGTTAGTTCCTAAAATTCAAAACTATTCTAATATGGTTACTGTTATAAAAAATTGAAATTAGCTCTCTTCTTACTGGCTGTGCAATTAAGTTTTGCACAGCCTTTTTATTTTAAAGATGATTCACTTTC
>JAVHOS010000262.1:0-14284 GCA_036170205.1 Ignavibacteriaceae bacterium | reverse complement strand
TGGCTGTGCAATTAAGTTTTGCACAGCCTTTTTATTTTAAAGATGATTCACTTTCCACGTTAACATTTTCTACCTCCTATTTTGATTTAATACGAACAAAAAATTCAACTTCAAACAGCTCAATCTCTCTTCAAAAAAGTAAATTGCAATTTGAAACATCTTTTGAGCGAGATAAACTTCTCTTTTCTCTTGAAGCCGAAAAGAACATAGCGCTTACTGATAACTCCATCAGTAAAGTACAATTTAAAACCGGGCAGCAAATAAATCGATTAACATTGGATAATGAATTTTCACTTTCACCTTTTTTTACTGAACAGTATGTACGCTTGAATCAAATTAAGAGTATTGCCACAATTGATTACGGCGGAAGTTTCGGATTTAAAAATACTTCTCACTGGTTTGAGAAATTCAGAATTGGGTACTATGCTTACTCCTTTCCCTCGATACTCGATCTGAAATATGTGGATTCAAGAATTGACATAAACAATCTGACATGGCTTTCGAAGATATATTATTCAGTTGGCTTTCATCCGGAAAACAAAACCCGAATCGCTTTTCAGTTTGAAAAATATTTAAGCACGAAGAACGAAAATGAGAATCCCGTCTTTGCCGTTGATGATCAAACCCACGGATCACTTGCTAGTTTTACTGTTGCCAATGCTTCTTCATCGGTTCCGGTAGAAATTAATTTTGTTCATGGTGAAGGAGAAAGTATTTTTGATTTTTTCTTCTCAAAAAATTCATTCGGCGGTAATTCATTTACTGATGCACTTTATAATAGAGTAGCCATAAAAAGTTTTGAAGCGAATGAAAATATTTGGCTGCCGCAGTTTTCCATTGCGTATGATTTTATCAAAGGTTCGTTGGTGGGAAATATCCAATCGTGGCCTTTTACCTCCGTGCTAACCTCGCTGGTTGCTAACAGAATCAATTATCGGTTGGCAGGACATATGCACTTGTTCACTTTCGAAACGAAAAAGAGATTTGTATTCTCAAATTTTTCAGTTGAACCCGGTCTCTCGATTTACCAAATTCTACCGGAGTTGACCTTTGATAATTGGCAGCCATCTTATTTGGTTTTTGGCGTGAAAAATTTTACAAGAAATATTCTTCCGGTACGAAAGGTGATAATCGGCAAAGTTTTTCTTTCAGCCTCATATCTGTGGAACTCCTTCATTCTTTTAGTTGAAGGCGGGCAATTTGTTCCTTTAAAAGTTATTAAAAAAAATCTGCCACCTTCAGAAGAAACTCCGGGAATAGTTGTTGCGCAACCCAATCCGGGTAAAACCGACGGCGGAAGTTGGATTTCTTTAAGCTTGCTTAAATCCCTCTAATCTTTCTCAAAATCAAGAAATGTTTTGTTATTTATCATAAAGCAATTATTTTATCTATCATTTTTAATCAAAAAAATTATTCTTTTGGCTGGCACAAAATGTGTTATTTATGAGTGTTTTTGAAAATTAAGAAATGAAACTTGGGACTTAACGGGGAGATAAGCCCTGGGTTTCATTCTTTTTTTGCACCTCACCCTCCAGCCGAATTTAAATGCTAACGCGATTCTTCAATAAAAAATATGACTCTTTCTAAACAAATTTTACAAGACACCAATCTTGTTTGTTATCATTGCGGAGAAATTTCTCCTTCAGACTCAATCCGTATGGATGAAAAGATTTTCTGCTGCGAAGGATGCAAAATCGTTTATGAAATATTAAATGAAAAAAATCTTTGCACCTATTATGATCTTAATGAAACTCCTGGTAAAGCACAAAAAAATACGCTCTTAAAAAATAAGTATGCTTACCTGGATGATGAGGAATTAACAAACAAACTTCTTGATTTTTCCGATGGGAAAGTAAGCACAGTTACGTTTTTCATTCCGCAAATGCATTGCAGTTCATGTATTTGGCTGCTTGAAAATCTGTTCAAAGTAGATTCAAACATTTTACAATCACGCGTAAATTTTATTGAAAAGAAATTATCCGTTTCTTTCCAATCGACTAAAATATCCTTGAGAAAAGTAGTCGAAATTCTTGCCTATATTGGATATGAACCTCAGATCAGTTTTGAGGATGTTGAGAAGAAATCAAAGACATTCGTAAATAAAAAATTGTACTACAAAGTCGGGCTTGCGGGTTTTGGATTCGGCAACATAATGCTGCTCAGTTTCCCGGAATACCTTTCAATTGATATCTCGAGTGAATCGCTTCGTACCACATTTAGTTATGTCATCTTTTTACTGTCACTTCCTCTTTTCTTTTACTGCGGATCGGAGTATTTTGTTTCTGCTTTTAAAGGATTGAGGAAAAAGTTCGTCAATATTGATGTGCCGATTTCTATCGGAATTTTTACTCTCTTTACGAAAAGCGTCTTTGAAATATTTGCACACGGCAATCCGGGATTTATGGATTCGCTTGCGGGATTAATCTTCTTCTTGCTGCTCGGAAAAATATTTCAAAATAAAACTTATGATATGCTCAACTTCGAAAGGAATTATAAATCATTTTTCCCGATTTCCGTAACTGTAAAAAAAATGGGTGA
This sequence comes from Ignavibacteriaceae bacterium, assembly GCA_036170205.1. Lineage (GTDB taxonomy): Bacteria > Bacteroidota > Ignavibacteria > Ignavibacteriales > Ignavibacteriaceae > UBA1563. The sequence goes on along the minus strand of JAVHOS010000262.1, from coordinate 11,746 downwards.
AGAAAATGTAATTCCACTTTCGCAACTAACTACCGGAACGAGAATAGTGGTTAGGAACGGCGAATTAATTCCCGCCGATTCAATTCTATTTAGCGGCGAGGGAAATATTGATTACAGTTTTGTAACCGGTGAATCCGCTCCAGTTGGCAAAGTGATTGGAGAGATGATTTATGCGGGCGGAAGACAGGCGGGAAGTTCGATTGAATTAGAAGTTTTAAAAGAAGTTTCGCAAAGTTATCTAACACAACTGTGGAATAATTTTCAGACGAAACGAACATCGGATTTTTCTTATACCGGCGCTGCAAATGAGTTCAGCAAATATTTCACTTTTGCAGTGCTGGTAATAGCTGCTACAGCCTATTTGTTCTGGATGAACATTGATGGAAACATCGCGATCAATGCTTTTATAACCGTGCTTATTGTAGCTTGTCCATGCGCGCTCGCGCTTTCAACTCCTTTCACTCTCGGAAATACGCTTCGGATTTTTGGCAAAAATGAGTTTTACATTAAAAATATCCGGGTTTTGGAAGATATGGCAAAGATTGATACGATTATCTGGGATAAAACCGGTACGCTAACACAAGCCGGTGAAACTGAAATAAGTTTTGTGGACGGATTACTTTTATCTGAAGAAGCAACCTGGGTGCGATCCATCGTGAGAAATTCAAACCATCCGTTAAGTAAAAAAATTTATTCAGCGCTTGAAGGAAGAGAAATTCTTAAGGTTGAAAATTTTACAGAAATAATTGGACAAGGGATAACGGGAGAAGTTGCCGGACAAAAAGTTAAGATCGGAGGAGAAAGTTTTTTCAACCTAAAAACAAGCGAAGTGAAAGGGAGAAAAAATGTAGAGATATTTTCGCCTCCTCTTAGTTCTGAAGTTTATGTATCAATCAATGAGGAATTAAAAGGGAAGTTTAAAATTCAGAATAAATACCGCATGGAAGCCGCTTCCGTGATAAAAGAGATTCGAAAGAAACATGATTCATACATCCTTTCAGGAGATAACGAAACCGAACGAAAATATTTGGTGAATTTATTTGAAGATGAGGCGAAAGTATTACTCCGGCAATCTCCGTTAGATAAATTAAATTTTGTAAAAAAACTTCAATCGAACAAGAAAAAAGTCTTGATGTTTGGTGATGGACTTAATGACGCGGGCGCTTTAGCCGAAAGTAATGTGGGAATATCCGTTTCCGAGGATATTCTTAACTTTACACCGGCTAGTGATGCAATTTTAAATGCAGAAATGTTAAAAAAAATTCCAACTTTTCTTAACTTTACGGCGGATAGTTTGAAAATTATTTATACGAGTTTCGGTGTTTCGATTTTGTATAATCTTGTCGGTTTCTATTTTGCCGTACAAGGATTATTATCACCCTTGTTCTCGGCAGTTTTGATGCCATTAAGTTCTATCTCTGTTGTAATTTTTACAACAGTAACAACAACGTTTTTAGCTAAACGAAAAGGATTACTTTGAGCGTAATTGCAGTGCTCATCTTGTTCAGTATTTTAGTAGCCGGAGGTTTCCTCATAGCATTTATATGGGCTGTAAAAAGCGGTCAATACGATGATAAATACACGCCGTCCGTGCGAATGCTTTTTGATGACAAAGATCAAAAAAATTTTAAAGAAAATAATAAAAAAAACAACTCTTGAATTAATCTGGAGAATCTATGATGCAAATCGAAACCTTCAAATACGACAATCAAATCGTCAAATCTTTTGCTATCGCTACGGTCTTGTGGAGCGTTGTCGGGATGCTGGTCGGCTTAATTATTGCCACACAGCTTTACATCCCCGCTCTTAATCTTGGAATTCCTTACTTAACATTTAGCCGGTTACGCCCGCTCCACACAAACGCCGTGATCTTTGCATTTGTAGGCAACGGTATTTTCATGGGAGTATATTATTCGCTTCAACGATTATTAAAGGCCAGAATGTTCAACGATCTTTTAAGCAGAATCCATTTTTGGAGCTGGCAATTGATCATCGTTTTAGCTGCAATAACACTTCCTCTCGGCATTACAACAAGTAAAGAATATGCCGAACTTGAATGGCCGATTGACATTTTGATTACTCTTGTTTGGGTTGTTTTTGCTATCAATTTATTCGGAACAATTGCGAAGAGAAGAGAAAAACATCTGTACGTTGCAATTTGGTTTTATATTGCCACAATCGTTACCGTGGCAGTTTTGCATATTGTTAATTCAATCGAATTGCCGGTAACTTTCCTAAAAAGTTATTCTGCATACGCTGGAGTTCAGGATGCTTTGGTACAATGGTGGTACGGACACAATGCTGTGGCTTTCTTCTTAACTACTCCATATCTCGGCTTGATGTATTATTTTATGCCGAAGGCTGCAAACAGACCAATTTATTCGTATCGACTTTCAATCATTCATTTTTGGGCGCTGATATTCCTTTATATCTGGGCGGGTCCTCACCATCTTTTATATAGCGCTTTACCGGATTGGGCTCAATCTTTAGGAACGGTTTTTTCAATCATGCTTATTGCTCCTTCCTGGGGCGGTATGATTAACGGACTTTTAACTTTGCGAGGCGCATGGGATAAACTAAGAGAAGATGTCGTACTCAAATTTATGGTTGTAGCAATTACCGCCTATGGGATGTCGACTTTTGAAGGTCCGATGCTTTCTTTAAAAAATGTTAACGCATTAGCTCATTTTACTGATTGGATCATAGCTCACGTGCATATTGGAGCTCTTGGCTGGAACGGATTTTTGACATTCGGAATTCTTTATTGGCTCATTCCAAGACTTTGGAATACAAACCTTTATTCAAAAAAACTTGCCAATTTCCATTTCTGGATCGGGTTTTTAGGAATCGTTGTTTACGCTTCTTCAATGTATTGGTCTGCTTTAGTACAAACGTTAATGTGGAAACAATTTACTCCGCAAGGGCTTCTCCAATATCCTAATTTTCTTGAAACGGTTCTACAAATTATTCCGATGTATGTAATCCGCTCTATTGGTGGATTACTCTATCTAAGCGGTGTACTTGTGATGGTTTATAATTTGATTAAAACCGCTAAGCAAGGAAATTTTGTTGCTGATGAAGAAGCGCAAGCTCCGCCGATGATTAAAGAACCGATTAAATACAAGAAAGGTCTTGGGCATCGTTGGATTGAAAGTCGACCTGTTCAGTTCACTATTCTTGCTGCAGTAGCAATTCTGATTGGTGGAATTGTGGAAATGATTCCGACATTCCTGGTAAAAACAAATATTCCTACAATTGCTTCGGTAAAACCTTATACACCGTTGGAATTGCAGGGAAGAGATTTATACATTCGAGAAGGCTGCCTCGGATGTCACTCGCAACTTATACGTCCTTTCAGAAGCGAAGTTGAGCGTTATGGCGAGTATTCAAAAGCCGGTGAATATGTTTATGATCATCCTTTTCTTTGGGGATCAAAACGAACCGGTCCCGATCTGATGCGCGAAGGTAAAAAATATCCGAACGTTTGGCATTACTATCACATGAATGATCCTCGCCTTATGTCACCTGGTTCAATTATGCCGCCATTCCCATGGTTGAGTGAAAATGTTTTGGATATTTCAACTACAGCAAAGAAGATTTCTGTTTTAAGAAAATTAGGCGTTCCGTATCCTGAGGGCTTTGAAGCGATTGCCAATGCTGAACTTATGAAACAAGCGGATTCTATCTCAGTTGATCTTACCAACGCCGGCGTTGTTGTGGACCCGGATAAAGAAATCATTGCCATGATAGCTTATCTGCAAAGATTAGGCACAGACATCAAAGCTAAAAAGCAGTAAGAAGAAGGAGAAAGAAGATGTTTACTAATTATTTAAGTTCAATTGATGGGATCAGTATTTTTCCCATAATATCTCTGCTTATTTTTTTTACCGCTTTCATTTTTATGATCGTGTGGATTTTTAGAGTTGACGCTTCATATGTTAAACAAATGGAAAATCTTCCTCTTGAAGGTGAAGATGAAAACAGAAATTTATAAAGGATTTGTTATGAAAAAAGCTATTCAAAACAAAAAAAATAGAATTGCACAATTCTTAATTGTGAGTTTCTTATCTGCTTCCACAACCATTGCTCAAACTAAGGAAATGGATATGGTTGCCTACATAGATAACGCTGCATTAATTTTCTTTCTTTTTGTTCTTCTCATTTTCATCGTTTTCTTTTTCAGCCATAATAAAACTGAACTTGGAACAAAGCCGGCGTTGAAACCGCTTTTTTCCAGGTTGTATAATAAACTGATTGATGCAGCTCCGGTTGAAAAAGAAAAAGATATTTTGCTCGATCATGATTATGACGGAATTAGAGAGTTGGATAACAACCTTCCGCCTTGGTGGAAATATCTCTTTTATGTTACCATCATTTTTGGCGTTGTTTATATGATCGATTATCATGTGGTTAGATCCGGTAAATTGCAAGAAGCGGAATATATTGAAGAAGTTAAACTTGCTGATCTTGAAAAAGCTAACATGGCTGGCGGCAAAATGGTTGATGTAAACACCGTTCAACTGCTTAAAGATCCTGCAGATTTGGTTTCAGGGCAAGCAACTTTTAATAAATTATGTGTAGTCTGCCACGGCAGCAAAGGTGAAGGACTCGTTGGTCCAAACTTAACAGACGCTTATTGGATCCATGGCGGCGGAATAAAAAATGTTTTTACAACAATCACTAATGGTGTTCCGGATAAAGGGATGATAACCTGGAAGACGCAATTAACTCCTGCTCAAATTGAAGAGGCTGCAAGTTTTGTCCTTTCGCTTCAAGGAACAAATCCTCCAAATGCAAAACCTCCGCAGGGTACTCTTTGGAGTGAGAAAACAGATTCTGTAAAAGTTCAATAAAAGAAAAGGAACCATTGAAAGACCCATCATCATATAAGGATTCAGTATCAACAATCAGCTCGCATGGCAAGCGCGTTTGGATATATCCCAAAAAACCGAAAGGAAGGTTCATGTATGCGAGGACGGTGATTGCACTTGTGCTTATTCTTATTCTTGTTGTTACGCCGTTCATCAAAGTTCATGGTCATCCTTTCATGTTATTTAATTTGCTCGCCCGGAAATTTATATTTTTCGGATTAGCTTTTGGTCCGTACGACTTTGCAATTTTGGTTGTAGGATTTATTGCATTCGCAATTTTTATTATTCTGTTCACTGCAATTTTCGGTAGAATATTTTGCGGATGGATTTGTCCGCAGACAATTTTTATGGAAATGGTTTTTCGAAAGATTGAATACTGGATTGAAGGCGATTTCCGTAAACAAATTGCCCTGGATAAAGCCGATTGGACATTGAGCAAATATGTAAAAAAAATCTTTAAGCATTTCATCTTTTTCTCTTTATCATTTGTTGTTGCAAATATTCTTCTCGCTTGGGTTATCGGCAATGATGAATTGTTCAAAATAATAATCGATCCTCCATCGCAGCATTTATCCGGTTTGATTGCCATCATCTTATTCTCCGGTTTATTTTATTTTATCTTTTCTCGATTTCGTGAACAAGCTTGCACGGTTGTTTGTCCTTACGGAAGACTCCAGGGAGTTCTGCTTGACAAAAATTCTTTGGTGGTTGCTTATGATGATGTTCGCGGTGAACCCCGTGGAAGAATTAAAAAGAATGAGGAACGAACTTCGGGAGACTGCATCGATTGCAGATTGTGTGTGGATGTTTGTCCGACAGGAATAGATATTCGTAACGGCATCCAGTTGGAATGTGTTAATTGTACCGCATGTATCGATGCTTGTGATGATGTGATGGATAAAGTTAAGAAACCGCGCGGTTTAATCCGTTATGATTCGCTGCAAGGAATTAAAAATAGAATTCGATTTAGAATTACTCCGCGAATAATCAGTTATTCGGTCATTCTTTTTCTTCTCGTTTCGTTGTTCTCATATTTAGTGGCAACGCGTGAAGACATTGAAGTAAACATTTTGCGCACACCGGGAATGCTTTACCAGGATCAACCGAATGACAAGATCAGTAATCTTTATAATTTTAATATCGTAAACAAAACATTTGAACCGATTACTGTTTCTATAAAGATAAAAAATCTTGATGCAGAGATTAAACTTCTCGGCAACGATTTAAATTTGAAACCTTCCGAAGTTGAAGAAGGGAAATTTATGATCATTGCAGACAAGAAAGTTTTTTCAAAATTAAATACTCCAATTCTAATCGGCGTTTATAGGAATGGTATGGAAGTGACATCGTTCAAGACGTCGTTTTTATCAAACATGAAGATGAGATAGTATGAAATTAAAATGGAACTGGGGAACCGGGATAGTAGTCTTCATCATTTTCTTTTTGTTGATGAATGTCGTGGTGATCATTTTTGCTTTTGGTCAAAAAGTTGAGTTGGTCACTCCTAATTATTATGAAAAAGAATTGAAGTACCAGGAAGAAATCGATGCACGGCAAAAAACTTTACAACTCACAGAAAATGTTGAGGTAAAATATCAGTCTAATTTACTGCTGATTCAATTACCTAAAAATTTTTCCGGCAAGGAACTCGACGGAATAATTTTACTCTACCGTCCGGATGATTCTTCAAAAGATTTGAAAATCGATTTGAAGTCTGACTCAACCGGTGCACAGAGATTTGACGTTTCAAGATTGGCAAAAGGTTATTGGAAAGTAAAGATTAAATGGTCTTTAGATAGCGTTTCTTACTCCGATGAAAAAAGTATCTTCATAAATTGAAATGATTTTTTCAGGATTTATAATCGGTTTATTTGGCAGTATACACTGCGTTGGAATGTGCGGACCAATTGCTCTTGCGTTGCCAATGGGAGGCAATTCAAAATTTCAATTAATTGTTAGCCGACTCCTTTATAATCTCGGTAGAGTGGTAACCTACTCGTTCTTTGGTTTCCTTTTTGGTTTAATAGGAGATCGAATTCGGCTCTTCGGTTTGCAGCAGATGGTTTCAATCATTTTAGGTTCTGTTATAATTTTGCGTTTACTGATTCCGCAAAAATATTCCTTCTTTAAAATTGGTTTGTTTCAAAAAGGAGTTACAAAACTGAAGCAAGAATTTTCCAACATGTTCGGGAAAAACTCAATGAAAAGTTTATTCATTATTGGAATTCTCAACGGATTTCTTCCCTGCGGATTTGTCTATGTTGGAATTGCCGGCGCGATAGCAACCGGTGACGCTTTTGAAGGAGCTGCATTCATGGCATTATTCGGATTGGGGACGCTTCCTATAATGTTTGCCGCGTCGCTCTTCTCATCTGTGCTTTCTCTTAAAGCGAGATTAAATTTTAGAAAAGTTATTCCGGTTTTTTCTTTTGTAATCGGAGTGCTGTTCATTTTACGCGGTTTAAATCTCGGCATTCCTTATGTGAGTCCCAAAATGGTTTCACCAAAAGTGCCAACAGAAATTGAATGCTGCTCTCCTGCCGGAAAATAGTTCTGTAAGTAAAAATTTATGCGCTATCAGATAAAAATATTATTACTATGTTTGATGAAAGCAAATTGATGAAAAAAAATTAAGGCGAATATGGCTCAGAAAAAAATTTTGTGGGTGGATGACGAGATCGATCTTCTTCGGTCGCATATAATATTCTTAACTGAAAAAGGGTATGATGTTTCGACCAACACTAACGGTGAAGATGCCTTAGTTACCTTAAAAGAAAAAGAAATTGATCTCATCTTTCTTGATGAAATGATGCCGGGCATGGGAGGTTTGCAACTTCTCGGAAAGATAAAAGAATCTCATCCGCATATTCCGGTTGTAATGGTTACAAAAAGTGAAGCTGAATCTCTTATGGATGAAGCGATTGGCGGGAAAATAAAAGATTATTTAACCAAGCCGGTTAATCCAAGCCAGGTTCTTCTTGTGTGCAAAAAAATATTGGAAGGGAAGAGGATTTCTACTGAAACAGCGACAAAAGATTACTTGCAAGATTTTAATCAAATTTCAATGCTTCTGCAAGACCAACTTTCTTATAATGATTGGATCGATCTTTACCTAAAGTTAGTTCATTGGGATTTAGAACTGGCAGCTCACAAAGAATACAATTTACTTCAATCACTCAGTGACCAAAAAAAAGAAGCAAACAAAGAATTCTCAAAGTATGTTGAACGGCATTATAAATCATGGATTAACTCCTCTTCCAAAGAAAACAGACCAAAAGTAACCGTTGAAATAGTTAAAGATTATGTTTTCCCTCTTGTAAGTGAAGCAAAAGGACCGATCTTCTTTTTCGTTTTAGATTGTCTGAGGTTTGATCAGTGGATGATTATGGAAAAACATTTGCGTGATTACTTTAAAATCTCAAAAGATTATTACTATTCAATTCTTCCAACGGCAACTTCTTATGCAAGAAATGCTCTGTTTGCCGGACTTTATCCATCAGAAATTGAAAAAAATTATCCTGATCTCTGGACAGGAAATGATGACGACGAACGAAGTATGAACAAATATGAAAAGGAATTGCTGCAATTGCAAATAAACAGGAACAGAATTAAACTTCAAACCGATTTAAAATACCTGAAGATTATTGATCCGGAGGTCGGAAGAAATTTTGAGCAAAATATTTTATCTTATCAAAACAGTCATTTCACAGCAGTAGTAGTTAATTTTTTAGATATGGTTGCTCACGGAAGATCTGATTCTGACTTGCTGAAAGAAATTGCTCCGGACGAAGCTGCGTACCGTTCTTTAACAGATAGTTGGTTCACTCATTCTTCACTATTGTCAACCTTCCAATCAATTTCCAAAATGAAGAACGCAAAAATTGTTATTACAACAGATCACGGAAGTATTCGTTCACTCCGCGGCGCAAAAGTTCTGGGTGATAGAGAAACATCTACAAATCTCCGTTTTAAATATGGCAGAAATTTAAAAGTTGATGATAGACATGCGATCTTTGTAAGAGATCCGCTCGAATATAAATTACCACGGAGAGGTGTTTCGATCAGTTATATCATTGCTAAAGAGGATTACTATTTTGTTTACCCGACTGACTATCACAAGTATTTGAGCCATTACAAAGACACTTTTCAACATGGCGGAGTTTCTTTGGAAGAAATGATCCTTCCGATAATTACACTCGAAACAAAATAATGATCTTTCCGTTCGTTCAAAAGATTTTCACTGAAGAAGAAACTTCAAATCTTGCTAAAGAATTTTCATCCTTGCTGCAAAAGGGAGATTGTGTTTCTCTCGCTGGAAATTTGGGTTCAGGGAAAACATTTTTCACCAAAGCGCTTTGCAAAGAATTTATGATTGACGATGCAAATAGCCCAACATTTGCATTGTTAAATGTTTACGTTGGTAAAGTAAAGTTTTTTCACTTTGATTTTTACAGAGTTCGATCGGAACAAGAATTACTGGATATCGGTCTCTATGATTATCTTAACGATGAAGAGGCAATTTCAATTATTGAATGGGCTGATCTTTATGCCGCTGTTCTTCCTAAAAATCGTTATGAAATTATTATTCTTGTTAACGATGATTTTTCCCGTACTTTCAGGATAGAAAAATTATGAATGAAGAAAAACCTATCTTAGCTATTGAAACAAGCGGTGAACAATGCAGCGTCTGCATTTATTGGAATTCCGAAAAGTATGTTGAAACAAGTTCACGGATAAAATTCAGCCATTCAATAAAAATTTTTTCCATTGTTGAAAATTGTCTTTCAACTGCCGAAATAGCATTGGGGGATTTAAGCTCCATCGCAGTGTCAATTGGTCCAGGCTCGTTCACAGGTTTACGAATAGGATTGGCGGCGGCAAAGGGAATGGCTCTTGGCGCTTCATTGCCAATTACACCGGTTCCAACATTTGAAGCAATCGCGCTTGAAGCGTTAAATCATACAAAAAATAATGATCTTTTTTTTGTCGCCAATAAAGTGAACAAAGAGGAAATCTATTTTGCAGGTTTTATTAATAATGGAAATATCTATAAATTTGTGCGGGAGTTGGGGATTGTTTCCCGTGTGGAATTGGAAAACAATTTCCGCAATGAAATGATCTATGGAAACGCCGGGAATTGTTTGTTAAGTTTCCCATCTGCAAAGGTAGTTGCAGAATGGAGTAAACTGTACGGCAAAATTGAACAGACTGCAATCGATTTTTTGGAACCTTTATATATCAAGGATTTTTTAGTGAAAGGATCAAATTAAAAATGAAAAAAATTTTATTAGTTGCGTTATTACTCCTTCCGTTTGTTTTTTTATCGGCACAATACTCTGGTCCAAGAATTCATGCAAGTATTTCTCAATATAATTTTGGCGAAGTAAGCGAAGGAGTAATTGTAAAGTTTGCGTTTCAAGTTAAAAACGTTGGAGATCAAGTTCTTAAAATTACCAACATCATGACAAGCTGCGGATGCACGGCAGCTGCATCACAAAAGGATGAAATTCAACCCGGAGAAGGTACTTCAATCAACGTTGAATTTAATACTGAAGGGAAAGTGGGGTTACAAAATAAAGTGATTTCGCTCGCTTCAAATGATGCCGCACATCCGAACGTGAAATTGGAAATTATCGGAAAAGTTTTACCAAAAGCGGCAAAGGCTGAACCGGTCAAAGTTGAAGGACCGAAAATTCAATTTGAAACCACCATACATGATTTTGGGAAAATTAAAGAAGGAAGTATTGTCGCATATACATTTAAATACAAGAATGTTGGTTCATCAATATTAGAAGTAAATCATGTAAGGACATCATGCGGTTGTACGGCAGCCGTGATTAATGGAAAATCTTTAAAACCGAATGAAGAGGGGACTCTCAAAGTAGAATTTGATTCAACAAATAAAGAGGGAGCTGTAACAAGAACAATTACTGTAAGTTCAAATGATCCTGTTGAACAGCAAAAAACACTTACAATTGTTTCATTCGTCGAAAAAGGGAAAGACTAATACTATGTCGTGGTTTAAAAGATCTAAGAAGAATTTCTCCGATGATACACAAAAAATGGATTTGCCGGATGGAATGTGGATGAAATGTCCGGAGTGTGACGAGATAATTCATAAAAAGCAACTCGAAAGTAATTTATGGACGTGTGTTAAATGTTCTTATCACTTTCGTATCGGGAGTGAAGAATATATTAAGGTTATTCTTGATGCAGGCTCGTTTAAAGAGATGAATAAAAAGATGCGGTCAGCCGACCCGCTCGACTTTACCGACACAAAAAAATATTCAATCCGGATTAATGATGCTATCAAAAAGACTGAACTTTATGATGCAATCCGTACCGGAACTGGAACAATTAACGGAACAGAAATCTCTTTTGGATGCATGGATTTCAAATTCATTGGAGGGAGCATGGGCTCGGTTGTTGGGGAAAAAATAGCCAGGTTAATTGATAAATCTATCAAATCAAAAATTCCTTTGATTCTTATTTCCTCCAGTGGCGGAGCAAGAATGATGGAGGGAGTTTTAAGTCTTATGCAAATGGCAAAAACTAGCGCTCGATTGGCAAAGCTCGCAGATTTAGGAATCCCGTACATCTCAATTTTAACCGATCCTACTACCGGCGGTATTACAGCAAGTTACGCCATGTTAGGTGATGTTAACATTGCAGAACCTAAAGCGCTAATTGGGTTTGCAGGTCCCCGGGTTATTAAACAAACAATTGGAAAAGATTTGCCTAAAGGATTCCAGACGGCTGAGTTTTTACAAGAGCATGGATTTATTGATAGAGTAGTCTCACGCAAAGAATTGAAAAATACACTTTTCACTTTGTTGGAGTTTCTGAGTTAATCAGAGTAGCGGAATCAGCGCTAC
>JAVHOS010000261.1:0-1946 GCA_036170205.1 Ignavibacteriaceae bacterium | reverse complement strand
ATAGCTTTGTTTATTCCTTCAAGAACTTCGCTACCTATTGAATTCATTTTAGTGTGGAATTCGAGATTCACAACGCCATCTCCGATATCATGAAGTGATGTGCCGGAATTTTGCCAAACAACGCCATCTTTTCTTGTATTTTCAAGAATGATGAATTCATTTCTTCCCGGAATATCTTCGTACGAACCTGTAACAATATCGTAATACTTTTTCTTTCCGTTTACAATTTTGTAAAAAGTATCGGCGCCATTTTCAACCATATCTTTTACCCACTGCGCCGGAGAAAGATTTGCTTCTTCCATTTTTTTGATCGTCTTTGCAACTCCAAAAGTATCCCATGTTTCAAATGGTCCAAGTTCCCAACCGAAACCGGCTTTCATCCCATCATCTATCTTGAAGAATTCTTCAGAGATTTCCGGGATCCGGTTAGAAGCATATTGGAAAACGTGAAAGTTTAATAATCGCAAAAAATCTGCCGCTTTATCTTTGGCTGAATTGAGCGCTTTCAATCTGTCTTTCAGATTATCAATCGGTTTTGCAGCCCCAACAGATGCGAATTTTGGTTTGTCACTTGGTGCGTATTCAAGCGAATCGGTATTCAATTCAAAGATCTCTCTTTTGCCCGAAGCATCTTTCGTTTTCTTGTAAAAACCCTGTCCCGATTTATCGCCGAGCCAATTGTTCTCCGTCATCTTTCTAACGTAATCGGGGATTTCAAATATTGCACGCGCTTCATCGTTTGGACAATCTTTGCAAATATTATCCGCTACTTTTACAAGCGTATCGATACCGACTACATCAGCAGTTCTAAATGTTGCTGATTTTGGTTTACCGGTTAGTGGACCGGTTAGTGTATCGATTTCTTTTATGGTCAGCCCAAATTCTTTTTTCAATTTGAATACTGCCATGATGCTGAAGACACCGATTCTATTGGCGATAAACGCCGGAGTGTCTTTACACAACACCGTGGTCTTTCCAAGATAGAGATCACCGTATTGCATCAGAAAATCTATTACTTCACTATCGGTTTGTGAAGTTGGAATGATTTCAAGCAACTGCAAATATCTCGGTGGATTGAAAAAATGCGCGCCGCAGAAGTTTGATTGGAAATCATCGCTTCTTCCTTCCAGCATTAAATGGATTGGAATGCCGGAAGTGTTGGTTGTAATAAGTGAACCAGGTTTTCTGAATTTTTCCACATTCTCAAACACCATTTTCTTGATGTCGAGTCTTTCAACAACGGCTTCAACGATCCAATCAACTTCTTGAAGCCAATTCATATTGTCCTCAAAATTTCCGGTTGATATTTTTGAAGCATCAGTTGAAGAATAAATTGGTGAAGGACTTGCTTTCAAAACTGAAGCAAGATTTTCATCGGCGATGCGGTTTCTTACAGCTTTATCTTTTAGCGTAAGACCTTTTTTTGTCTCAATTTCCGTCAATTCACGGGGAACGATATCGAGCAGATACACTTTGCATCCGATGTTGGCAAAGTGCGCTGCTATCCGCGAACCCATTACTCCGGAGCCAAGCACAGCAACTTTATTGATTGTTCTTTTCATAATTAATTTATCTTTTGTTTTAGAATATGTTAATTAGTTTATTCTGATGATTCTTAGTGAAACTAAGTGCTCTAAGTGTCTTAGTGGTAAAGGACTTTTCACATACAAGGCACTAAGGACACTAAGCAAGTTTTTTCAATTTTTCGTATTGAGAATATGTTATTCACTATAAATTTTTTCAATTAAATCTTTATACTTTGCAATGATGACTCTCCTTTTTAATTTCAAAGTCGGGGTCAATTCGCCGGTCTCTACCGTCCAGGTATCGGGAACCAATACAATCTTTTTTATTTGCTGAATATGCCCGAAACGTTTGTTGTACTTTTGTACGTCCTTCCAAACTCTTTCTTTCACCACTGGAGATTGAGCAATCTCTTCATTTGA
>JAVHOS010000260.1:0-1957 GCA_036170205.1 Ignavibacteriaceae bacterium | reverse complement strand
ATGATCTATTTTTCATGGGAAAATCTCTTTGGAAATACTTATTACGTTACTCCATACTACCCAATGCCGTGGCGGGGAATTCGTTTCGGTATAATGTGGCAGTTTGCAAATTAATTGAAAATTTAATTTAGAAAGAATATAAAATGAAAATTATTCTCGGCGCCGATCACGGCGGATTTGAAACAAAAGAAAAAATAAAGGAATATCTTCTCGCAAATAATTTTGAAGTTATCGACGCAGGAAATCTTGTGTACGATGCAAAAGACGATTACCCGGACTTCGCTATCGCTGTTGCAAAAAGAATTTCAGCATGCGAAGCAGAAAAAGGGATCATCGTTTGCGGCAGCGGAGTTGGAGCTTGTATCGCCGCGAACAAAGTTAAAAGTGTTCGCGCATGCGTTTGCCACGATGTTTACTCAGCGCATCAAGGCGTTGAGCATGACGATATGAATGTCCTCTGTCTCGGCGGAAGGATCATCGGGATTGAAACCGCGAAAGAAATTGTACACGCTTTTGCAAATGCCAAATTCTCGAACGAAGATCGGCATAAAAGAAGACTTGAGAAAGTACTTGCTCTGGAAAAATAAATTACTTCAACAAATTAATTAATGCCGACTCAAGATCATCAAACTTGAATTTATATCCCGCGTTCAGCAACGCTTCCGGTTTAATTTTTTGACTCGCTAAAATTGCGGAAGCGCTTTCTCCCATCACCAATTTCAAAACAAATTTAGGTACGGGGAAGAGTGAAGGTTTGTGCAAAACTTTTCCGAGTCTCTTCGCAAAAGTTTTCATCTGCACCGGTTGCGGAGAGACTGCGTTGAAAATTCCTTTTTGACTTTTTTTATCAAGTAGAAAAAGATAGAGAGAAATAATATCAGCGAGGTGAATCCAACTAAACCATTGCTTCCCGTTTCCCAGTGGTCCACCAACGAATAATTGAAACGGCAAAAGTATCTTTTTCAACGCGCCGTCATCGATGCTTAATACAATTCCCGTCCGAATGATAACTCTGCGGACATTTAACATTTCGATCCGTTCCGAGGCTTTTTCCCAGTCGTCACAAACGTTCGAAAGGAAATCTTTTCCAACCGAACTTGTCTCAGTTAAAATGCTATCTCCTCTATCACCATAGAATCCAATTGCTGAAGCCGAAATGAAAACTTCCGGTTTTTGTTTACATTTATCAATCGAAGAAACAAGATTTCGTGTTGTATTGATGCGGCTGTCGTAGATTTCTTTTTTATAACTTGGCGTCCAGCGTTTTCCGGCAACACTCGCACCGGCAAGGTGAATAACTGCATCTTTTCCCTCTAAGTAAACTGAATAATCCTTATCGTAATTCTTCCACTCTACAACTTCTTTCGCAAACGGAAGAATTGCTTTTGCTTTCTCAACATTAGTTGAAAAGATGGTGAGTTCATCTCCATGCAAGGACAATTCTTTACAGAGTTCTCTTCCGATCAATCCGGTCGCTCCGGTAATAACAATTTTTTTCAATGAATTTCTTTTGTTTCGTTTTTAGGAAATAGTATTTTCACTGCTAAAATTACATACAATCCATTAATAACCCTATTAAATAAAGTATGGGAAAAAATCAGAGACTGTTGTTTGTTGATCTTCACCGCGGATTAGTTCTGCTGGTAATGATTGAAGTTCACGTTTTTAACACGATGTTACTGCCGCAGATAAAAACAGAATGGTGGTTTACCTACTTAAATTTTATCAACGGATTGGTCGCTCCTTCATTTTTATTTATTTCCGGTTTTGCTTTCGTCCTTTCGGGCAAAAAGAAACTCGAAGAATTCAGACAATATAAGTTTACATTCTGGAAGCAGATCGGAAGAATAGGGTTGATCTTTCTGGTCGGTTACAGTTTGCATCTTCCCTATTTTTCACTTCAGAAGATGCTGCACAAAGCAACTCCCAAGGAGATTAGTGAATTTATAAACGTGGA
>JAVHOS010000259.1:7968-9865 GCA_036170205.1 Ignavibacteriaceae bacterium | reverse complement strand
TAAGATTATTTATGGGAAAGAATAATTGGCGTCTCCCAAACGCTGATCTGACGCCAGTCTATTCTTTGTACTAACACATCATTATTTATCGACGTGCATTGATAAGGGTTGATCAGCACTGACGATAATTGTGTAGTTAGTACTCTTTGCAGCAAGAAAAGATATCGATTCATTCTGGACGACTGCGGTAGCAGTAATATTTCCCTCGGTAACGGTTTTGTATTCCGTTGTTTTCCCGGGTTCAACTTCGTTCATAATAAATTTATCACTGCCTGAAGTCTGTATTTTTACACTTACTTTGCCTGACTGTTTGTTTGAAATGCGGAGTTGAGGTTCAACATTCTTCGAACAGCCGTTGATGAGTACAATGAACAGTAAACCGAGAATACCGTAAAGTATTTTTTTCATATTTTCTCCTTTAAAATTATTTAATGAGCATCGAAATATTAGTTGTGGTGATGCTTTAGCTCTATCATTTATAATAGGTTTTATTCACCGATTAATTTATAGATAGCAGACAGTTCTAACAATAGACCAAAAGGATGAAAAAGGAACTACATCTCTTACGTAGATCAACAGAAGAAATTATAATTGATACAATTTCCGGGTTTTAAAAACCCCACAACAGCCAGCTCTTTCTTGCTTTCTCTAAAAGTATTTTTAACCCGGCGGAGCTTTCTCTTAAATTAACAAAAGTAGAATCCCAGTTTTGATCGAAACTGATCTTCGCGTCATCCATAAGATTTTTTAATCCCGCTGAACCTTGTTTAAGATTAACGATCGCCGAATCGAAATTTTTAGCCAACGATTGATCCATCAATAATCTTCCAATTGTTCCCTTTCCTGTTTGGATGTCGGTGGTGATCTTCGAGAGATCATTTGTTATTTGGGATGTATTATCGATAGTTGATTTTAACGAGAGGAGAACTTCATCCAGATTAATTGGCTGAACTGTTTTGATCATATCGTTGTTTTGAATTTCCTTTTCTAAACCGGGTCCGGGATTAATAATTAAAATTTTATTCCCCATAAGTCCTTCAGAGCCAATGCTTGCAATAGCATCCTTCTTAATAAACTTTCTGGTGCTTTCATCAACAATTATTTCTACTCTCACAGAAGTATCACTTACGATGTTAATATTTTCTATAGTCCCTACTGTTATTCCAGAGAATCGAACATTACTTCCTGCTTGAAGTCCGGCGACGTCTTTAAATACTCCGCTGAGGTGAAAAGTACTTCTGAATAATTGCTGCCGTTCGCCAATGAAATATATTCCAACGATGAATACTGCTATGCCGAGGGAAACAAATATTCCCAATCTGATTTTATTTGTCGTGTTCTGTTTCATATTATCTGCTCAAATAGTTTGTCTAATTTTTCTTATTCAGTTACCTTACGAAAGAAATTTACAATCTTGATCTTGTTCGTGCTCTTAATCTTGCTCAATCATTAATCCGAGTACGAGCAAGCTTACGATCAAGAGCACGAAATTTTGTGTAAGGTGAATTATTCAAAAAATGACCGTACCCACGGGTCTTTTGATTTTTCAAGCCCAGCGTAAGAACCCTCTGCTGCGCATACACCTTCTTTAATTACGATGATCCGGTTGGCTGTTAGTCTAGCGCATTCTCTATCGTGTGTAATGATGATGGACGAAGTATGATATTTCTTTTGCACTTCCAGGATGAGGTTGCTTATTTCTTTTGATGTTATCGGATCAAGCCCGGTTGAAGGTTCATCGTAAAGCATGATTTCCGGTTTTAAAATTAATGTTCGTGCAAGCCCTAATCTTTTGCGCATGCCGCCGGAAAGTTCTGATGGAGTCATATCAATAGTGTCGGAGAGTCCAACATTTTCCAACGCTTCTTTTACAAGTTCATCCATTTCTTTTTTAGAG
>JAVHOS010000259.1:0-7868 GCA_036170205.1 Ignavibacteriaceae bacterium | reverse complement strand
TCATTCTTTTTATTGCTCAGATTAATTTTGCATCAAACTTGTAATTTGCACGGCTATCATATCAATTATAAAAACCATTAGCGATCCGAATACGACGGCGGAGTTTGCTGCTTTACCAACACCTTCGGTCCCTTTGTTTGAGTTATATCCTTTGTAGCATCCAATAAGTCCGATCGCAAAGCCGAAGAAAAAAGTTTTGATGAAAGCGGGGAAGAAGTCTTTAAATTCAAGGCTTTGAAATATTTGCGAGAAAAATAAATAGGAACTGACATTTCCTTTTAAATTAACGGCAACGTATGAGCCGAACAATCCGATGGCGTCTGAAAAAGCTACCAAAACAGGAAGCATCAATGTGGCGGAAAGTACTCTTGTTACCACAAGATATTTAAATGGATTAGTGTGCGATACCTGCATCGCGTCAATTTGTTCAGAAACATTCATCGACGCCAATTCTGCGCCGATTCCCGATCCTACCTTACCCGCAAAGATCAACGCGGTTATTACAGGACCAATTTCCCGGATGATTGAGATAGCTACCATAACAGGTAACAATGATTCTGCTCCAAACTTTGCAAGTGTGGGTCTTGATTGAACGGTAAGCACAAGCCCGATAATAAAGCTCGTTACGGCTACTAAAGAAAGAGACTTGTAGCCGATAAGGAAAGACTGTTTCGCAAGTTCGTTAAACTCATACGGCGGATTAAATACTTCTTTAAAAAAGCGTGCGGTAAAAATTGTAAGCGAGTAAACTTCCAAAAAGAATTTATCAACTACCGTATTAGAAATAATTACAGAAATATTTTTCGGGATAATTTTTTCTTCCTGCTTTCGATTTTGAAAATGCTCTAAGATTATTTTTTCCATATTGTAACGTTTTTAAGATTAACTCTAAATTGACATGTTATGATATGAAGAAGTGCAGTCTGGTTCAATCGGACAAAGGGATGAAAAGTGGACTACATCTTAGGGAGGATTTTGCACTAATATGTCATCCCCGAAAGCTTTCGGGGAATTTAATTGTTTCGTCTTTTTTATAATCATGTTATCCCTTCGGGATTAAGAAATACAAATCCCGAAGGGATGGAATTACTATAACAACACTAAGAAGGAATAGAAGTAAATGCCGAAGGCATGACATTATAAAAATGTAAATTTTACTTGTAAACTAACCCCACACCGCGGTTCATCTTCTCAAATGAACCGCTTCGGTTAAGACTATTTCTTCTTCTCTACAGTGAGAAGACTTTGATTCGTCAATCCGTTTTTCTTGGCTCGTTTAGCATTCTTTTTTTCTTGCATTGTTTTTGCAGGTTGTTTCTTAGAACCCTTTTTGCTGTCTTGACCTTTGCTCATGATATTTTCCTCTTTGTTTAAGTTATGATCTCTTGTTTGATGTAAAAAATTGGTTGTCTTTTGAGAGCAACCAATTTACACCATGTTATACTACTTTTTTAGTAAAGGTATCTGCTTTTCTACTCTTCGCCATTTTTTTCTGATCTTGCGCGAATCTTTCGGTTTTTGCTTTCTCCATCTCGATGATCTTAAGCGCTTCGGATTCTTCTTCTTTAAATTCAGATTTTAAAACCACAATATGAGCTTCAGCCGCAGCGCGTTTAAGCTCTAAGCCAAATTGCATCCGTTCAATTTCTTGTTTGCGCAGTAATTGTTCTGCATCGTTCTTCGCTTCTTGTGATAATCGCGCAGAGCCTGTCAGTACACCTTCAGGACCAACATAAACGTCGAGCAATTCAATTCCATGATCGGTAAGGATAAACTCCCGGATCTGATTGGAATGAGCCATACCGCGTGATTTAAGAATATACAATCCTCTATTACGCTCGCCGCCGATCTCAATATCCCGTAAGAGCAGCCAGGTGTCTATTAATGAGGAGATTGACATATCGGTAAGTTCCTGGTTTTCTCCGGCGTTTGAAAGGCTTGCAAAGAACGCGGTGATATTTCTCATCTTCAAATAATCTACCAGACGCAATAACATAATTTTTACTTCAGTTTGATTTGCTCCCATAACGAAAGCGTCAATCGGATCAAGAACAACTACTTGCGGTTTTAATTTATTAATTAAATTGATTGTAGTTGTTAGATGATGTTCCAATCCGAACAATGTAGGACGTGTTGCGTGAAACGTGAGCAACCCTTTTTTCATATATTGAGTTAAATGTATTCCTATCGAAGACATGTTACGCATAAACTGGCTTGGGGATTCTTCGAAAGCAAAATAAAGAACATGTTCGCCGCGTTTGCATGCAGCTTCAACAAATTGTGCAGCCACACTTGTTTTGCCGGTACCGGCTGTTCCTGAAACCAGCACCGTACTGCCGCGGAAGTAACCCTTGCCGGAGAGCATCGTATCAAGCCGCGGAATACCGGTAGAAATTCTTTCGTTGGAGGTGAGGTGATTCAATCCTAACGAAGTTATCGGCAGAACAGAAAATCCATCCGCATCAATTAAAAAAGGATATTCGTTTGTACCATGCGTTGAACCGCGGTATTTAACAATACGCAGCCGCCGGATAGATGATTGATCGTTTACACGATGATCCAGCAGAATAACGCAATCGGAAACATACTCTTCCAATCCATTGCGTGTTAAGGTTCCGTTACCTCTTTCGCCGGTTATAATAGCCGTAACCCCTTTCTTTTTCAACCAGCCGAATAACCGCCGCAATTCAGTTCGTACAACCGTTGCATTGGGCAGCGCTGAAAAAAGGGATTCAATCGTATCCAGCACAACACGCTTTGCGCCTATACTTTCAATTGCGCTGTGAATCCGTACAAATAATCCTCTCAGGTCATATTCACCACCGCTGCTTTCAATTTCACCCCGTTCAATATCAATGTGTTCAATCCAGATTTTTTTCTGCTCGACTAATTTATCTAAATCGAAACCCAAAGAAGCGACGTTTGCCGTCAGTTCTTTTGCTGTTTCCTCGAAAGAAATAAATACACCCGGTTCTTTATAAATGGTTGCACCGCGTACAAGAAACTCCATTGCAAAGAGGGTTTTCCCGCATCCCGCGCCTCCGCATACAAGCGTAGGTCTTCCTTTCGGT
Source organism: Ignavibacteriaceae bacterium (assembly GCA_036170205.1). GTDB lineage: Bacteria > Bacteroidota > Ignavibacteria > Ignavibacteriales > Ignavibacteriaceae > UBA1563. The sequence continues at coordinate 4,797 of JAVHOS010000259.1, read as the reverse complement.
AATCCGCCTCCCGTTATCTCGTCAAATCCTTGAATATTTGTTGGGGCTTTTGGAAGGGTCTTCCGTTGGATTTGTGCTTCTTGTTTTTTCATGATATTTCTTCTCGTTTTTTTTATTCCTCTCTCGAGTAATAATTCTGTTATGAATAAATTTGCCTTACACCAAATGTCAGTTTATCATAAGGTGAGCAACTTGTTAGTAAAAATTTTCGTTTCTTTCACGAAATCTCAATCAAGTATAGATATATCCCCCGGACAAAAAAATAGTCCAAAGGGATGAAAAATGAATTAGTTCTCTTTAACCATCAATTGTCCGAATTCACGCTGATTAATTGAAAAAGTATAAATTTCTCCATCTTTCAAATGGACAACCTCAGTCATCTTTATGTTTTTTTGCAGTTCATTAACGGTAAAAAGGTAGTTGCGGGTTGAGTTATTTAACCAAACAAGACAAACAGCTTCTCCCTTCTCCCAACCTTCTTTTGGATTCCTGGTAAGATCAAAAAGTTGTGGGGAGTTATAAAATCGTTTTGGCGGGCTGCACATTGTTGTTAACCCTGTTAAGATATAAACCGCTTCCGGTTCATTGCTGTAGAATTTATAATTTTTCTCGAAGAGCTTATGCTGATTAAGATACTCGATAGTTTTGTTTTCTCTCCATTCATAAGAATTAAAACCCCATCCCGAGAGTTCGGTAAAATGTTCTGCTATTTGAATCGTTTTTTTAACCGGGAAGAACATCAGAAGAACGATGCCGGTGACAAAGAGCAGGGTAACTGATCTTTGATGAACGTATTTCCTTAACCAGAGAAGAATTCTATCAGCAATAAAGAACAAAGCGAAAAGTAATGGAATATAGATCGGAGAGAGAAGTCTATCGGAAATTTTGTCGTAAGCCGTTGTGGTTGATGAAACAATAATGATCCATGAATAACTAAGGATAAAAATAAGACTTGGACCAATTAATTTAAAAGCTTCCCCGATAGAAAATTTTGCAGGAGTTCTTCCGAATAAAATCCAGGTTGAAACAATTATAAAAATAAAAACGAAATAGATACCGGCTAACTTCAACGGAAAATACCAGGAGAGAACCGTGTAGTAAAAAAAACTAATATTCTCAAATAGCGTGTATGAAGAAGCGGCTCGTAGTCCGGTAAGCGTTCCTGAAATAAAATAATTTCTGATGATCCAAAGAGTGATCGGCAAAAGGGTGATAAGTAAAAAGATAACCGAATGCCGGAACTTTTCTTTCCTTTGATTCTCTGTAAAGAATACAATACACAAAACTCCTGTTAAGATAATGATAACTCCCGTATAGCGGGTAAGGCATGCCAGAGATACCGGAATTGAAAAAAGGAAAAGAGAAATTAGGTCCCGTTTTATTTGATACTTTCCGAAATAATAGATGAACAGCAATACAAGAAAAATAAAAAGGAGTTCAGATAAAGCCATAAACGAAGCTTGAACAAGTGCAAAGGAAATTAGAACCGAAACGGTTCCAAGAATTATTAGTACAAACGATTTCAAGTATCTAAGCAGTATTAAACCGGATAAATAAATTATCGTTCCGAAGAGCAATGCATTAACATATCCCGCGGCTATTTGCGGATCAACGGAGGTTAGTTCTTTTATAACCGCAAGTAAAATTGAATAAAGGGGAGGTTGTATAACCAGGGGTAATCCATTGTAGGTAAGAAAACCATTGCCGTCAACTAGATTTCTTGCGGCTGAAATATACGCTACCGAGTCGGGAGTTAAACCGGCGCCGAAAGGAGTTGTAAGGAGTAAAATTATTATCGTTCCAATGCTACCCAAAATTCCAAGAACAATTTTCTTGAAGAGGGTTCTGTATTTTAGTTGAATTCCAATATGAATCAATTCAAGACTGTCGATTATTTTTGGACTTGAACGTGGAATTCCTGCGGCAGAGATGGCGATATATTTTTGTTTACTATTCAACTAATTGACCATTCTACTTTCAATTACATTCAATTGAAATCTAATTCGAATAATATCCTCTAACTTTTGCCGCAATTTCGGGTTCGGTCATCTTGTCGGCTGTCTCAAGATTTATCGCTCGTCCATTATATTTTTCACCGTCAAGACGTTTTTTGAACTCAAATTTTGCCGCTCCGGGTCCGACGATCAGAATAGATTCTGCATCTTTAACCAACGAAATTACTTCATCGTAATATTTTTTCAGATGATGAGTAACTCGTCTTTTGCGCATTTCTTCCATAGAGATTTGCTGAGTTCCGTTTGAGAGCCTAACATATTTCTCTATTCCTGAAGGAATTGATTTAACTTCTCCCAGATTACCTGTGAGACTTACGATGACCGCTTCTGTGTGGTCAATCCACAGACCGACTTTTCGATTCATTTTATCTCCTTCAACTATTAAGATGTTTTATCGTGTTGTCATCCAACTTTTTACTTTCCACTTTTTACCTTATACTTTCAACTTTAAATACCCATGTTCGCCAAGGTATTTGAAATGTAATTCACCGTTTCTACTAATTGCGGATGTGACACTTCAAATCCTTTCACCGAAGCCGACAACCCATCTATCGCATGTTTTAGCAGATCGGGATTTTTCTCACGCCGCAACGCCTCATGCGTTGAGCGTTCCATGAATCCGGCAATACTTTCCGCATGTTCGGTTTTTGTTTCGGATAACTTAGCAATTTCCGGTTTAAGTGTTGCCAATAAATTCAGCAACTCCAATTTGCTATTCTCTGAGAGAGAACTATTTCCCCGGATATTCTCCTCAATTTTTTCAATTGTATTTTGTACCATTTCTTATTTCCTCGATTTAATGATTGCATATCGCGTCAATTCAGGCATTACAAGATCGGTGATGTCATTTTGTACAGCTTCTACCGAATTCCGTTCAGGAGAGTTGCTTGTGGCGCTCCATATCATCCGTTGCTCAGTATTTATCACCCAGACATCTATTGAGCGCCGGTTTGAATTTTGTGACTCATTTATTACCGAATGTTGAAGATTATAGTAATAAACATCATACCTTTTCTGAAAAAGATTAAAACGGGATAAACGTTCTACGGTTACATTACTTTCTAAAGGGGGTGGTTCAGTTTTCTCTTGAAGGAGACGGGTTACTATAATTCCGTCAAATCCTTTTTCTTGAACAGTCTCAACAACGTTGTTCCCATTAGATAATGCATTGGGAAACAAATAGTAAGATGACGTAGCATTAATTCCATGCTTGGAAAATTCATCCACAAATGCATCTTCCCATATTCTCCTTTGAACAGAGTCTTTAATCATGGCAAAAATCAATACTTTGTTCAAGGGAGATTTATGATATGAAGGGTCGTTCCATACATCAACGAGTTCGAATGATGAACAACTTTCGAACATAAGTAGTAAGAAAAATGCTGCTATAATAACCGTCACCTTTTTCGAAAGTATCATTTTACATCTCTTGAAAAAAAAACGGTTCATATTATTACTTTCTTTCTCATTCACTTGTAAGGATAACCTTAAGAGCTTTTTCTTCGGAGGCATTTCCAAAAGTATCGTACGCTTTCATTATCTCACTTAGTTCAAACCTGTGGGTGATCAACTTTTCCGGTTGCAGTTTGCCGGAGAGAACAGTTTTAAGCAGCATTGGAATGGTTACCGTATCAACAAGCCGGGTTGTAATAGTGATGGTTCTTGACCACAATTTCTCAAGATGCAACTCGACACTTTTGCCGTGAACACCTATGTTTGCAATGTGTCCCCCTGCTGCAACGATGGATTGGCAGATATCAAATGTAGCCGAAATGCCAACAGCTTCGATGGCAACATCAACACCTTTTCCATTCGTAAGTTTCATTACATCTTCAACAGGATTTTTAGAGGCAAGCTTTGTCGCTCCAAATTTCTTTGCAACGTTTAGCCTGTTTTCATCTAAATCCACCATTATGATTTCGGCAGGTGAATAGAATTGTGCTGTAAGTAGAGCAGCAAGACCGATTGGACCTGCGCCGACAATTGCGACTGTATCTCCGGGTTTAACTTGTCCCTTTAACACTCCACATTCAAATCCCGTTGGTAAAATATCGCTCAACATTACAATCGCTTCTTCGTCAGCGCCTTCCGGAATATGATAAAGACTTGTATCTGCGTGAGGTATTTTTACATATTCAGCTTGCGTTCCATCAATCAAATGACCGAGAATCCAGCCGCCCGTTTCGCAATGAGCATACATTCCTTTTTTACACTCTTCGCATATTCCGCAAGAGGTGATACATGAGATTAGAACTTTGTCATTAACTTTAAAATTTAGAACTGCAGTTCCAACTTCCTCAATAACTCCAACGCCTTCATGCCCAAGGATTAGCCCATCAATCACTTCTGGAACGTCTCCTTTCATAATGTGAAGATCGGTTCCGCAAATGGTTGTTTTTGTAATTCTGATAATTGCATCGGAAGAATTCTTAATTACGGGTCTTGGTTTTTCTTCCCAAGCGCGTTTGCCCGGTCCGTGATAAACTAATGCTTTCATAATTTCCTTTTTCTTTTATAAACTTAAACGATGCCTACTCACTTATTCTTTTTTTGAAAATAGTACCCAGCCTAACAAAGCGCTTACAATAAAGGCGACGATCGTTGGAACCCACATCCAACTGATATTATTAAAGAAGCCGTTGTTATTCATTTCGTTATTCATGCCATGATTCATTCCTGTTCCGAACATTGTCATCGAAATTGCTCCGCCGCAAAAGAGGAGGAAAACGACTACAACAATGATGAACGCAAGGACGAGGGGCGTGTTGGATTTTGTATTCAT
>JAVHOS010000258.1:0-1972 GCA_036170205.1 Ignavibacteriaceae bacterium | reverse complement strand
ACGCAAATTCATTTTTTGAAAGAGATGCACCAAATCTTCCGTTGCGATATTACCAGCCGCCACAGCGGTAAAGGGGCAGCCGCCCAATCCGGCAAAAGAAGATTCAAAATATTTCACTCCGGTTTTGTAGGCTGAGTAAGCATTTGCAATTCCGAGTCCGTAAGTATTATGAAAATGGCAGGCACATAGAATGTTTTCATCTAATTTGTAAATTGTTGAAAATAATCTTTCAACTTGGTCTGGAATTGCATGCCCGGCAGTGTCAGCCAAACTAATATTCATTAATCCGTTTTCTAAAAACTTTTGAATTAAAGAAAGAACTTTTTCTTCGGAAATTTTTCCTTCATATCCGCAGCCAAATGCAGATTGAACCGCAACTTGAACTTTCTTTCCAGCGCTCAGTGCACTCTTTGCCATTGCGATAATTCGTTTAGTAGCTTCTGCAATTGACATTCCGGTATTTTTTTGAGAATGCGTTTCGCTTGCAGAAACGCCCATGCAGAACATTTCAACTCCGCAAGCCATTCCACGCTCTAAACCTTTTTCATTTAAAACTAAACCGGAAATAATTACATCTTTCAATTTATTTTCATCTTTAGAAAAATAGTTAAAGAGTTCATCGGTGTCTGCCATTTGCGGCATGCGTTTGGGATTTACAAACGAACCAACTTGAATAATATCAACACCCGTTCCAGCAAGTTGCTTAATCCATTTTATTTTTTGATCGGTCGCGACAACCTCATTTTCTGCTTGAAGTCCATCGCGCATACCGACTTCGTGTACTATTAGTTTGTTCAAAAATACTCCAGCATTTTATTCTAAGTCATTTGTCAATGGTCAGTAGTCATTGAAAGATATAAGATCAAAAATTCCTCATTCGGGAATTCCCTTTTTACTTTCTACTTTTTACTTTCAACTTTTTACTTTCAACTTCCTAAAGCTTCTCCGCAATCGCTTCCGCAATTTCTAATGTCTTATTACTTCCGCCCATATCGTACGTTCTAATTTTTCCTTCAGCAATAACTTCGGCGGTGGCTTTTTCAAGTCTGTCTCCCATTTCTTTTTCGCCGAGCCAATCGAGCATCATCTTTGCGGCGAGAATTGTGGCGATGGGATTTACTTTATACATTCCGGTATATTTTGGCGCAGAACCGTGCGAAGGCTCAAACACGGCAAGTTTTTCACCAATGTTGCCGGAACAGCCAAAACCGAGTCCGCCCACCATTTGCGCAATAAGATCTGAGACAATATCTCCATAAAGATTTGGCGCCACAAGTACATCGTAGTTGAAGGGATTCTTCAAAAGCCACATGGTCATTGCGTCAATGTTAGCGTCATCCATTTGAATTTCGGGATAATCTTTTGCAACTTCTTTTGCCACATCAAAAAATAACCCGTCGGTTGCACGCACTACATTTGCTTTGTGAACAACCGTAACTTTTTTTCTATTAAACTTTCTTGCAAACTCAAAAGCGGCGCGGATAATCTTTTCAGAACCTTTCTTTGTGTTGATCTTTGTTGAAACAGCATACTCATCTAACGGCATTGTACTAAACGGCGAAAACGGTTTTGATAATTTCGTAAGAACATCAGCTAATTCTTGCGGAACAGGATTGAACTCAACTCCGCAATAAAGGTCTTCGGTGTTCTCTCTAAATACAACAATATTAATATTCTCTTTAAAGTTTAAGGGATTGCCCGGATAAGCTTTGCACGGACGCAAACAAATATAAAGATTGAACAACTGACGCATGCGCACTATTGGTGAACGATAGATAAGCCCGGTTCCTTTTAATTCAGGAACAAGTTCAGCCTCTGCAATTTTAACCGGTTTAGATGTGATTGCGCCGAACATTGCGGCGTTTACGTTATTTAAAAGATCGATGGTACGCTGTGGAAACGCGTCTCCTTCTTTGCACCAAAATTCCCAGCCAATATCTCCGTGAATATATTCTGCGTCAAGATTTAATTT
>JAVHOS010000257.1:0-1980 GCA_036170205.1 Ignavibacteriaceae bacterium | reverse complement strand
ATTCCTTTATCTTTAAAGTAAACCATATACTTTTGCTGCGCGAAAATCGAAAAGGTTGTTAAGCAAACAACACAAATCGCAAAGATAATTTTTCTCATAAGATTCTACCTTTTTATCAATCTTCAATTTGGAGAACGGCAAGAAAAGCTTCCTGGGGAATTTCCACATTCCCGACTTGCTTCATTCTCTTCTTTCCTTCTTTTTGTTTTTCCAACAATTTCCGCTTACGCGAAATATCGCCGCCGTAACATTTTGCAAGTACGTTCTTCCGCATAGCTTTTACGGTTGATCTTGAAATGATCTTAGCGCCGATTGCCGCTTGAATAGAGATTTCAAACAACTGGCGCGGGATCAAATCTTTTAACTTATCACAAACTTTTCTTCCCCAATCAAACGACTTACTGCGGTGAACGATCATCGAGAGGGCGTCAACTGTTTCACCGTTCAGCAGAATATCAAGTTTAACAAGATCAGCTTCTTTGTAACCGATATATTCATAATCGAACGAAGCGTACCCGCGTGTAGTTGATTTAAGCTTATCGTAAAAATCGAAAATAATTTCCGATAATGGAAATTCAAATTGAAGATCGGCGCGGGTCGGATCAAGATAGGTGGTGTTTTTATAAACGCCCCGTTTGTCCATCGCCAATTTCATAATGTTGCCAACGTACTCGCTTGGGGTAACGATCTGCGCTTTCATAAACGGTTCTTCGATCAGTTCAATGTCGCCGACTGCCGGCATCGTCGCGGGATTATCAACCGAAAGTTTCGTGCCGTTCTTTTTATAAACAATATATTCCACGTTCGGAAGCGTTGTTATAATTGATTGGTTGAACTCGCGGTACAATCTTTCCTGCACAATTTCCATGTGGAGAAGTCCGAGGAATCCGCAGCGAAAACCAAATCCCAGCGCGGCAGAAGTTTCAGGCTCATAAACAAGCGCTGAATCATTTAAACGAAATTTGTCAAGCGCGTCGCGCAAGTTTTCAAATTCTTCAGTATTCGTTGGATATAATCCGCTGTAAACCATCGGCTTAACTTCTTTATATCCGTGCAAAGGTTCAGCCGCACCATGCTTAACCAAAGTAACGGTATCGCCAACTTTTGTATCGTTCACATCTTTAATTCCGGTGATCATGTAACCGACGTTTCCGGCGGAAAGTTCGCCGGTTCTAATCTTCTTCATTCCCAAAACGCCGACGTCTTCGGTTTCATATTCTTTATCGTGTGCAAAGAATTTTATCTTCTGCTTTTCTTTTAACGTTCCGTTAAAAACGCGGATGTAAGCAATTGCGCCTCTGTACTGATCGAAAACGGAATCGAAGATAAGCGCTTGCAACGGTTTGGTTTCATCTCCGGTTGGAGCGGGAATTCGATTGATAACCGCTTCTAAAATTTCTTCTATTCCTATTCTTGCTTTAGCGCTGGCAAGAATAATATCGCTATCGTTACAACCGATCAGATCGATTACCTGCCCTTTTACTTTATCAACTTCCGCGCTGGGAAGATCAATTTTATTTAAGACCGGAATGATCTCAAGTCCGGCATCGAGCGCAAGATAAAGATTGCTGATCGTTTGAGCTTCGACTCCCTGCGCCGCATCAACAATTAAAACTGCTCCTTCGCAAGCGGCTAACGAGCGGGAAACTTCGTAAGAAAAGTCAACGTGTCCGGGTGTATCAATTAAATTTAATTTATAATCTGTGCCGTTTTTAGCTTTATAATTCATCTGGATTGCGTGAGATTTTATGGTAATTCCCCTTTCACGTTCCAAATCCATGTCGTCAAGTAATTGCGCTTTTGCTTCACGCTGGCTAACCGTACCCGTAAATTCCAGCAGAGCGTCCGCAATTGTGGACTTTCCGTGGTCAATATGAGCGATAATGCAAAAGTTCCGAATGTTTTCCATATGTTCCTTTAAATTGAATGCAAATATAAAGATAAAGCGCGCGGGATAAAATACCGGAGGGTAGTGGGTGG
>JAVHOS010000256.1:3275-9976 GCA_036170205.1 Ignavibacteriaceae bacterium | reverse complement strand
ATAGGGGTTAATTACTTTAGAAACAAGAAGTGAGTGAAAATATTTTGATGAAATAAAAGAAACGGTTATAAACCAACCTCTAATAGAAAGTGAAAATTGTTGTCGAGGTTTGAGAAAATTTCCGAGGTTCCGCTGCTGAGTGATTTTGCTTTCGGTTTGGTTGTTTCGGAATATTTGAATGAAAGATCGAGTTTGTTCAATAATTTTATTTTAACTAATAAATACCAACGGAATCCTTCTCCATACATCGCAAGGTTGGACATTACGCCGGGAAGATCATTTTCAAATTCATAAATGGCAGAGTTGAATGAATCAGTCTTGAAGAAAATCACTCTTCCGTAAAATGAAATATTTGGCTGCAATTTATATTTTACCTCCTGGTAGAATAGCCAACCGTTCTCGTGGTAATTATTCTTTATTAGCTTGTATGAATTGTATTCAATCCGATTTTTCAACTGGAGTTTAACATTGATTGAAAACAAAGTTTCAATTCGGAATTGTTGTCGAAATCTTTCCGAAAATTCTTTAGCATCGTCATTCGTAAGCAACACATCCTTCTTCTCATTTTTATAGCGGAATGTGGTTTCGAGATTTTTCATTATTCGTGTGGAAAGGTTTAATAACATCTCATTCCCTTTAGATGAGAGCGGAGTTGAACTTGTTGCTGAGGGAAACATGAATTGATCATAATAAAAATTAATTTTACCGAACGATGTATTGAGTTGAATTCCGTTGTAAATCCCAATTTCATTTTGCAAGTCGTACGGATTCTCTGCAAAGGCTCGCCCGTGTAACGAATAATAATTTGTTGGGTAGCTTCTAACGGAGAAGACATAACTGAAATATCTTGAAAAAGTTTTTTGCAGTGAATGAAGCTGCGCGACGGAAATTCCATTGTAGGAGAATTCTCCGGAAATTAAGAATGAATTTTGTGAGTATGAATAAGCAATAGATGAATGTGAAAAAGATTTTCCTCTTGCAGCGCTTGGGGTTTCTAGCGGGAGGGAATAGGTGGAGTTATAATAAAGACCGCTTAGATGTAAAGTACTTGAAATCAAATAATCAACCCGCCCGCCAAGTAATTGCTCTTTTGCACTTTTCTTTTTGTTGCACTCGGTTTCCGTGCGATGATAGCCGTCAATTGGTGTAGAAGAAATTACGTTTCGTAACGAATCAATGCTCGCATCAAAATAATTGTTTGAAGCGTAAAGAGAAAAACTGAATGGAGACCAATCGTATTGAACAGCGGCTCCACGGAAGAAATTATTTTCATCGGTGCTTTTGTAGGGAATAATATTTTTATCACGCTGCCTTGTAACAAATCCGATGTCTGCCGATTTTGTCGACGCATACGGGGACCAGAGCGCGAGTCCGTGTCCAAATTCAACAATGTAGTCGCCCACAACAATCGATGAAAAATCACCCAATTTTTTTGCCGAAAGAGAAAATGAATTAAAATCATTCAGATTTTTTTCACCGGCATCTTTTTCTGTTAAGATCGAAAGTTGATACGTGTTGTCAAATTCAAAAATTGCACGGTTATAAAATTTAATTTTATTCCCTTGATATTTATTATCAAGAAATCCGGCGCGCGGTTGAAGATCTGTTATAATCCGGCTTCGGTAATCAACATTTATATCGCGAATGAAAGAAGTGAACGGAACATTCGGCTTTTTCATTTCAACTGCGTTAAATGATTTTTGTTCGGTAAAAATAAAGGGGAGAAGTTTTCTAACTTTTTCTTGATCAAGTTTTTCGACAGAAAATAATTCGGAAGAAGAGATAAACATTCCGAATTTCTTCCGGTGTTCAATTATTAATGTTGCATCGGATAAATCTAAAATAGGTATTTGCAACAAATCTTCTGCACTGCATGAATTAAGATCAATCGGATGTTGAGCAAGATTTTCAAATTCATCGTAAAGAAAATTATCTTCCGATTCATCCGTTGTTTCTTCAAGAACATTTTCTAATGATTCTTCGATATCGATTGAAGTTGTGTCGGTTTGCGCGGGTGTATAACGTGAAACCAAGAAAAAGAGCAAAGCAATCGGAATAAGAAATTTTCGCATCGTAATTAAAAACCTAAATAGTTACGAATTTTTTCTCCGCGGTTTTCGAGTGATTCCAACCCAAGTAAAACGGTGAACTGATGCGTTAACCCAAGTTCCTGATGGGTGAAGATTGCGTAATCAATTTCGAATTGTGAATAGTGAACTCCAAATCCCGCGCTATATTTTGTCGGCTCGTTCGCAAATCCGCTTCTTAGGGAAAAATATTCGTTCAGGTCGTAGTTAATTCCGCATTGTAACGAGGGGTTAAAACCGACTTCACTTTCCACAGCTACATTCAAACTAACATTCTGCAGAACATCATAACTAATTCCCGAACGGTAAACTGTTGGGATCTGGTTCTTCTCTTTTCCCCAGCTCGCTTTGTTAAGATTGTCGGCGGCAAAAGCAAATCGGAAATCGGACGAAATATAATATAGCGCTCCCAATGCAAATGTAAACGCGTTATCTTCACCATAATTTTTTATTGAAAGATGATTGAGCGAAAGCGACACGCCGTAAAAGAAATTCTTCGCGTATCTGTTGGAGTAAGCAAGAACAAATTTATTTTCTTTATAAAGTTCAAAACCGTAAGTGGTAACGCCAAGACCGAAAGAGCCGTATTCCGTTGGAATTGAAGCGGCAAAAAAAGCGTTTGAAAGTTCTTTTATTCCAAATGGAGAAGGAGAATAGAAAACTCCTCCTTCCATCCAATTCATTTGCGCAAGACCTGAAGGATTTGTAAAAAGTGAAAAAGCATCGCTGCTTAAAGCTGCATCGGAACTGGCAAGTGAGATTGATTTTGCTCCCGGATGTTGCTGTGCGGAAATTTTTACAAAATATATCAGACAAAACAAGAGAACCGAAAAATTTCTTTTTACCATAAAACATTTTTCCCTTTCGTTGGATTCAAAATTAATCAATTCCGAAAGGAATGAAAAGTGGTTTTTGTGAAAAGGAGGACTCGTTTCCAAATTATCCTTTCTTTTTACCGATATTTTTAGTAAGATTTCAGCGTAAAAATTTTCTGCTCTGTAAAACTGATTTTGAGGAATGATTATGAAATTCATACTTGGTTTACTACTACTTTTAACAGTATCAATAGAAGCACAAGAACTAGAAGCAACGGTTACCGTGCAATATGAAAACCTCCCCGTTATTAATAAGGAAAGTCTTGTAAACTTTGCTCAAGTAGTTCAAGACTATTTAAATAACAACCGATTTACCGGCGTAACTTGGAATAATCCAAAAATAAAATGTACGTTCACAATTTTCTTTTTATCAGCTTCGGATGAAACTTCTTATTCCGCTCAAGTATTTGTAGGCAGCCAAAGACCGGTATATAATTCAACCAACAATTCACCGATGCTAACGCTTCTTGATAACAATTGGAATTTCGGTTATGAAAAAAACCAGGCGCTCTATTTTAATCCCATGGTGAATAATTCGATCACAAGTTTTTTAGATTATTACGCTTATTTAATTATAGGGATGGATAACGACTCATGGGAACAGTTGAGCGGCACACCACATTTTTCAAAAGCGCTCGATATCGTTCATCTCGCCTTGAGCAGCAAGTTCAGCAAAGGATGGGACAAAAGTTCCGGCACGTACAACCGGCGGGATCTGGTTGAAGATATTTTGAACGAACGCTACCGACCTTTTCGTGAAGCGATTTCAGAATATCATTATGGTATTGATCTTTACGAAGTTAATAAAACTAACGGACAGAAAAAGATTGCTTCGCTTGTAAATGTATTGCAGTCGTTAAAATCAAAAATTGATTTGCGAAGTATTTTTATAAAAGTATTTTTTGATGCAAAGTATCAAGAGATAATTGAAGACTTAAAAGATTATCCAGACAAAACTATTTTCAAAACATTAAAAGAAGTCGATCCTCCGCATGCCGGAAAGTATGATGAAATAATTTATCAATGAAGTAATTCTAATGATAAGATTTCATCATTCTGTTCCGTCTGTAAAACAGTTCCCATTCCTTCAACTACATTTCCGAAGATTGTGTATCTGCTGTTAAGGTGCGGGTGAAAAGCCTGCATCACAAACCATTGGGAGCTTTCGGTATCTTTCCCGCTGCTTGCCATTCCAACAATTCCTGTTTGAAATTGATAAGGAGAAAATTCTGAAACGATTGGAATATTTGAACCACCCCAGCCTGTGTTTTCCGGATCGCCGCCTTGAATAACAAATGCGGGAACTACACGATGGAATTTTAATCCGTTAAAAAAATCTTTTTCTGCAAGAAGACAAAAGTTTCCAACTGAAATTGGAGCGACGTCGGGGAGAAATTCAATGGTGAAATCACCTTTCGAAGTTTTTACTTTTACTCCTGAATATTTAAAAGCACGCTCCCAAAGTTTTCCAAAATATTTTCCATTGTTTTGAACCGGCGATTTCTTACCGAGTTTATTTGCAGTAAACTTTGCGATAGAATAGATAGTTGAAGAGGAAAGTGTTTTACAAAGTTTTTTAGCGGAACTTTTATCAATCCTTTCAAGTGCCTTATAATAACTCTCAACACTTCCGGCAAAATTCAAATTACTCTTATTCCGTTTTGCATCGGCAAAAATAATTTTAGTTATTTCTTTTTTATTGAGTTGGATAAATTCATCAGACAGTTCATCGAGCAAAGAGGTTGACAGGGAAATATCTTTCTCTGCGAAAACTTTAAATGCAAAATCTTTAAAAACATCACTATCGTTATAATTCTTTTGATGCTTCAAAATTGACGAGAGAATGAAAAGTTTGTTCTCTTTTTTCTCCCAAAGAAATTGTTCGATTAGATAGTTAAAAATATCTGGTGGTAAAATATTTAATTCAGCACTACTCTGGTAAACAAAAGAGTTATCAACAAATGGTTCATATTCTTTGATGAAAAAAGTATCAAGTGTTTGCACATGTTTGATAAAAGTAATGAAAAGTTCACCACGCACCATTTTAGAAAGATTAGCATTCTTCAATTGCTTTCTTATAAAGCGAACAACAATTTCTTTTCCCTTGTTTTCAACTGGAATATCCCGGATAGAGATAGCCATTTGTCTTGCGACGTTTGGATTTTTATCGAACAACAATTGAAAGAGGAAATCAAAATTATTTTCAACCTTGAGGGGGAAGTATATACCCGTTTTTGCAGTTTCAATGCGAATCACCGCATCTTTGTTTGTGGTTACACCAAAAAGTAACGCTGGATACTCGGGAAAAATTTTTGCTTTGCGAAAAATTCCAAGTGCGTATTGAACGATAAATTGTGAAGGATTTCGTTCATAGCGAAGCATTTTTTCAACTGATGAAAGTATCACTGAATCAGTCGTTCCGATTCTAAAAAGAGCAAATAGAGATTCTTCAACTCCTCCATTATTATTAATTAAAATATTGTTTAAAACAGAAATACTTTTAGGATCAGAAATATTCCGCAAAGAAAAATTATAAAGAGATAAAGCAACACCGCAATTACTTACCACCTTTTCTTTTTCAAATAAAGAAAGAATTTTCTGTAAATCATTTTTATCGCCGGTCTTTCCGATTGATTCCAGAACGATCTTTTGAATTTCTTTTGTCTGATATTTCTCGAACATTCCCCACAGAAATTCCGTTGAATTTCTATGTTCGCCCAATTGTCCGAGAGCAAAACAAATTATTTCGTAGTTTTTTTGAAAATTGAGTTTACAGATTTGCGGAATGAAAGTAGAATCTTCCGAGTGACTAATCGAAAGGAGAGCGGCGGTTATTTTTCTTTCATCATTTGAATTGAGGTAAGATGAAATAATTATCTTATTGAAAGTTCTTGTGAAGGTTGTTTTTACTAGGGCTTCATCGCTTTTATCAAATTGACAAAAAGATGAAGCCGTGTAAAAAAGAAAGAAGAGAAAAAAGAAGGGTCTAAATTGCAATCTCATAGATTCGATATTTTTTATAAACTACACCGGACATTACTTCCGCGCCGCGATTCATCATTTCGTTATCTTCTAAAATCCAACTTGCTTCACCTAAATCAACACCAAGAGCGTGTGCACGATTCAGACATTCCATGTAGAATACGGCATCAAGACCACGTTTTTGGTATTCGGGAATAATTCCAAGTGTAATCACTCTTGCCCATTTAATTTCTTTTTTCTTCGTCATCAATTTTAAAAAGTTGAAGGGGAATAAATGTCCATTCATCTCTTTGAAGAGTTGATTATAATCAAGCATAACAAGAGCAAAGCCGATAACTTCACCTTTAATTTCTCCGAACAAAACGAGAGAGGGTTCAACTAAAGGTTTTAAGTCTTTTGCCATTGCGTCAATTTCTTCATCGGTCATGGGGATAAAACCCCAGTTAGGAGCCCAAGCTTTATTATAAACTAATTTTACCTTGTCTAATTCGGATTTGAAATTTTTCATGTTTAGTGAAGTAATGGTTATCCCTGATCTTTTTCGAGCTATTTCTGCAACGCGAATTAGTTTTTCTGAAGTGATTACTTTTTTATTCTCAAGTTTATATGCAAGAAGATCTTTTGCTTTGTAGAATCCGTAATTGTCACACAAGTTTAAATAATATTTTGGATTGTGCGTCATTAACAATCTTGGAGAATCATCAAAGCCTTCGATGAGCATTCCGTATTCATCATTTGAAGAAGGATTAGCCGGACC
>JAVHOS010000256.1:0-3175 GCA_036170205.1 Ignavibacteriaceae bacterium | reverse complement strand
GGCGGAACCCAATATGGATCATTCTTATAAAATTGCCATTGGCATTTTATGAATTGCATTAATTCTGATTTAGTCTGCACCAAAGAAATTTCTACAGAAACACTCATACTAACTCCTGACAATAAATTCTCTAAACTATAGTAAGCTAAAAGGCAAATTGGTCATTGGTCAATAGTCATTATCTGCAACTAACTACTAACCACAAACAACCAACCATTAAATCAATCCTAATTCTTTACCGACTTTCTTAAAAGTTTCAACGATAAAATCAAGATGTTCGTCTTCATGAGTTGACATGTAGCTTGTTCTCATCATTTGTCTGCCTTGCGGAACACCGGGAGAAATAAAGACGTTAACAAAAACACCGGCTTCGAAAAGCGCTTTCCACATAACAAAAGCAACTTCATCAGTGCCAACAATTACCGGTACGATAGCGGTTCTACCAGGTTCAACTTTAAATCCGGCGTCAATCAACGCCGTTCTAACTTTTGCGGCATTGCTTACAACTTTAGTAACACGATCCGGTTCTTTTTCCAAAATATCAAGAGCGGCTAATGCGGAAGCGGCGGAAGCTGGAGTAGGAGAAGCGGAAAAAATTAACGCCGCGGCATTGTGTTTCAAAAAGTTTATAACTCTTTCAGCGCCGCCAACAAAACCGCCAAGTGATGCGAAAGTTTTGCTGAAGGTTCCCATAGTAAGATCAATTTCTTTTCCAAGATTAAATTCGCTCGCAGTCCCTTTACCGCCTTTTCCGATTACGCCGACTGAATGCGCGTCATCAATTAAAATTCTTGCGCCGTATTTTTTTGCAATTCTATTTAATTCAGGCAAGTCTACAATTTCTCCGCCGGTAGAGAAGACGCCGTCGCTAACGACCAACTTTCCGGCAGATTCCGGCAATTTGGAAATTACTCTTTCAAGATCAGCCATGTCATTATGTTTATAGCGAACAACATCAGCCGTTACACCTTTCGCCATTAAATTTCCGGCGACAATACAAGCGTGATTATCCCTATCGGAAACAACATACTCGCCGCGGTTCACCAAAGTAGGAATAATTCCCTGTGCAGTCTGGTAGCCGGTAGAAAACAAGAGAACGGCTTCAACTTCTAAAAATTTTGCCAATCTTTCTTCCAATTCAATATGAAGATCGAGTGTTCCGGTTAAATAACGCGAACCCGAACAGCCGGTTCCATATTTTTCAATAGCTTTTATAGCAGCTTCTTTTACTGCCGGATGAGCCGTTAGACCCAAATAATTATTTGAGCCAGCCATAACGATTTTTCGTCCTTCAATTTGAACGACAGGTCCTTCATTAGCTTCGATAGGTCTGAAGTATGGATAAAGCCCGAGTTTCTTAACTTCGTCGGCACGGGTAAATTCAAAACATTTGTTAAAGAGATCCAAAAGATCCTCCGTAATAGGTTATTTGGTAAATAGTTTAATTATACGAACTTATTTTAGTAATTTTTCATTTAAAATCTATAATTAAATAGTTTCAAAATCAAATTACGGAAAAAAAATGAAGGAAATTGCAGTTGTTACCGGCGGCAATGGTTTTGTAGGAAGCCATTTAGTTGATTATTTACTCGAGCAGAACTTTGCGGTTCGTTGCATCACGCGTAAAAGCAGCGATCTAAAATGGTTTAAAGGGAAGAATATAGAAATTATTGATTCGGGTTTGTTTGATAAAGAAGGATTGCGTAAAGCTTTTACCAGCGCTTCATATCTTTATCATGTAGCGGGTGTAGTAAAATCAAAACGCCCGAAAGGTTATTTTAAGGGGAATGTGGAAACGACGAAAACTTTATTGGAAACCGCCGTTGAGTTTAAGAATTCTTTTAAAAAGATTTTAATTGTGAGCAGTCAGACTGCAGGAGGTCCTTCACTTGATGGCGAATTAGTTACCGAAGCTATGGAACCGCATCCAATTACCACTTACGGAAGAAGTAAACTTGAAGAAGAAAAAGTGGCGAGTGAATTTTTTAATGATTTGCCGATAACTATCTGTCGCGCCCCCGCTGTTTATGGAGAACGTGATACCGAAATTTTGATCTTCTTTAAAACGTATCACAGCGGAATTTTTACAACGATTGGCTTGGATACAAAACATATTAATTTAATTCACGTTAAAGATTTAGTGCGCGGATTTTATCTTGCCGCTGTTTCCGAAAAAACAAAAGGAGAAATCTATTTCATCACTTCAGAAAAAATTTATACATGGGATGAAATCGGAAATGTAACCGAAAAAGCTTTGAACCGTCACGCGCTGCATATTATTGTTCCTCACTTTTTAGTTTATGGAATAGCGGCGGTAGCGCAATTCTTTTCAATCTTCTCAAGCAAAGCCGCAACGCTTAATTTAGAGAAAGCGAGGGACATTACTCAAAAAGATTGGATTTGTTCTCACCAAAAAGCCTTCGATCATTTCGGATACAAACAGGAAATTTCTCTTGAAGAGGGAATTAAGAGAACCGTTGCATGGTACAGAGAGATGAAGTGGATTTAGAGAATTAGGAATTGAAAATTAGGAATTAGACCGTTAGTAAAAATATTCATCGCAAAATGGTAGGTATATAAATTTTGTAAAAGAATAACAGCATGAATAGTATCCGCAGTTAAATTCTTGTTTTTGGGGACACGATTTACGAACAAGGATTAACGAATAGCGATTTTTGATTCGGTTGGCTTCTAAAATCAAAAATCGTTAATCTTTATTCTAAGATCAAAAAAGCATTGGTTGGCGGCTTCGCCGCGCTAAGATTGGATGGATGCATGACTGAGTGGAAAACATTCAACCATTCATTTTCATTCAATCATTCTTTCGCTTTAGTTATCCTATAATTATTCTACTAATCCGCCGCGAATGATTGCACGAACTTTTTTGTTACTGTACTAATTTGTCTGCCGGAATTCCTCCCAACCGATCTCTATATAAATAAGTCACCTTACGCAAAGTGTCTTGATCGTAATCGTGCTCTTAATCGAATTTAAAACCGAGCAAGATTACGTTCACAAGCAAGAGTAAGAATTTCATGCGTAAGGTGTGTGATTAAAATATTTTTTGATGACACTTGGTAAACTGAAGAAACATTTCTAAGTTCGTTTGTCTTAAAAATTAAGGAAATAGGAGGTTCTCTTTCTTTGTTACAAACATGCTCACAAAAATTACCAA
>JAVHOS010000255.1:13516-33459 GCA_036170205.1 Ignavibacteriaceae bacterium | reverse complement strand
AATTCTTTTGCTTGATACTCATGAATTTTCATTGTTCTGTTTATTCCTTTATTTAATTAAAAAATTATTATCAATTAGAAGTAAAAAGTGGAAAGTTGAAAGTGGAAAGAATGAACTTTATACTTTCCACTTGTAACTTTTAACTTTATATTTTCTCACTCATTAATTTTGCTTGCATAAAAAGAAGGAGGTAATCTCTTCCGCCGGCTTTTGAATCGGTTCCCGACATATTAAATCCGCCAAATGGATGACCGCCAACCATGGCGCCTGTGCACTTCCGATTAAAGTACAAGTTACCGATGAGCAATTCTTCCTTAGCTTTTTCGATCTTTTGTCTGTTCTTTGTATAAACTGCACCCGTTAATCCATATCTTGTATTATTTGCAATCTTTAAAGCGTCATCAAAATTGTTGGATTTAATAACCGCCAACACTGGACCAAAAATTTCTTCTTGTGAAATAACGGAGAGAGGTTTAATGTCAATAAAGACAGTTGGTTTGATATAAAATCCGTTACCTGCGGCTTTTTCTCCGCCGCAAAGAAGCTTGCCTTCTTTTTTGCCGATAGCAATGTAACCAAGAATATTTCTTTCAGCGGTTGCATTTGAAACAGGACCCATTCGATAATTTTCTTCCGCAACGCCAACTTCAATTTTATCAACTTCAGTTTTCAATTTTGCGACAAAAGATTTATAAATTGATTGGTCAACGATAACACGGGAACAAGCGGAGCATTTTTGTCCCTGGAAACCGAATGCAGAAGCAACAACACCTTGTACGGCAGTATCAACATTTGTTTCGCTGTCAACGATGATGGTATCTTTGCCGCCCATTTCAGCTATAACACGTTTAAGCCAAATCTGTTCCGGTTGGACTTTTGAAGCAAGTTCATTAATATGAATTCCAACAGCCATTGAACCGGTAAAAGAGATAAATCTTGTTTTTGGATGCCCGACTAACGTGTCGCCAACTTCACTGCCCGAACCCGGTAAAAAGTTCAGCACACCTTTCGGTAATCCGGCTTCTTCCATAATATCGCAAAATACTTTTCCCATCATTGGGGTATCGCTTGACGGTTTAAGTACAACGGTGTTTCCGGAAACAATAGCGGCTGAAGACATACCGGCTAAAATTGCAAATGGGAAGTTCCATGGCGGAACCACCACAGCAACACCCAAAGGAATATAGACAAGTTCATTTTTTTCACCGGCAACCGGAGTGATTGGCTGCTTTTCGGAGTACCGCAACATTTCGCGTCCGTAAAAATCTAAGAAATCAATTGCTTCTGCGGTATCAGCGTCAGCCTCAGCAAAGTTTTTTCCGATTTCTAAAATCATATAAGCGTTAATTTCAAATCGTTTTTTTCTTGCGATGGCTGCTGCTTTAAAGAGATAATTTGCTCGTTCTGAAGGAGAAGTAAATTTCCAAGTCTGGAAAGTTTTGTTAGCACTTTCAACGGCAAAATTAGCTAACTCTTTTGTTCCTTTATAAAAGGCGGCAATTATTTCGTCTTTATCTGATGGATTGTAAGAATTAAATGTTTGATCGGTTTTGATCTTTTTACCGTTGATGATCAGCTCGTAAGTTTTCCCCAATTTTTTACGGACAGCTTTTAAAGCTTCTTTTTGTTTAGAAATATTTTTAGGATTTGTGAAATCAATTAGCGTTTCATTCTGAAAAGGTTTAATTCGCATTAAAAAAACTCCTTAAAGTAGATAATATTTAATGATAAAAATTACGGCTTTTGAGGTTTAGAAACAATCTTCTTAACTTCATAAAAAGTCTTTCGATAATTTGAATAGGAATTAATAATTGTGGAGTGCACCTTAATTTGATTTAACGGGAAAATTTAATAGATTTACTTTAACATCTAAACTAACTCTACAAGAAGACAATTAGGCGCAAATGGATCTTATCGATTTAAAATACTTCATCAAAAAAATTGACGAAACATCTATTCAGAAATTTTTTGAGACCGGTGAACTTGATGAATCCGGGAAAAAAGCATTGACTTTTTTCCTAAGGATTTTGATGCGTCAGAAAAAAAATCTTAACACGCTCCAAAAAGAAACCATTGAAACAATTGAACATACGTACAAGGAAGTGTGGGAAAAATCTGCTGATGGAATGAGAATCGTTGATGAAGTAGGAACGGTTATCCACTGTAATGGAGCGTATGCCAATTTTGTGGAGTTGTCAAAATCAAAAATAGAAAATGCCCCATTCACAATCGCTTATAAAGAAGAGCACCGCGAAAGAATACTTGCGAGATTGAAAGAGAGATTTTTAACCGATTCTTTTAAAATAAGTTATGAAGCAGAATTAAAACTGTGGAATGGGAATATAAAGCATTTCGAAGTTTCCAATTCAGTTCTTCAGACGCTTGATAACAAAAAATGGGTGCTAAGTATTTTTAGAGATATTTCCGAAAGGAAAGATCAAGAAACCCAACTGAAGAAGAAAGAAATTCTTCTTCAGGGAATAGCTAGAGCCACTGAAACACTGTTAACCGGAAACGATTTTGATGAATCGGTTACAAAAGTTTTAGCCATGTTGTGTAAAGGCGGCGAAGTTGACCGGGGTTATATTTTTGAAAATCTGTTGGAAGTAGAAACTCAAACTTACATGATGAAAGAGGTTTATGAGTGGGCTGACGTTGGCGTTGAACGCCAAATGAATGAATTGAAAACAAATTTTATTTCATACAGCCGTTTTGCCTCACTTGATCTTTATAAAAGATTATCTTCAGGTGAAATTATTTATCTCGACCTTGATACCATCACACCGGAACAGAAAAAAGCATTTGTTGATAAGACGATTAAGTCCCTCTTTTTAGCTCCAATTTTTGCGAAAGGATGTTTTTGGGGATTTATCGGTTTTGATTCATGTAGGATAAAAAGAATTCTTACCATAGATGATCAATCACTTTTAAAAACAGTAGCTGCAAGTATTTCGGGCGCGCTCCATCAAAAGATTGCGCGTGAAGAAATGCTTCAAAAAAATATTGAACTTGACAAAGCTCTAATTCAATCGAATGCGGCGGCGAAAGCGAAAAGTGAATTCCTTGCGTTGATGAGTCATGAAATAAGAACGCCGCTTAACGCGATAATTGGAATGACCGGCTTACTAATGGATGCTAATCTTCCAAAGGAAGAAAAAGATTTTGCCGAAACCATTAGAATGAGCGGCGAACAATTGCTTGTAGTTATTAACGATATTCTCGATTTTTCTAAAATTGAATCAGGTAAATTTGAACTTGAATCGCAGCCGTTCGATCTGAGAGATTGTATTGAGGATACGTTTGATCTCTTCGCTGCGAAAGCTTCTGAAAAAAATATTGATCTAATTTATTTTTTGAATGATGATGTTCCACCAAGTATTTATGGTGATATAACCCGTGTACGTCAAATCTTAACGAACCTGGTCGGCAATGCTATTAAATTCACCCAGACAGGCGAAATATTTGTTGATGTGATCTCTAAAAAATCAGATAATGATTTTTTTGAGATTGAATTTGCGGTGAAGGATACCGGCATCGGTATCCCCAGAGACAAAATTTCTAAACTTTTCAAAGCGTTCAGTCAGGTTGATTCTTCTACTACCAGAATTTATGGCGGTACAGGTCTTGGGTTAGTGATAAGCAAGAGAATTGTAGAAATGATGGGAGGTACAATGCACGTTGATAGCGTTGAAGGAAAGGGATCAACGTTTTATTTTTCTATTAAATCAAAACCGGCTCCTTCACTTACAAAAATATACTCAAAAGACTTTGCCCGCCATCTTAAAGGCAAAAGAGTACTTGTTGTAGATGATAATTTTAACAATAGAAGAATTTTGGACCTGCAATTGAAGAGTTTAGGAATGGCGGCTACCACGGTTGAGTTTCCTCTTGATGCTTTGAAAATGTTAGAGCATGGCGAGGTATTTGATCTCGCAATACTTGATTACCAAATGCCCCAGATGGACGGTATAACACTTACACGTGCAATTCGCGATATCGAAAAGAACACAACACTTCCCATTGTTATCCTTACTTCTCTTGGAAGAAAAGAGGAAGAGCGAACACTTCAAGAATTAAAAATTTCGAAATTCTTATATAAACCAACGAAACAAACCATTCTTTTCGAAACAATCCTTGCTATCTTCGGACTTTTACAATTTTTAGAAGTTAAAAAGGAAAAACAACGTCCAATCGACAAAAATTTGGGGACCAAATATCCTCTAAAAATCTTGTTGGCAGAAGATAATTTGGTGAACCAAAAAGTAGCTATAAAGATATTCGCTAAACTCGGGTATCGTATTGATGTTGCCGGAAATGGGTATGAAGTTCTTGATGCAATTGAGAACATTGAATATGATATCATCTTTATGGATGTACACATGCCCGAAATGGATGGACTTGACGCATCACGTGAAATAAATAAATTATACGGAAAAGAGAATCGACCGAAGATTATAGCGATGACGGCTAATGCGATGCAAGGAGACCGCGAAGAGTGTATTGCTGCCGGAATGGATGACTATATATCGAAACCGGTTAGATTAGAGTCGCTGCAAGAAGTGCTTGATAACTGGGGAAGCAAACTCGTAAAGCAAAATACGATGAGGTATATGCTCGATCATGAAAAATTTGTTACAGCATACATTGATGAAAGTAAAATCGCTTTTTTAGAAGATTTACCAACGGAAGAGGATCTGAGATTCTTTATCGAAATATTAGATATTTACTTAGCCGATACTCCAAAATTAATTGAACAAATCATCGAAGCTTGCCGTAACAAAAAAGGTTATGATCTCGTCTTTGCCGCGCATAAATTAAAAGGAGGAAGTATTACTCTCGGATTGGAGAAAATTACTCAAATTGGAGCTGACCTTGAGGAATTGGGAAGACATGAGGATTTTGTAAATACTGGAAAATTGGCAGAAGAATTAGAAGAAACTTTTCTCCTCACCGTCCATGATCTGAAATTACTGAGGGAGAAATACCTTAATATGTTTAAAATGGTATAGACAAAATTCAATATTCACCTGAAACCTTGTTTTAGGGGCTAAATATCTACTCTTGCCGGTTAACACGGTAGTAACTTAACGGCAATTTTGGAAAAATTCCGTAGCTTTGCTGTAACAAAAAATAGAAAAACAAACAAAAAATGAAAATACCTTTAGTTGTAATTGTTGGCAGACCCAATGTTGGCAAATCCACACTCTATAACCGTTTAACCGGAGTTCGCGAGGCTATTGTTGATGATGCCAGCGGTGTTACCAGAGACCGGAATTATGGTGAAGTAGAGTGGAATAATAAAAAATTTAATTTGATTGATACGGGGGGATATGTACCAAATTCACCAGATTTATTCGAAACCGCAATCCGTGAACAAGTTGAAATTGCTATAGAGGAAGCTGATTTTATTCTCTTCATTACAAACTCGCGAGACGGTATTCTTCCTGTTGATACCTTGATTGGACAGATGCTCAGGAAAGCTCAGAAAAAATGTTTTCTACTCGTAAATAAAGTCGATTCACATAATCAAGACAATTTATTAAATGAATTTTTCGCCCTTGGACTCGGTGATCCTATTCCCGTCTCCGCGTTAGTTGGAAGGGGAACGGGAGATTTTCTCGATCTGCTTACTCAAGATTTTGCTGAGCAAGTTGAAGAAGAAGAAGATAAACGATTAAAAATTGCTATAGTTGGTCGACCCAATGTCGGAAAATCTTCTTTGACGAATGCACTTCTCGGTTATAATAGAAGCATAGTTACTGATATTCCCGGAACAACGAGAGACAGCATAAATTCGGTTATAAAATATTACGGTGATGAAATTGTTTTGATAGATACGGCCGGATTGAGAAAGAAAAGTAAAATTCAGGAAAGTATAGAATATTTTTCTTCTATAAGAACTCTAAAAGCTATAGCTGAAGCAGATGTTGCCGTCGTTTTAATCGACGCTTCGATCGGTTTGGAAAATCAAGACCAAAAAATATTAGATGAAGCTGTGCGAAGAAGAAAAGGAATTATAATCGCTTACAACAAGTGGGATTTGATCGAAAAGGAAACCAACACAGCAAGAAAAGTTGAGCTGGAACTAAGAGATAAAATTGGTTCACTCGATTATGTCCCGGTAGTTTTTATTTCAGCGCTAACCAAGCAACGCATTTACAAATTAATTGATCTCTCAAAAGAGATCGAGGCAGAAAGGAAGAAAAGGATTCCCACCGATGAATTGAATAACACACTCCTTGAAGAAATAAAACGTACTCCGCCGCCAACAACATCTACCGGAAAAGAAGTTAAAATAAAATTCATTAATCAAGTTGGAGAAAAATATCCGGTATTTCTTTTTTTCTCAAATTATCCGAAAAATGTTAGTGAATCGTACAAACGATTTCTTGAAAAATTGATCCGTAAACATTTCGGTTTTTATGGTGTTCCGTTCACGTTAAGCTTCAAAGAAAAATGAAATCGGCTCAAACCATAGTAGTTATTGGGGGAAACGCTGCCGGAGCTGCTGCTTCTGCAAAAGCTAAGCGCGTAAATCCAAACGCAAAAGTAATGCTGCTTGAACAAAGTAAATATATTTCCACCGGTACTTGCGAACTGCCTTATGTGCTTTCCGGAGAAATTGAAGACCCGCTAAGGGTTGTTTTTTTTGATGAACAAAGATTTTTTGATGAAAAACAAGTTCACGTTTACACTAGGCGACATGTTGTAGAAATAAATCCAAGGGGAAAATTTCTTACCGTAAATTCATTATCAGATAAAAAACTATATCAACTAAGTTATGATAAACTAATTGTTGCAACCGGTTCGAAAATAAAAAGGATCCCTCAATTACCATCCGAATTAACGAACGTCTTTTCTTTAAAAACTGTTGAGGATGTGATTCGGATTAGAGAATTTATTCCAAATTCCAAACTGAAAAGAGTTTGTGTAATTGGCTCTGGATATATCGGTTTGGAAACAGTTGAAGCTTTAACTAAACTTGACTTTGAAGTTATCTTAATCGAACAAGCCGCGGAACCATTCCCGTCTTCAGACAAAGAAATAAGACAATTAGTAAAAAAAATTTTAGAAGAGAAAAGAATCATTTATTTAGGCAATGCCGGCAACATTAAATACAAGACCGATAACCGCAAAGTAATTGGAATTAATTACGAAGGGCGATCTCTTGAAATAGATTTTGTAATAACTTGCGCCGGTTTTTTACCGAATACTTCACTTTCTCTTCAAGCAAAACTTGAACATGGAAAATTCGGCGGGATAAAAGTTAATAATAAATTACAAACATCCGAGAAAGATATTTACGCTTGCGGCGATTGCATTGAATTAAAAAATTTAATTACAAGAAGTGATGATTATATCCCTTTAGCTACTTTTGCCCAACGGCAAGGGCACGTTGCGGGTGAGAATGCTGCGATGGGAAATGCTTTTTATCAACCGGTCATTAAAAATATATCCGTTAAAATATTTGATAATTATTTTGCACAGGTTGGGTTAACCGAAGAAGAATTACAGTTTAGAAATATTCCTTTTGTATCAATTGATGAAACCGTCCCAAATCTGGTAAAAGTGATGCGAGGCAGCATTCCGGTTTACGGAAAAATACTTTTCGATCGTTCTACTAAAAAAATATTGGGAGCTTCATTTTGGGGAGGAAAAGAAGTTTCAGGCTACGCTGACGTTATTTCAACTTATATTAAAAACAACATTCAGGTTAACCAATTAGCAAGCACCGAATATAATTATACTCCTCCGCTTTCACCGTTCATTAATTTGTTATCGGTACTTGGGCGTAAATCTAACAACAACTTTTGAGTAATATATGAACATAAAGCACTTTAATTTTTTTCTTAACAATCATCCGTTGGTTAAAAAAGATATTACTATCCTTCGGAATAAAATTACCAATCCTGAAGTATTTCGTGCGGCGGTAAAAAGAATATCATTAATTCTGGCAGTTGAAATCAGTAAAGAATATCAAGTAAGAAAAACTGAAGTAGAAACTCCTTTAGAAAAAACCAACGGGCACCAACTAAAACAAAATGTTGTGCTTGTGCCGGTTCTGCGTGCCGGACTTGGAATGGTCAGCGGATTTCTCGAAGTTATTCCCGATGCAAAAGTCGGTCACATCGGTTTGCAAAGAAATGAGGAAACGCTTGAACCTATCGAATATTATTATAAAACTCCAAAAGACATACACAACTCACAAGTTATTTTGCTCGATCCAATGTTGGCAACGGGCGGTTCGTCTTCCGAAGCTTTGAAATATCTGAAAAGACGTGGAGTAAAGAAATGTGTTTTTGCTTGTTTGGTTGCTGCGCCGGAAGGAATTAAAAAAATTGCAATCGATCATCCCGATATTCCAATTTATTGCGCTGCTTTAGATAGGAAACTTAACGAGCGCGGATATATTTTGCCTGGACTTGGTGATGCAGGGGACAGAACATTTGGCACATTATAAAATAATTATCCTCCTCCTTTTTTTGTCCTCTTTAACTTTTGCACAAAGTTATCCGGATCCGCATGTTGATTTCCTTGTGAAGAAAGGAATTGGAGAGATCATGGATCAAAAATATGTTTCATCAACCAATACGTTTCTTGCGCTTGATCAGGCTTACCCAAATTTACCTTTTGGTAAACTTTATTTAACAGCTGTGCTAATAACAAAGTCGAATGATCTTGCCCTTCCCTTGGAAAAAGATAAGATTGAGAAATATTTGGAGGAAGCTGAAGAGATCATTAATGCGGGGAAAGAAAAAAGCCCTCTTTGGAGAAATTATTTTTATGGGATGATCCATGGCTATCGAGCGTATTATTCAGCCTTGGAAGATAAGTGGTTTTCGACTTTTACGGATGGGATAAATGCAGTAAATTATTTTGAGAATTGTTTGAAAATTGATTCTTCTTTTAACGAAGCCTTGATTGTGATAGGCACTTATAAATATTGGAAAAGTGTAAAGGCTGCTTGGCTTCCTTTTTTTTCAGATGAAAGGTCAGATGGTTTTCATTTACTTACTAAAGGAATTGAAAAAGAAAGTTATGATTATGCTTCCGGTGTGATTTCATTATTGTGGATTTACATCGATCGGAAAAAACCTTTGGACGCCATTGCATTAGCGGTAGAAGCTTTGAAGAAATATCCGAACAACAGAAATTTTAAATGGGCTTTAGCCCGCGCTTATGAAGACATCGATCGAAGGAAGGCAATTCAAATTTATCTCGAATTGTCAGCCTCATATTTCAGTGAAAAGCAGATAAACTGTATCAATGAAGTCGTACTGAAACATAAGATTGCACAAGATTATGAAAATCTTGGTGATTATAAAAATGCTTTACGCTTATGTGATGACATTTTGTTCAAAAAGAAATTTTCTAATTATGAAAAACAAACACTAGAAGAACGATTGAAAAGAGTTTTAA
Organism: Ignavibacteriaceae bacterium; assembly: GCA_036170205.1. Lineage (GTDB taxonomy): Bacteria > Bacteroidota > Ignavibacteria > Ignavibacteriales > Ignavibacteriaceae > UBA1563. The sequence continues at coordinate 24,039 of JAVHOS010000255.1, read as the reverse complement.
CTTTACGGCAAAAATTAACATCTTTGGTAAAAGAAAAATAAATCATGAATATTGCTCCGGTAACAGCGGCTATTATGTTTGACGAATTGATAAAGAATTGTCAAAAGAATTTACCGTCTGTAAATATTGATCTCATTAAAAAAGCTTTTGATTTTTCGGCAATTGCGCATGAGAATGATACGCGTGCTTCGAACGAGCCATACTTTACGCATCCATATGCTGTTTCAAATATTTTAGCTACCGAAATTCCGTTTGATGATATATCGATCTGCTGCGCTCTCTTGCATGATATCGTTGAAGACAACATGGAATATTCAATCGATACCATAAAGAAAAATTTTGGTGAAGATATTGCGCTGATTGTGGACGGACTTACAAAAATTCAACAGCTTTTTCAAGGTGCGGATATTAATCAAGCGGAAAACTACCGAAAACTTTTAATGTCGGTTTCAAAAGATATTCGAGTTATCGTTGTAAAATTTGCCGATCGATTGCACAATATGAGAACAATTGATTTTCTGAATCCTGAAAAAAGAAAAAGGATTGCCAAAGAAACGCTTGAAATTTACGCCCCGCTTGCTCATCGTTTTGGTCTCGGAAAACTAAAATGGGAATTAGAAGACCTTGCTTTTAAAGAACTTAATAAGCAGGCTTATGAAGACATCAAAAAGAAAATTAGTGCGAAGCGACCGGAACGAGAAAAATATATTGACAAATTTTCCGATCCGATTGTAATTAAACTTAATGAATATAAAATACAATTTGAGATTAGCGGACGCCCGAAACATCTTTACAGCATTTATAGAAAAATGATCAAGCGGAACAAACCGTTTGAAGAAATTTATGATCTTTTTGCCGTGCGGATCATTTTGGAAACAGAAGATATAAACCAATGCTACACTGCTTTTGGGATCATCAATCAAATATTCATTCCTGTTCCCGATCGTTTCAAAGATTATATCGCCATCCCCAAAACCAATAATTATCAGTCGATCCATACCACTGTTGTTGGACCGGACGGCGAATTAGTGGAAGTTCAAATCCGCACACGGAGGATGCACGACATCGCAGAGAAAGGTGTTGCAGCTCATTGGAGATATAAAGAAGGAAATCCTTCAATCGATAAAACAATGAGCGACTACGTCTCATGGATTCGAGAGATGATTGAATCCAGCGGAACTGAAGATGTAAGGAAAAATATTTTAGAAAATTTCAAGCTGAATTTATATTCCGATGAAATTTACGTCTTTACACCAAACGGTGATTTGCGAAGACTTCCCCTTAAAAGTACTCCGGTCGATTTCGCTTTTGATATTCACACAAAGATTGGTTTCCATTGCATTGGCGCAAAGGTAAATAAAAAAATTGTTCCCCTTGATACTCAACTTCACAGCGGCGATCAAGTGGAAATTATCATTTCGAAAAATCAACATCCGAATAGAAACTGGCTGAAGTTTGTAGTTACTCATAAAGCCAAAGCTGAAGCGCGTAAATGGTTGAATAAAGAAGATGACGATCTTGCAAAAACCGGAAAGGAATTGTGGGAAAAGAAAATTAAGAAATTGAAACTTTCTTTTACACCTCAAGATACCGCCAAGCTTTATATGAATTTGAGATTTGAAAACTCGAAACAGTTTTATAAAGCTATCGCTCAGAGCAAAGTAAACCTCGATGAAATTCTTAATCCGACCGGACAAAACAAAGAGGAAGAAAAGAAGCAGCCGCAATCTAATGTTGAATTTGAAAATTTTGCCCAGTATGCACGCTCATCCGGAGGAACGCTGGTTGTGGATGGCGAAAGATCGAATATGCTTTTTTCTTATTCGAAATGTTGTAACCCAATTCCTGGAGATCAAGTTGTTGGATTTGTAACTAAAGGAGAAGGAATAAAGATTCACCGGAAGAATTGTAAAAGTATGCTCCAACTTTCCGAAAAAGAATCTGAAAAAATTATTTCGGTTGAATGGCCTTCGATTGAAAATTCGACCTTCATCGTGGGACTATCACTGAAAGGAGAAGATCACCCCGGTTTGTTAAGCGAGATTGCGCATCAAGTGGTAACGTTCCAAAACACTAATATTAAATCTATTAATATTGATACAAAGAATTTCAAATTTGAAGGGACAGTTACGCTGTTCGTTCAAAATCTTGAACATCTTTCGCGCGTGATTGACCGGCTTAAAAAGATAAAAGGTGTTTACACGGTAACTCGCTTAGAAAATTATGTCCAATAAATTAGAGAGTGAAAACCTTTCGCGAATTCTTGCGATTGATTATGGCGCAAAACGTATCGGGTTGGCATTGTGTGATCCGTTAAAAACTTTTGCCTATCCCTATACTACTATTTTGAATGACGATACAACTTTTAGAGAATTAAAAAAAATTATTTCAGAACAAGAGATTGAAAAAATTATCATGGGAAATCCCTTACGAGAGGATGGGCAGGTTTCCAGAATGTTAAAACCTATTCTTGATTTTAAATCAAAATTAGAAAAAGATTTTTCCCTTGAAGTTATTTTAGTTGATGAAAGTTATTCATCTTCTACGGCGCAAGAAAGAATTATTGCTTCGGTTCCTAAAAAATCAAAACGAAGAGAGAAGGGATTAATCGATAAAAATGCGGCGGCAGTAATCTTGCAAGAATATCTTCTTGAAAACGAACAATGAAAAATATTATTTTTAATAATTGACATTAATGAGATTAACGGTTATTTTTTGAACAACAAAAACATCAAATATGGAGCAAATCTATGTCACTTGACGCACTTGGAATGATCGAAACCAAAGGATTAATCGGAGCTATTGAAGCTGCTGATGCAATGGTAAAAGCCGCAAAAGTTGAACTTCTTGGAAAAGAAACTATTGGCGGTGGATATGTTACTGTTATGGTTAGAGGTGATGTAGGAGCAGTTAAAGCTGCCACAGATGCCGGAGCCGCCGCAGCACAACGTGTTGGAGAATTAGTTTCCGTCCATGTAATCCCAAGACCTCATACAGAAGTCGAAACGATTTTACCTAAACGCGCAAAATAAAAAATTATGCCTCAAGCTCTTGGTTTAGTTGAAACAAAGGGTTTGGTTGGAGCAATTGTGGCAGCCGATGCAATGCTGAAAGCTGCCAATGTTACCTTAATAGGAAAAGAGAAAGTTGCCCCGGCTTTAATCACAATAAAGATTATCGGTGAAACTGCCGCGGTGAAGTCTTCGATAGAAGCCGGCGCCGCTGCAGCTCAGCGGGTTGGTCAATTAATCTCAACGCATCTTATCCCTCATCCTGATTCACAATTAGCAAAGTTCTTTCCGCAATTATTAAATGAAGGCGAAAATATTTCTCTTACCTCTGTTGATATTTTACCAACCGAGATTGTAGAAGAACTTAAAAGTAAAACGGCTCAATCCGCCAAATTGCCCCGACTTGCGAAAGAGAAAAAAGTTATTCAAGTTGAAGAATCAACAAAAGAAAATGTTAAAGTTCTAAAAGTAGAGAAACCGGAACCACAGCATGCTTCGTTGTTTGATGAGCTTGGTGAAGATAAGATTAAACATACCGAAAATACTTTAGCGCGATTAAAAGCTGAAGCGTTAAAAGATCTTAGTGTTGAAGAACCAACTATTGAAGAAGAGGAGAAAGTTGAACCGCCGGTTACCGGTGAAAGAAAATCTCAGCAAGATGTTTCATCAACTTCAATGGAAGAATTAGAAACGTTTAATGTCCATCAATTAAGGAAGATTGCACGCGGAGTGGATGTGTTTCCGATCTATGGAAGGGAAATATCCCGCGCTAACCGGGAAACTTTGTTAACATATTTTCGATCGATCAAAAAATAATCTCTTTCCAAGTTTAACTCGTTTTCATTTATATTTACTGTATGAAGAAAAAACTTCCTATAATTATCGCTTCGTTTTTATTTGCTGTCGTTATATGGATTTCGGTTGTTCTCGGGAATTCATTCATTTATAAAATTGAAGTTCCCCTCAAAATTTCTTTAAATGATAACGATGTTGCTATAAAGAGCGAGCTTCCTTCAGCGGTAGTGCTTAACCTAAATGCTCAAGGTTGGAGATTGTTGTCTATCTTATCAACTAAAGACATTTCATTCCGTTGTTTGCTGCCAACAAAAGAGAGTGTTTATAAATATCAACTCACAAGCAGTACTTCAGAAAATCAATGGTTGAGTTCTGAAATTAAGGTCGTGGATGTTTCACCGGCATTCCTTCAGATTGAATTGGATAAAAAAGCAAGTAAAAAAATAAAAGTAAATCCAAATGCAAATTTAGATTTCAAAAAAGGATTTGGTTTAGCAAGACAATTGAACGTTTTTCCCGATTCTGTAACGTTAATAGGTGCACGATCGTTGCTAAGTAATATAAGTGAAGTTCAAACCAATGATCTGGTTGTTGACCAAGTATCAAACTCTTTTATTGAGCAAGTTGGAATTAACGTTGCACCCGGTGTCGAGTCATCTCCTTCGCATGTTAAAATTTACGGAGATGTTCAAAAAATAGTTGATAGGGAAATGACTAATATTCCAATCGAAATTAAAAATATTCCAAAAGATAAAACGATTTTACTTTTGCCCGATAAAATATCCTTATCGGTTCGCGGAGGAATAAATTTTTTGGGAAGAATGAAAAAAGAAGATTTTCAAGTGTTCATTGATTATCGTGATGTTATTGCCGATACATCGAGGATGGTTTCGCCGACAGTTATTCCTCCAAAGTATGTTAGACTTATTTATCTCGATCCCGAACGCATTAAATATATTATAAAGAAATACTGAAATGTTTATAACTTTTGAAGGAATTGATTTTTGCGGAAAATCAACTCAGGTTAAACTTTTAAAAGAGTTTTTAGAAAACAGGGGAGAGACCGTTAAAATTATTAGAGAACCTGGCGGCACCGAAATATCTGAAAAGATTCGAGAAATCCTTTTGGACAAAAAAAATCTTAACTTAACTATTGAAACCGAAATATTTTTATTTTCAGCTTCAAGGGCTCAGCTTGTGCGTGAGGTTATTCAACCGTATCTTGAAAATAATTATTATGTTTTGTCGGATAGATTTCATGACTCAACAACGGCTTATCAAGGATTTGGAAGAGAAATCCCGCTTCCGGTGGTTGAGCAAATTAATAATTTAGTAATAGGCAAAACCATTCCCGATCTTACTTTTTTTATTGATATTCCTACCAAAGAAGCGGAAAAAAGAAAAATTCAAATCTCGTCGATGGACCTTGATAGAATTGAAATATCTAAAAATGATTTTTACGAACGAGTGAGAAAAGGTTATTTTTACCTGGCGGAAAAGGAACCAAGATTTAAAGTGTTAAATGGTTTACAAGACATTACTGCTATTCAAAAGGAAATTATTACAGAGGTTGAAAAATTTGAAAAGAATTAAAGAAAATATGCTTAAAAAGAAAATTATTTATGGAATTACCGGAATACTATGTTTTAGTTTTTTCGGTTTTGTTTATGCAAGTAAAGATTTATACTTCGAGATAGCAAAAAACATCGACATTTTTACACGTGTTTATAAAGAGATAACATTTAATTATGTGGACGAAATTAATCCCGAAAAATTCCTCCGCGCCGGAATCAAAGGAATGCTCTCTACACTTGATCCCTACACAAATTTTATAGACGAAAAAAAGCAGGATGATCTTGAAATACTTACGAATGGGAAATATGGCGGCATCGGCGTTTCGATAGGTGTTAAAGATAATCAGATTACAATTTTTGAATTGATGGAAGGTTACGCTGCACAGCGGCAAGGATTGCGTATTGGAGATATTATCCTTGAAGTTAATAACAAAAAAGTCGTACCAGAAAAATTTGATGAAATTTCTTCGATGGTGAAGGGAGACCCGGGTACTTTTTTAGAACTCAAAATTTTCCGGGAAACGGAAAAAGATACCCTCAAATTCAATCTGGTTCGCGAGCAAATCGTTGTGAAGAATTTAGTGTATTATGGATTTTATCCTGAAGATAGCAACAATGCTTACTTCAAATTAAATAGTTTTGGCCGCTCTTCCGGTGAAGAATTAAAAAAAGCGATTCTGGAATTGCAAAAAGAAAAAGAAATTAAATCGGCAGTTTTAGATTTGCGCGGCAATCCTGGCGGATTATTAGATGTTGCGGTTGATATTGTTAATAAATTTATTCCTAAAGGTAAATTAGTCGTTACTACAAAAGGAAGAGACACTGCTTCGTTAAGAAGTTATTATTCACAGCAGGAGCCTTTACTCCCAAACGCTGAACTCCTTTTACTTATAAACGATGGAAGCGCATCGGCTTCCGAAATCGTTGCTGGTGCTATTCAAGATCACGACCGTGGAATTATTGTTGGCGAAAAATCTTTTGGAAAAGGTTTGGTGCAAACTATTACTCCGTTGTCTTATAATACATCGCTCAAAATAACTTCGGCAAAATATTTTACACCAAGCGGGCGCTGCATCCAGAAAATTGATTACGGAAAAAAGAATGATGTAATAGCCGAATATGATACGCTGATTGAAACAAGCTTTTCAACCGATCATCACAGAAGGGTAATGAGTTCCGGCGGAATTAGTCCGGACAGCCTTATTCCGGATGAAAAAATAACCGGGTTCGTTCAAGATTTACTCGCTAAAGGCGTCATCTTCAAGTATGCAAATATTTTTTATGATGCAAATCAGAAAGATGCATTTAACAAAATGAAAGATGATCAATTACTTGTTGAGTTTAGATCTTTCTTAGACAAAGAACAGTACAATTATAAATCCGATATTCAAAAGAAAATTGATGAATTAGTTTCTCTTTCGGAAAATGATAAAATGTATTTAAATCTCAAAAGCAGGCTGGTCGAAATTCAAAAAGATATGAAAGACAATCTCACTAAGTTAATCGACACTAATAAAAACGACATCCTTGATTTTGTGAAAGAAGAATTAGCTTCACGGTATAACGGATTAAATGGAAGAATTAGAACAAGCCTGGATACGGATAAACAATTCCAGGTGGGACTAAAATTGTTGCATGATAAAAAATATTATAACAAAATATTACAAAAGGGGAATTAACTTATGAGCCAAATCCTTTTTTTTCGAGATCCCGGATACGGCAAGTGCCCGAATTGCAAAAGTGTTAATTCACTTCATCGCTCAAAAGCAAGAAGTACAACAGAAAAACTAATCCAAACAACAAAACTTTACAAGATGTATCGCTGTAAAGGATGCGGCTGGCGTGGTGCGCTTGCTACAATTATCTTAACAAAAAAGATGTTAAAATTATTGTTCATGTACATTGTTATCGCTTTGGTTTCCGGATTAATCATTCGCGAAATTCTTAAACGGTTTTTAGCTGCATAATTCTCCAATGGAAAAATCTGCATTAGATAGAATAGAAAAAATTGTCGGACGAGGAAACTTTTTTAATTCGCCGGAAGACAGAATTAGTTACTCGTACGATGGAACTCCAATGATAACGCAGCTTCCAGAAGCTGTTGTCTTTCCACAAAACAATGAACAAATTTCCGAACTCCTCTCTTTAGCCAATAAAGAAAAATTTTCTATTGTACCGCGCGGAGCCGGAACAGGTTTAAGCGGCGGTTCAATTCCGGTTGAGAATTCTATTGTTGTGGTGATGACAAAATGGAATAACATCTTAGAAATTGATACAGCAAATCTAACTGCCTTAGTAGAACCTGGACTCGTAACTGCAGTTCTTCAAAAAGAAGTTGAAAAACTTGGACTATTTTATCCTCCGGATCCCGGAAGTATGAATGTTTGTACGCTCGGAGGAAATGTTGCTGAAAATGCAGGCGGTTTGCGCGGACTAAAATACGGCGTTACAAAAAATTATGTGCTCGGAATTGAAATGATTTTGCCTACGGGTGAATTAATTAAGATTGGCGGAAAAAATGTTAAAGATGTTGCCGGTTATAATTTAAAAGATGTTGTTATCGGAAGCGAAGGAACGCTTGGAATATTTACTAAAATTCTCCTTAAACTCATTCCGCTTCCACCTCTATCAAAAACCATTAGCGTGAATTTTAAGAAGATTATCGACAGTGGAAACTCAGTAGCCGATATTATTTCTTCGCTGATTACTCCAAGCATGATTGAATTTCTTGACAACACAACAATAAACTGCGTTGAAGATTATACAAAAATCGGCTTAAACAGAAATGCTGAAGCAATGCTTCTTATCGAAGTTGATGGCAGAGGAAGCAGCGTTGATGAAGACGCCGAAACAATCATTTCAATTTTAAAGAAAAACAATGCCGAACAAATTAAAATATCTGCAACTTCAACTGAAGCCTTAACATTAAAGACGGCGCGGCGATCGGCTTTTAGCGCACTTGCAAGAAGAAAACCAACTACCATTTTAGAAGATGCAACCGTACCAAGAAGTGAATTGCCGGTAATGATTGAAAAAGTTAGAACCGCGGCTTCAAATTTTAATGTTGCCATTGGAAACTTCGGACATGCGGGTGACGGTAATTTGCATCCAACTTGTTTAACCGATGAGAGAGATTCCGCCGAAATTTTACGCGCGCATAAAGCATTCGATTTTATTTTTAACGAAGCGATAAAATTAGGCGGAACTATTACCGGCGAACATGGAACAGGTTTGGCAAAAAAAGATTTTCTGGAGAATGCAGTCGGGAAAGAAGGAATTGAGTTTATGAAAAAAATTAAAGCGGCTGTTGATCCGAACAATGTTTTAAATCCGGGTAAAATTCTAACTATGGCGCCACGTTGCGAAGGTGCGCTTCCTACAAAGAGAGAACAAATTCCCGAATTCCATTCTCATCATCAGTAATGTTAAAATGATTTCGCAAAAAGATAAAGTTCTTCTCACAAAATACTTGCCAAACGATGATGTGCTAACACAATGTATGCATTGCGGAATGTGTTTAGCCACTTGTCCGACTTATGAACTGACCAAAATGGAACGCTCCTCTCCACGTGGAAGAATAAAATTGATAAAATCTTTAGCAGAAGGAAAACTTGAATTATCAAATCTTTTTGCTGAAGAAATGGATTTTTGTTTGGATTGCCAGGCATGTGAAACCGCTTGTCCTGCCGGTGTTCAATATGGAAAGATGGTTGAAAGTGCAAGAGTTGTAATTGAACACAGCCGGATAGGACCTTCAAAATTTAATAAGTTCATTAAAAGATTTTTGCTCAATTCTGTTGTTGCAAAACATTCGAAGCTAAAACTGCTCGCAAGATTTCTATACCTCTATCAGAAAAGCGGAATCCGCACAGTTGTTATAAAAGTTTTATCACTTTTCCCTTTTGCCAAAAATCTTGTTGAGATAGAGAGTCTCATGCCAACAATCTCGAAGCATTTTTCGAGCGAAGTGATTTCCGAAAAAACTTCACCAGCAAATCCGGCGAAATATACAATTGCTTTCTCAACCGGTTGTATCATGGATGTTGCTTTCGCGGAGATTAACCTTGATACAATTGAAGTGCTGACGAAAAACGATTGTGAAATTATTACTCCAAAGGGTCAGGTTTGCTGCGGTTCGCTTCATGCACACAACGGTGAAATTGGAAAAGCCTTGCAACTGGCAAAGAAAAATTTAGATGTTTTCTCGGAACATCAATATGATTTTCTTATTTCTAATTCCGCCGGATGCGGAGCTTTTATGAAAGAATACAAGCATCTCTTTAAAGATGATCCTGAATATTCCACAAAAGCAGAACACTTCTCGAATAAAGTGAAAGATATTTCAGAATTTCTTGCCGAAGCTGAACCAAATAAACAACTACGCCCGCTGGAAGAAAAAGTTACCTATCACGATGCTTGCCATTTGTGCCATTCCCAAAAAATAACGGAACAGCCCCGGAAAGTACTGCAGCAAATTCCCGGTTTGAAAATTGTTGAGTTGGAGGAATCCACATGGTGCTGCGGAAGTGCGGGAATTTACAACGTAACCCAACATAGCGATGCTGAAAAAATTCTTGAACGGAAAATGAAAAATCTTGAAAAAACCGGTGCGGATATTGTGGCTGCGGGCAATCCCGGATGCCTTGGACAACTTAAATATGGAATTAAAAAGTATGGATTAAAGATGGAAGCGATGCACACGGTTTCGCTTGTAAAAAAATCCATGGATACTAATATTTAGTGGAAATAATTTCTCTAAAATTTTTGTTTTAAGGTTCAATTATTTAACTTTGAACCCACCGATTTAAATTATATTGAAAAATAATTTTGTTATTATTTTTGTATTATTCTTCCGATTTTGAACTAAAAAATAAACGCATTTGTTAGATTTATTAACTATTAATAAAAAGGAATCAGATGTCTAAGCAATTTTTAGATTATCTATTGAGAATCAGATTACCTTTAGTTTTATTTGTTGTTGCCGCTGCATTCAGCGTTACCTATTTTGTTTCACGAGCAGAACGAGACGGGGTTGGTTACACTCCTACTCAACCGATAAAGTTTTCTCATCTGTTGCATGCGGGTACGATGAAAATTGATTGTCAATATTGCCATACCGGAGTTACAAATTCCCGCCATGCGG
>JAVHOS010000255.1:3153-13416 GCA_036170205.1 Ignavibacteriaceae bacterium | reverse complement strand
ATGAAAATTGATTGTCAATATTGCCATACCGGAGTTACAAATTCCCGCCATGCGGTGATTCCTGCAGCTTCCATTTGTATGAATTGCCATTCAATTGCAAGAAAAGATCGACCCGAAATAATAAAACTAACTAAGTATTATAAAGAAGGAATTCCGATTCCCTGGAAAAGAATTCACAAGGTTCCGGATTACGCCTATTTCAACCATAGCGTTCACGTAAATAAGGGAATACAATGCGTCTCCTGTCATGGAGATATTCCTAAAATGGAAGTAGTTGGACAAATGAACTCTTTTGTGATGAAGGCATGCCTGAATTGTCATCGGAATGCAAAAGAAACACTACCTTATTTAAAACAAGTGAAAAACGGTCCGGATAATTGCTGGGCTTGTCACAGATAGTTTATAAACGGAAGAAAAAATGAAACTTTCAAGGAAAAAATTTTTTATATCATTTGGTGCGGCTGTTTTAGCCGGTACGGCGGTACTTTCAAACCCGGTAAAGCTTTTATTTAATAAGAAGAGCAATGTGAATAAAATAAAGATTAAAGAAAATCCTAATGCAGTTAAGAGAAATTCAACAGGTGCGGTAAATGGCTGATCAAAATATTTCACAGAATAATAATCCTGATCCAAATTATTGGCGCAGTTTTGAAGAACTGTATTCGGATAAAAAAACTCTTGAAGCCAAGAAACATGAATTCTCTCAAGGCGTTACGGACGATTTTAGTATTGATAAAAATCTGTCCGGATTATCTCGAAGAAAATTTATCGCGTTATTAAGTGCTTCTGCCGCCTTAGCCGGTACCGGCTGCTCTGATTACCGTGACAAAGGGGAAATAATTCCGTACAACGTTAAGCCGGAAGAAGTTAATCCCGGAAGACCAGATTATTATGCTTCAACTTGTAATGGCTGCGTTCAAAATTGCGGCATTCTTGTAAAAACAAGAGAAGGCAGACCAATAAAGATCGATGGGAACCCTGATCATCCGATAAATAAAGGAAAAGTTTGCGCTAAAGGCGAAGCTTCAATTCTGAATTTATATGATCCATCGCGGTTGCAATTTCCGATGGAAAGGCAAGGTGGCTTTTCTGGAAAAACAAGTTGGGAAAATATTGATGCAAAAATTAAAAACAGTTTGGATTCAGCAGCCGGATCAGAAATTGCGGTTATCACTCATCGGGTAAACTCACCAACGACGAAAAAATTGTTAGAAGAATTCAAGATAAAATATCCTTCTGCAAAAATATATTCTTACGATGTTTTTCATAACGAAATAAAAAACTCTGCTTGGAAGAAATGTTACGGTGGAGAAGTTTTCCCGCTCATAAAATTGAACGAAGCCAATATCATTCTTTCACTCGAAGGTGATTTTTTAGGCGTTGAAGGAAACGTTCTTGAGCAGATGCGCTTGTTTGCCGATCGTAAAGATGTTAATAACGTTAAGTCATTCAATCGACTTTATATAGCGGAAGGGAATATGTCGTTAACCGGTATAAATGCCGATTACCGATTCAGAGTTCGTCCGGACCAGCAATTAACTTTTGTACTTTCTTTATTAAATGAATTAGTGACGAAGAAAAACATTTCTTCAACGGCAATTGACGCGAATGCCAAAAACCTAATTGCTTCTTATGCTTTAAACGATTTTGCCTCCAAACATGGAGTTGATTACAAAAAATTATCTCTTCTTGTGAGCGATCTCGCCGCAAACCGCGGAACAGCTATCGTTTATGGCGGGCGGGCGCTTGATGAGCAAACTCAAATTGCAGTCAATTTGTTAAATGAAGTTCTTGGAAATACGAAATTATACAATGCAGATCAGACTGATATTGCTCATTCAGTTTATTCTTCAATGGAAGAGTTTAAAACTTTGGTCGCCTCGATGCAAGCCGGAAAAGTGAAAACAATAATTCACTTCGACACAAATCCGGTTTATCATCTTCCAAAAGATATTCAGTATGAAAAAGCGTTAGGCAAAGTTTCAACCGTTGTAACGCTTTCAGAATTTGAAAATGAAACCGCGTTTGCAAGTACTTATGTTTTGCCGATCAATCATACGTTAGAATCTTGGGGCGATTACAATATTCGAACCGGGATTTACAGTTTACAGCAGCCGGTCATTTCTCCTATCTACAAAACAAGACAAAAAGAAGCTGCGCTTCTCAACTGGATATCTGGCAATCCGAAAAATTATTCCGAAAAATTATATCTCGATTATTTAAAAAGTAACTGGCAGCAAAATATTTTTCCAAAAGTTTCTTCACCCTTTACCTTTGAGAAATTCTGGCTCGGCGCTTTGCATGATGGTATAATCACTACAAAAGAAAAAGCTGTTATTAATCTTTCCTTTTCATCAACTTCATTGAGTGGAATTAAACCGTCTAAGGATTCATCGAACTTTACAATTTTAATAGCTGAAAGTTACCGTTTAGGAGATGGACGTTTCTCAAACAATGGTTGGCTGCAAGAACTTCCGCATCCTGTCTCAAAAGTTACCTGGGACAATTACGCTGCGATTTCTGAAAAATCAGCAAAAACACTCGGCGTAAAAAATAATGATCTGGTTGAAATTAAATTTGAAAATAAAAAGATCACCATTCCGGCAATTTTACAACCGGGTGTGGCTGATAATTTTATCGCAATTGAAACAGGCTTCGGAAGAAAATATTCCGGAATTATTGCTGAAGAAGCTGGTGTAAATGTTCAACCCTTTTATGCCGCTTCGAGCAAGGGTAATTCTCCTTGGATTTTAACAAGTGTTTCTATCTCAAAAGTTGGCGGTTCACATAAAGTTGTTTCGACACAAGATCACCAAAATTTTGATGACACACTTACAAAAGATGCTCACCTTAAACGTGATATTATTCAGGAAGGAACGGTGCTTCAATTTCTTAAAAATCCCGATTTCCTTCATGAAGGAAAAGAGCATCACGCACCTAACATGTATGATGACTTTGCCTACAACGATGTTAAATGGGGAATGTCGATCGATTTAAATAGATGCATCGGGTGCGGAAATTGTGTCGCTTCATGTAATGTTGAAAATAATATTCCTGTTGTCGGCAAAGAGCAAGTTGAAAAGGGAAGGGAAATGATGTGGTTGAGGATCGACCGCTATTATTCCGGAACTCCCGAAGAACCAAAAGTTGCAGTACAGCCGATGCTTTGCCAACATTGCGATCAAGCACCGTGCGAAAATGTTTGCCCGGTTGCTGCTACTCAGCACAGCCCGGACGGATTAAATCAAATGGTTTATAACCGTTGTGTGGGAACAAGATATTGCTCAAACAACTGCCCTTATAAAGTTAGAAGATTTAACTTCCTAAATTTTAGAGATTACTTTGCAGATGGACATTACTTAGAAGATTCTGTTTCTTTGATGCACAATCCCGAAGTAACGGTTCGTTCACGCGGTGTAATGGAAAAATGCTCGTTCTGTATTCAGAGAATTATGGATGCAAGATCGGAAGCTATTCGACTAAATCAACCTTTAAAAGGAAGTGATGTTCGGACTGCATGCCAAAATTCATGTGGTACGGAAGCTATTAAATTCGGGAACATTAAAGACAAGAACGAAGAATTTTACAAATATAGAAATCATAAACTTGGATATTATGTTTTGGAAGAATTAAATATTAAACCGAACGTAACATATTTAGCAAAACTTAGAAATACGCATTCGGAGGAAGTATAGTGAATATTGATTACTCCCAAGAATTGCCGCTAATTGAAGGCAGAATTACTTTAGCTGATATTGACCGGCTGATTGCCAAACCTTTAGACGAAAAACCGGACAAAAAATTTTTTATCGCGCTATCCATCACCTCAACGTTACTTCTCATTGGGGTTATCTGTGTAACGTATTTATTCTTTTATGGTCCCGGTGTTTGGGGATTGAATCAACCTGTAGGCTGGGCGTTTGATATTACCAACTTTGTTTTCTGGGTTGGTATTGGTCACGCCGGAACATTGATTTCTGCCGTACTTTATTTGTTGCGCCAAAAATGGCGGACAGGTATCGCCCGGTTTGCTGAAGCAATGACAATCTTTGCGGTTATTTGCGCCGGAATATTTCCGGTAATTCATACCGGACGACCCTGGTTAGCCGGATATTTAATGCCGTATCCAAATCAGCATGGTTTATGGGTGAACTTCACTTCACCGTTAGTTTGGGATGTGTTTGCAGTTTCAACATATTTTACCGTTTCATTAGTTTTTTGGTATGTTGGATTGATCCCCGATTTTGGTGTTCTCCGCGATAGAACCGCTTCTAAATTAAAGAAAACAATTTATTCTATTTTTAGTTTGGGTTGGAGAAATTCACACAGAAATTGGCAGCATTACGAAAAAGCTTATATGCTGCTTGCCGGATTCGCAACTCCGCTCGTTTTATCAGTTCATACGATCGTAAGTTTTGACTTTGCTGTTTCAATTATTCCAGGATGGCACACAACTATTTTCCCGCCGTACTTTGTTGCCGGCGCAATTTTTAGCGGATTTGCTATGGTTGTTACAGTACTCATCTTTGTAAGAAAAGTATTTGATCTTCAAGAAATCATCACACTTAATCATCTTGAAAAGATGAATAAAATTATTTTAGTTACGGGATCGATGGTTGGTTACGCTTATGCAATGGAATTCTTTATTGCATGGTACAGCGGAAATCCATTCGAACAATTTGTGTTTATCAATCGCGCCTTCGGTCCTTACGCTTGGGCGTATTGGATAATGGTAAGCTGTAACGTAATTATTCCACAACTATTTTGGATCAAAAAGATTAGAAGAACAATTCCGTTTATGCTGGTTATCGTAATCTTAGTGAACGTTGGGATGTGGTTTGAGCGTTTTGTAATTACTGTTACAAGTCTTCACAGAGATTTTCTTCCCTCAAGCTGGGGATATTTTGTTCCGACAATTGTTGATCTCGGAACCTTGATTGGAAGTTTCGGACTTTTCTTTACCTTAGTTTTAATATTTACGAAAACACTTCCGGTGGTTGCAATGTCAGAAATTAAAGCTGTAGCCGAAGGGGCTCAACCTTCACATCATGGAGGAGAAAAATAATGAGCACAAATAAATTATTCGGTTTAACTGCTCTGTTCAACACTCCTGATGAACTGGTTCATGCAGCCACGAAAGTAAATGAACTCGGTTACAAAAAATATGATGTTCATACTCCGTATCCGTTGCATGGAATGGATTCGGTAATGAAACTTAAACCGTCGAAGTTAGGATACATTACGTTGTCGTTCGGACTTTCCGGTGCTGCATTCGCATTACTTTTTATGTATTGGGCGATGTCGATAGATTATCCGATGATCATCGGCGGGAAACCGTTTTTCGCTTTACCGGCATTTGTTCCGATTACTTTTGAAGTTACCGTTTTGTTCGCAACGCTTGCAACGGTAATCGGGATGCTTGCATTTTATTTCAAGTTTCCATCGAATAGCCATCCGCTGCACGATACACCATATATGAAAGCTGTTTCCGGAGATAAATATGGCATTTGTATAGAGAGTGAAGACACATTATTCGATCTTGAAAAAGTGAAAACATTGTTCAAAGAATTACATGCAAAAGAAATTTCTGAAGTTTATTATCCGGCTATAGAAACTGCA
Source organism: Ignavibacteriaceae bacterium (assembly GCA_036170205.1). GTDB lineage: Bacteria > Bacteroidota > Ignavibacteria > Ignavibacteriales > Ignavibacteriaceae > UBA1563. Next base: position 7,797 of record JAVHOS010000255.1, on the reverse strand, counting down.
AATATTTTTGAACCGAAGTTTATAACTCTTTTAGTTCTTATCGGATTATTAACCTCGGGAGCCACTTACGTTACCTTAAATAAATTGATCTACATGACTCCATTTGATTGGATGATGAACCAGAAGAAAGTAACTGCTCAATCAAAAAGTTTATTTTATGCGGATGGTTTCGGAATGAGAAAACCGGTTGATGGAACGGTAGCAAGAAATTTTATTCCTTATGAATATAAAGGACTTGCAGTGCCGGTTGTACCGCTTTCAAATCCGTTAACTCCCACAAATGAAGTTCTGGATTTAGGGAAGAAAAGATTTTTAACTTTCTGTTCCCCATGCCACGGAAATTTTGGCGATGGCGACAGTCGTTTACGCGGGCAGTTTCCAAATCCGCCAAGTCTGCATTCTGAAAAAGTTCGAGGCTGGCAGGACGGAAATATTTATCACGTAATTGTAAATGGACAAAATGTAATGCCTTCATATGCTTCTCAACTCTCACGCGAAGAGCGGTGGGCGGTTATCCATTACATCAGAGCATTACAAAAAGCTAAAAATGCTTCTCCACTTGAAATTATAGAAGCGAAAAAGGAGACTTCGTCTAATGTCGCACCATGATTTAGTTTATCAAAAGAAAAATCTTCCTGAAAGTTTAAAACGTTTGGGATTTATTCTTGTAGCAGTTGGATTGGTGCTTGGTGTTGCCGGGTTCATCTTTGATGCACAAAGAGCGCTGTTCGATTATTTGCTCGCTTATGTTTTTATTATGAGTATCTCCGTTGGTTCACTCTTCTTGATCGCTCTTGAATATCTTGCCGGAGCTGATTGGAGTACACCAATACGAAGAGTTCCCGAATTCTTTGCTTCATTAATTCCGATTTTATTTATTCTCGTGATTCCTCTTCTGTTAAATCTCCGATCAATTTTCGAGTGGTCTCATCCGGATATTACTTCGCATGATAAAATATTAAGCGGAAAATCCCCTTATTTAAACACAACATTCTTCATCATCAGGACTTTGTTCACTGTTGGAATTTGGTCATTGTTCTACTTTTTGTTCATTAATAATTCCAGAAAACAAGATATCAGCAAAGATCAATCGCTTACAAAAAAGAATAATAAACTTTCTGCTGCTTTCATGCCGATCTTCGCAATCACAATTACCGTTTCGGCGATTGACTGGATGATGAGTCTGGAACCACACTGGTTCTCCACAATTTTCGGAGTTTACTTTTTTGCAGGATCATTCGTAGCTGCGTTGGCGGCGGTAACACTGGCTACGGTTCTTTTAATGGAAAAAGGATACTTACATCCGAGAATGAACAACGAACATCTCTTTAGTCTTGGCGCGTTGCAATTTACGTTCATTAATTTTTGGGCATACATCGCATTTTCTCAATTCATGTTAATCTGGTATGCAAATCTTCCGGAAGAAACTTTCTGGTTCATCGGAAGGTGGGGAGGATACTGGTCTTATATTTCGTTGGGATTGATCTTCGTTCATTTTCTTGTGCCGTACGCGGTATTGTTAACACAACCGGCTAAAATGGATCCCAAGAGATTAAAATTTATTTCCATCTGGATTCTATTTGCACACGTGCTCGATCTTTATTGGCTGATCATGCCGCAAGTACATTCTGCTAAAGCCGGAGCGTTGACGATCTTTTTTGAATTCAGCTTTTTAATTTCTGCCGTTGGCGGTTTTATTCTGGTTTTCTATTTCAATGCTAAGAAACAAAATCTCGTTCCGGTAGGCGATCCGAAACTTGAAAAAGGTTTAAACTTTAGATTATAATTGTGAAGAACTATGACAAAAAATAAATTTTCTTTTTCTGAATTACTGAATGAACCCATCAAAGTTATGGCATTGGTCTATCCCTATTTCCTTGTTGTTATCGTCGGGATCGGATTTTTGTACATCGGCAGTTCCGGTGCGCTTGTTCAAAATAAAGTTGGATCGGCGTTGGATGATTCAACCGTAGTTGTTTCTGATATTCCAATCGCAGAGGCTAAAGTAGCGGCAGCAGTCGATCTAAAAAGTTTTTCCGAATCAACTCCGGCTTTAGTTGAAAAAGGAAAACAACTTTTTCAAAATACTTGCGCTTCCTGTCATGGTGTTGAAGGGAATGGGGACGGCGCTGCAGGAGTTGCACTAAATCCAAAACCGAGAAATTTTCATTCTCCTGATGGGTGGAAGTTTGGTAGAAAAGTGACTCAAATTTACAGTACAGTGCAAAAGGGAATTTTAACTTCCGGAATGCCGGGGTTCGATTATTTAGCTCCGTCAGATCGAATTGCGATCATTCAGTTTATAAGAACGTGGATGTCTAATCCTCCGCAAGATACTCCTGAAGATATTTCAAATCTTGATAAAACTTATGCACTTTCAGCCGGGACTAAAATACCCGGAACCGTGCCGGTTGCTTCTGCTGAAAAATCTTTACAGACTGAATATCTGTCTAAAGTTCAAAAAATAAATTTTGTTCTTTCAACTTTAAGAACCGGAAAATCTCAAAGCGCCGCTGCAGAAACATTTTTTAACGTTACTAACGATCAGCAAAAAGCATTAGCTACGTTATTAAATTCAACATCGTGGCAAGTTGGAGAAAAAGAATTTCTTGCAGTTATCACAGACAATCTTTCCACTAACGGTTTTTCCGGGAAAGTTTTTTCACTTAGCAGTACAGAAGTATCTGAACTATTTTCTTTAATGAAGAGGATCGCTGTTTAAAATGAAAAAGATAATTACATCTTCTTTTTTATTTAGAGTGCGAGAAAAAATAATTCTTGCCTCGATGATAATTGCCACCGTTGGATTTACCTTCGGGCAAGCAGGAAAAGTAAAGTCAGCCGAGCCGGGAATAAACGAAAAATTGGGTAACCAATTGGCAGTTGAAACAGTTTTTACCGACGAGAATAATAAACAAGTTTATCTAAAAGATATTGTAAATAAACCTACGGTCTTGATGTTTGTTTACTACAACTGCCCGAGTTTGTGTAATCCTTTAATGGCTGAAGTTGCTTCGTTGGTAGATAGAGTTGATCTAACCCCCGCAAAAGATTACCAGCTTGTTTGTGTTTCTTTTGATGAGGAAGAAAATTCAACTGTTGCTGCAAAGAAAAAGCAAAACATTTTAACTTCAGTGCAAAAACAATTTCCCGCAGATGGTTGGAGATTTTTAACCGGTGACAAAGCAAACATTCTAAAGCTAACAAATTCTGCCGGGTTCTCCTTCAGAAAAGAAAATGGACAATTTGCTCACGCATCAGCTTTAATTTTAATTTCTCCAACCGGAAAAATTACCCGCTATTTGATGGGAACAACTTTTCTACCGTTCGATCTTAAAATGGCGATCATCGAAGCATCTGAAGGAAAAGTTTCTCCAACAATCGCCAATATTTTGAAGTTCTGTTTTAATTACGACCCCGAAGGAAGAAAATACGTTTTAAATGTTACAAGAATTGCCGGCGGCGGAATTTTATTGATCGCGGTTGTGTTAGTAGTGTTGTTATCTGTAAAACCAAGAAAAAAAATGAGTAAAGAGGTTTAGAATTAATGCACAATAATGGAAATTCTGTTAGCTATTTAGATTATAAGGGAAAGCATTCCGGTCTCTTTGCCTGGATATTATCCACTGATCACAAACGGATTGGTCTTCTTTATCTTATGGCAACCTTGACCTTCTTTGCCGTTGGGGTTACGTTAGCTTTTTTTATGCGGTTGGAATTGATCGCTCCCGGTAGAACAATAATGGATGCGCAGACATATAATTCGTTATTTACCCTGCACGGTATCATAATGATTTTTCTTTTTGTTATTCCTGCTTTACCGGCGGTATTCGGAAATTTTTTTCTTCCCATTCTTATCGGAGCAAAGGATGTAGCTTTTCCGCGGATAAATTTACTTTCATGGTGGTTGTTGATCATCGGCGGATTACTTGCTGTCGTTTCAGTATTTCTTCCCGGTGGACCTGCTGACACCGGTTGGACTTTCTACATTCCATATAGTATCAGAACAAATACAAATGTAATGCCCGCACTCATCGCTGCATTCATTCTTGGATTCTCTTCAATTTTAACCGGATTAAATTTTATTGTAACCATCCATCGTATGCGCGCGCCGGGAATGGGATTTTTCCGTATGCCGTTATTCGTTTGGTCCTTGTATGCAACTGCTTGGGTTCAAATCTTAGCAACTCCAATCGTCGGAATTACTCTTTTATTAGTTGTGTTTGAAAGAGCTTTCGGAGTTGGTCTGTTCGATCCGGCGTTGGGCGGCGACCCGGTATTGTATCAACATTTATTCTGGATTTATTCGCATCCGGCGGTTTACATTATGATACTTCCGGCGATGGGTGTTATTACAGAAATTATTCCCGTTTTTGCACACAGAACGATCTTCGGATATAAGTTTATTGCTTTTTCAAGTATTGCGATTGCATTATTCGGCTCTTTGGTTTGGGCTCATCATATGTTTACCGTTGGAATGAGCGAAACCGCACAATTGGTTTTTTCTCTTTTAACTTTTCTCGTAGCTATTCCAAGCGCTATTAAAGTATTTAACTGGGTTGCAACTTTATATAAAGGTTCTATTCAAACCGATGCACCGTTACTCTATGCTTTGGGATTTATCTTTTTGTTTTCTATAGGCGG
>JAVHOS010000255.1:0-3053 GCA_036170205.1 Ignavibacteriaceae bacterium | reverse complement strand
CCGATGCACCGTTACTCTATGCTTTGGGATTTATCTTTTTGTTTTCTATAGGCGGATTTACGGGACTTATTCAAGGCGCTTTATCGGTGAACATGCACATCCATGACACATCATTTATCGTAGCCCATTTCCATTATGTAATGTTTGGCGGAACAGGTTTTGGAATTTTCGCCGCTCTCCATTATTGGTTTCCGAAAATGTTTGGTAAAATGTACAACATGAGAACTGCTAAAACCGGGTTCTGGTTTTTATTTGTCGGATTCAACACGCTCTATTTCCCAATGTTTGTAATGGGATGGTTGGGTATGCCGAGAAGATATTATGATTACTTACCTGAATTCCACATCTATCATTTGATCTCAACAATTGGTTCGTGGATATTGATAACCGGGCTTATTATCATGTTCACAAATTTTATTAAAGCTTTAAGAAGTAAAACAACTTATACGAAGATCAATCCTTGGGGAGGAGAAACCCTTGAGTGGTCTATTCAAAATAAACCAAGTCTTGAAAATTTTGAAATGATCCCAACTATTACCGCCGGACCATATGAATATAAAGATAATGAAGAAATTTTAGTAAAGGAGGACAATTGAGTACAATTGCCGAACATACAGTTGCACATGTTCACCGGGACGATGAAGGTTCGCGGCTTGGGATGTGGCTTTTCCTTTTTACCGAATTGGTTTTATTCGGAGGCATGTTCCTTGTCTATGCCGTTTACCGGTTTACTTATCAAGCTGAGTTTCACGTCGCGGCAAAAGAATTAAATACATCGCTTGGCGCGTTGAATACGATCATCCTCCTTACAAGCAGTTTAACGATTGTTCTTTCGATTGTAGCTATTCGAAAGAAAAATAAATCTCTTTCTGTTTTTTTTCAGATCGTTACAATGATTTTGGCTGTAGGATTCTTAGTCAACAAATACTTTGAGTGGAATATTAAAATTCATCACGGAATTTTCCCCGGTTCTGAAATTCTTTTAGGAAAAGGAAACGGTGAAATCATCTTTTTCGGTTTATATTACGTGATGACCGGGCTGCACGCTTTACACGTGATGATCGGAATTCTTTTGATTGAAGTTATGACAGGTTATACTATTAAAGGGAGAATTAATGAAACTAATTATGTTCGACTTGAATCCGCCGGTTTATACTGGCATTTAGTCGATCTAATTTGGATCTTTTTATTCCCGCTTTTCTATTTAATTACTTGAGGAATTGGTTTTTATGAATGGAGAACATTTGGAAAGTACTGTCGAACATAAACCGACATACGGAATTTATATTTTAGTCTGGCTTGTTCTGATGACGCTTACGGGAGTTACGGTTGCCGTTGCCGGAATCAATTTTGGGAACTTAACCGTGGCTACTGCGCTGACTATTGCGTGTATAAAATCTTATTTGGTGCTTACATTTTTTATGCATTTAAAAACGGAAACCGCAACCTTCAAAATATTCGTTGTGGTGGCTGTGTTATTCCTTTTGATCTCGATCTCTCTTTTATTTTCGGATTATAGTTTTTTATAAGGTGAAGCATGATCTTTGGTACGAATCATATTGATTTGGTGAATGGAGCTTTCTGGTTCATTACCGGAATTTCTTTTATCCTTTTAACGTTAATTACTTTTTTAATGATCTACTTCGTTTTTAAGTATAACAGAAAAAAAGGATTGAAAGCTGTAAACATTGAAGGAAATACGAAATTAGAAATACTTTGGACGGTTATTCCCATAATTTTAGTAATGGCAATGTTTTGGTACGGATGGGTCGGCTACAGAGATTTGAAAAATCCTCCTAAAGATGCAATGGTTATTAAAGTTACTGCACAGATGTGGAAATGGACTTTTGAATATGCTAACGGAGTTAAAGCCGATTCTCTTTATGTTCCGGTTAATAAAGCGATAGAAGTAAATCTTCATTCGATGGATGTGAATCATAGTTTCTTTATCCCTGCATTCCGTTTTAAAAGAGATGTAATGCCGAACAGGAATAACTCGATCTGGTTTTTACCCGAACATGTCGGCAAGTTTGATATTGCGTGTGCAGAATATTGCGGGTTGAACCATTCAGCTATGTATTCAAAAGTGATTGTACTTCCGCAACAAGAATTTGATAGTTGGTTGAAGACTGAATTAGCAAAGAAAAATACACCGGCTACTCAACCGGTTGCAGATAAATCAAGTGGAAAGTAGCAAGTTGAAAGTGGAAAGATAATATGAATAAAATTTTATCTTTTGAAGATTTGTTGGTTTGGCAAAAAGCTAAAGAACAGGTTGTTTCAATTTATAAAATATTTCATTCTTGCCGCGACTATTCTTTTCGAGATCAAATACAGCGCGCAATAATTTCTGTGATGAATAATATTGCTGAAGGATTTGCCTGCCTGCCGTCAGGCAGGAAAGAAAATCTAATAATGAGTTTAAGTATTTTTTAAATATATCAAAAGGGAGCAATGGAGAAGTAAGAAGTATGCTTTATGCAGCTTTGGATTTAAATTACATTGATAAGCCAAATTTTGAGACACAGGTCTCAGTATCAAAAGAAATCTCAAAAATGCTTTTCGGATTAATCAAATCCTTAGACTAATACTTGCAACTTTCCACTTGCTACTTTTAACTAATTCACGGAGAAGAGTGAAAGAACGACTCAACATATTTCTTGAACTGATTAAGTTCCGCATAACCGTTTTTGTGATGATCACAACGGTGTTTGGATATCTTTGCGCTACAAAAGTTTTTGGAATTGAATTACTCGGCTCTGCGATTGGAATATTTCTTCTCGCATCAGGTTCTGCTGCGCTTAATCATTTGCAAGAAGCAGTTTTCGATGCACAAATGGAACGGACGAAGAACCGCCCGATTCCTTCCGGTAAAATTTCTCGAGATAGTGTTTTAATTATCATTCTTGTTTTATCTATTGTTGGATCAACACTTTTATACATTTCGTCAGGATTAGTTGCAGTGCTGCTTGGACTCCTTGCACTTCTTTGGTATAACGCTATTTATACACCGCTTAAACGCAAAACTTCTTTTGCAATTATTCCCGGTTCAG
>JAVHOS010000254.1:0-9996 GCA_036170205.1 Ignavibacteriaceae bacterium | reverse complement strand
GCTGCAATAAATATTGAAGGACAAAATAATACCAACCACAATTGGAAACCTCTAATTATAAACGATGCACAGCGGCTCTGGTACGATCGCTCTCAACTTGATACGATAAACAATACGAGTTTTGATATTTGGATTTTAGAAATGCACCGTCCGGTTCTTTCACTCGAAGGAATATCGGATAATATTATGCGTACAAAAACGCTTTATACCGTTGACCTTAACGCTTATAAATACGGTCTAAAAACTGTAGTTTATTATGATCCGTCTAATCAAGTAATCAAAGACTTTCACTATGACACCAACAACCAGAATGCCGAATATAAATATATTTTCCCGATAACAGAGAATTCATTTATGCAAAAACTTATTGATGAACTTATAAGATTAAGAAAACTAAAGGAACCGATTAAATAATCATGCCGTACGAAAAAGATTTATTTGTAAAAGAATCCGGAATTCATGGATTGGGAATTTTTTCTGAGGTTGAGATTAAATCCGATGAAGAAATAATGGTAATTAAAGGGGAAGTAATCTCCGAAGTTGAATGTGTCCGCAGGGAAGAAGATGAAGCTAATGTCTATATTTTCTGGAACGGTGATAATTATATCGACGTATCAAATACTGAAAAGATAAAGTATATAAATCACAGTTGTTCATACAATTGTTACGTGGATGACCGCGATGACCAGACACTTTGGTTAGTTGCAAATAGAGATATTAAAGCCGGTGAAGAATTGGTAATTGATTACGGGTACGATGAAATTTATGAATCGTGTACGTGTCAGGTTTGTATTATTGGAGAAGATGAAGACGAATAACTTCATCTTCTCCGATAAGTAGCAAATATTGGTTTTATTGGTTTGCTTTTTCTTCAGCTTTTTTAGCAGTCAGCCTTGCTTTTTTCTTATCCATATCGGTTAAATATTTTTTGCGGATACGAATTGCAGTCGGAGTAACTTCAACATATTCATCATCTGTTATCCATTCAATCGCTTGTTCAAGAGTGTGAATAAGCGGCGGTTCCAAACGAATCGCTTCATCTGCGCCCGATGATCTCATGTTTGAAAGTTGTTTTGTTTTAGTAACGTTCACTCCCATATCGTTGTTGCGTGAATTTTCTCCAACAACCATTCCTTCATAAACTTTTGTTCCCGGATCAATAAAGAATACTGCCCTCTCCTGCAATTTCCACATTGCGTAGGCTGAAGCAACTCCACTTTCCATCGCAACCAAAGCGCCTCTCTGCCGTTGAACGATATCTCCTTTGTACGGCTCATACGAGTGAAAGTTATGGTGAAGAATTCCTGTTCCTCTTGTATCATTTACAAATTCTGATCTGTAGCCGATCAATCCGCGCGAAGGAACAAAAAATTCCAGACGCGTGTTTTGATTGAAGGTGATCATATTCTTCATTTCACCCTTTCGTTTTCCCATTTTTTCAATAACAATACCAACGTATTCTTCCGGAACATCGATAATTACATGTTCAACCGGCTCTGAAACTACATCCAGAATTTTTTTCATAATTACTCGAGGTTTGCTCACCTGTAATTCATAACTTTCACGACGCATGTTTTCAATGAGAATTGCAAGATGCAGTTCTCCTCTACCGCTAACTTTAAACACATCGGCAGAATCGGTTATTTCAACACGCAAACTAACATTGATTTTTAATTCTTTTGCAAGTCGTTCAAAAAGATTTCTTGTTGTAACATACTTTCCGTCAATACCAGCGAACGGCGAATTGTTTACAACAAAGTTCATCGTAATTCTCGGTTCTTCAATTGCAAGCGATGGAAGTTTTACTGGCAATTGTTTGTCGGTAAGCGTATCACTAATATTGATGTCTTCAATTCCGGCAACAGCAACAATATCTCCCGCTGATGCTTCTTTTATTTCAACTCTTTTAATATTCTCGTAAGCGTAGAGCTTAGATATTTTGGCATCACTTCTTTCATCTTCGTGAGTGATTAAAAGAACTTGATCTCCTGCGGCAACTTTTCCGTGATGAATTTTCCCAATCCCTATTCTTCCCAAATAATCGTTATAATCTATCGCTGAAATAAGCATTTGGAATGGCAGCTCAGGATTCGCTTCGGGGATAGGAGTTTTATCAATAATTAAATCAAGCAAAGGAGATAGATTCACGTTTTCATCCTCAAGATGAATTTTAGCAATGCCTTGTTTGGCAATTGCATAAACGTAAGGAAAGTCAAGTTGTTCGTCTGTTGCGCCAAGAGCAACAAATAAATCGAAAATTTCATTAAGAACTTCGTTCGGGCGCGCATCTTTTCGGTCAATCTTATTGATTACTACTATCGGTTTAATTCCAAGCTCCAACGATTTTTTCAAAACGAATTTTGTTTGCGGAAGCGGACCTTCGGCAGCATCAACTAAAAGAAGAACGCCATCAACCATTAATAAAGTACGTTCAACTTCTCCGCCAAAATCTGCGTGACCTGGTGTATCGATAATATTTATTTTATAATCTTTGTAAAAAACACTTAAATTTTTAGCAAGAATTGTGATTCCTCTTTCGCGTTCAAGGTCGTTGGAATCCATAATCCTTTTTTCGACTTGTTGGTTATCTCTCCAAGCTCCGGTTTGTCTAAGTATATAATCTACCAACGTTGTTTTACCGTGATCAACGTGGGCGATAATGGCAACGTTTCTAATTTTATCTAAGCTGAACAAAATTGTACCTCTTTTTTAAGTTATCAGTTATCAGTCCGCTGCGGCGGATCAGTTTTCAGTTTCAGTTCACAGTTGTCTGTAAACTTTTTTATAATTTGGATGTTAAGATTGACAAGAAGTTTCGATGAGATGAATCTTTGATAGCATATTCTATTTTCAATTAACTTTATTTGTGTCTAACTTTTCAATACCGTGAATCTTTATATTTATTTTGCCCTTCTTCATCAACCATTAACCATCATCCATCAACCATTAACCATCATCCATCAACTGTGGCGGATGTTCAGAATGTCTCCGTCCTTAACAATATATTCTTTCCCTTCTAATCTCCACACGCCGGCTTCCTTGCATTTTACAAATGAACCGTGCGCAAAATAATCTTCGCAATGAACTACTTCAGCACGGATGAAACGGTCGTAAAAATCGGTATGAATAACGCCGGCTGCATCTTGAGCGGTCATATGTTTCTTTATCGTCCAGGCGCGGCATTCATCTTCGCCAACGGTAAAGAATGACTGCAATCCGAGCAGCTCATAACTTGTTCTCAAGATTCGAGTAAAAGCTGATTCGCTGATACCGAAATCATTTTTGAATATTTCAGCTTCTTCATCGGAAAGTTGAGTCAATTCAAATTCAAACTGCGCAAAAAATGGGACAATAACCAACGTATATTTTGAAAACTTCGCATGAATATCATTGATGAAATTTTCTACTTTATCTTTCGAGTTTTCATCAAAATTGATCCCGATTATTAACGGTTTTATTGTTAAAAACTGATAACCGGAAAGAAGTTTCCTTTCGTTTTCATCAAGCTGCATTTCCCGCAACGGAAGTTCAGTTTCAACATGAGCTTGCATCTTTTTAAAAAGCGTCAATTCTTTTTGAAGCTGATCATTTTTGAGCTTCAAAATATCTTTTGCCAATTTTTCTATACGGTTTTCAATTAACGCCATATCTGAAAGCAAAAATTCAGTCTCTAAAAACTCAATATCTCGCGCTGCATTGATCGTCACTTCGGGATGCGGAACAGTCTCATTTTCAAATTGCCTTACAACGTGTAAAAGTGCGTTATTATTTTTCACTTTATTCAGGAAATCTGAAGTGATTTTTACTTTGTTATCATCAGAAACTTGCAATCCGGGAATATCTAATACTTCAAGTGTTGCAAACACTTCACTTTTCGGATTAAATAACTCAGTTAACTTGTTCAATCGTGTATCGGGGAGTTTTACAACCGCTCTAGCAACTTCAACTTTTTGCTGGTATTGGGCTTCTGATCCTTTTACCGATAACGCATTAAAAAGGGTTGTTTTGCCTGAGTTTTGTAACCCGATTAACCCTAATTGCATGGTTCCTCAAATATTTTGTTAAAAATGAGATGCAAATATACCGATTCTAAAACAGGGAAACAAAAAAGCGTCTATATTTTAGTGAATTGAAAAAAGTTTCAAAAAAAATTGAGGATTAAGGGGGAACCTCTTTATTTATAATAATTACTTTTTTATATTGAACCTACATAAGTAAAACAATGTTGGAGCGAAGAGATGCAATATCAAGGTTCTTCTATTACTCGAGATACGATCACCATGGTTCTTGCCGGCGGACAAGGTGAACGTCTTTATCCATTAACAGCATACCGGAGCAAACCTTCAGTTCCTTTCGGAGGGAAGTATAGAATTATCGATTTCACGCTGAATAATTGTCTTAATTCAGGGTTAAGAAGAATTTACATTCTCATCCAATATAAATCCGATTCTTTAAGCCAGCATTTGTTTGAAGGTTGGAGTATTTTTAATCCCGAATTGGGAGAATTCATTTACACGCTTCCACCGCAAAGAAAAATGAGTAATGATTGGTACCTTGGAACTGCAAACGCTATTCACCAAAATTTAAATTTGATAAACACCGATAGAAAATGCAAATGGGTTTTAATACTCAGCGGTGATCACATCTACAAGATGGATTACATGAAGATGCTCCAAAATCATGTTGATAATAAAATTGATCTTTCACTCTCCTGCATCGAAGTTCCGGTAGAGGGAGCGAGCCGTTTCGGTATAGTTGAAACTGACGAGAAAAGTAATGTAACGAAGTTCATGGAAAAACCGGAAAATCCACCTGAAATTCCGGGGAAAAAAGGTTTCTCTTTTGTAAATATGGCGAGTTATGTTTTTAACGCAAAAGTTATTAAAGATGTTTTGTTGGAAATGCAGGAAAAGAAAATCCGTAATAATGATTTTGGTCAGGATGTAATTCCTTACATGATTAAAGCCGGTTATAAAGTTGTCGCTTATCCTTTCATCGATGAAAATAAAAAGAATAAACCTTACTGGAAAGATATCGGAACAATTGACAGTTATTACGATGCGAGTATGGATTTGATCAGCGTAATTCCGGAATTTAACTTGTATGATTTTGATTGGCCTCTTCGCACATATCAATATCAATTTCCTCCGGCAAAAACACTTTCGCACGAAGGAGAAAGAATCGGTAGAACGCTTAATTCGATGATTTGCGACGGAACAATCGTTTCGGGAGGTTTGGTCGAGCGATCAATCATCGGGAATAATGTTCGCGTAAACAGCTATGCCTACGTAACTGATTCCATCATTATGAATAATTGTAAAGTTGGAAGAAGAGCAAGAATACGCCGCGCCATCATTGATAAAAATGTTCAAATTCCCGAAAGCTACGAAATTGGGTTTGATCCGACCGAAGATAAAAAGAAATTTTTTGTAACCGAATCCGGCATAGTTGTCATCCCTAAAAACTACGTCTTTAAGACATAATTAAGGAATGTTTTCCAAGAACAAATGAATGAGGTTCTCGAAACAAAGTTAAATAATTTACCGGCTCAACCCGGTGTTTATCAGTTCTTTAACGATAAACAGACCGTAATCTACGTTGGGAAGGCAAAAAATTTAAAGAATCGCGTGCGTTCTTATTTTCATCCCTCCGTAACTTCGGCAAAAACTGTGGCGTTGGTTTCAAAAATTGCCGACTTTGAATTGATCATTACTGCATCCGAAGTTGAAGCCTTAATTCTTGAAAATAATCTCATTAAAAAGTTTAAACCGCGCTACAATGTTAACTTAAAGGATGACAAGACCTATCCCTTTATTAAAGTTACGAACGAACCTTTCCCCCAAATTTATCCTACACGAAAAATTTATCGCGACGGTTCCAAATATTTTGGACCCTACACCGATGTGCGTAATATGCGGGCTTCTCTTCGGGCGATCAACCAAATTTTCAGAATTCGAAGTTGTAAATTCGCAATTACTAAAGAAGCTGTTGAGAAAAAGAAGTTCAAACTTTGTCTCGATTATCATATAAAAAAATGTGATGGACCTTGTGAGGGATTGATTCCCGAATCCGCTTACAACGAAATGGTGAATGAAGTTATTAAAATGTTGAAAGGAAAAACTGCCGACCTTCTTAAAGAACTCAGGAAAAAGATGAACGGTTATGTCGATGAACTTTCGTTTGAAAAGGCTGCGGAAATTAGAGATAAAATTAGACAACTTGAATCGGTAGCCGATAAACAGAAAGTTGTCAGCGATGATTTCCTCGACCGCGATGTTATTGCGATTGCCTACGAGGGAAAAGATGTAGCTTCCTCAATCTTAAATATCCGTGAAGGGAAAATTTCCGGGAAGAAGGAATTCCGTTTATCTGTTGAGGGAGGAACTGATCCGGTAGAAATTTATTCCGCTTTAATCAAACAATACTACACAAATGATTTCGTCGATATTCCAAATGAAATTGTTATTGAGACGGAGCCGGAAGATCTGGAGAGCATCACGGAATGGCTGACCAATCTTTCCGGGCATAAAATTAAAATCACGATCCCGCAAAGAGAAAGTAAACTAAAATTGCTTCTGAAAATGAGTGGAGAAAATGCGCTTCTTCAGTTAAAAGAATGGCAGCTTCAGAAAATGAAGAAGGAAGGAAGCGTTCCCTATGCCCTTTCTGCACTTCAAAGAGATTTGCGTTTGAAGCATTTACCAAAAAAAATTGTTTGTTTTGATAACTCGAATTTGCAAGGAAGCGATGCCGTTGCAAGTATGGTTACTTTTGAAAACGGTAAACCTAAAAAAAGTGAGTATAAAAAATTCATTATTAAAACAGTGGTTGGTGCAGATGATTTTGCCAGCATGCACGAAGTTCTTACCCGGCACTTCACAAAATTGTTGGAGACAAAACAAGCGCTGCCGGATCTAATTATGGTTGATGGCGGCAAGGGTCAGCTTTCAAGCGCAGTTGATGCACTGCATCAATTGGGTATCAGTTCATTTCAAATTATTGGATTGGCGAAACGACTTGAAGAGGTTTTTGTGCCGGGCGAAAGAGAAGCGGTTGTAATTCCAAAAACTTCTTCATCGCTAAAATTGCTGCAGCGTTTGCGCGATGAAGCGCATCGGTTTGCTATTACTTTTCACCGGCTGCGGCGGGATAAGCGAACAATTACAACGGAACTTTTGGAAATAAAGGGAATTGGGAAATCAATTGCAGAAAAATTGCTTAAAGCGTTCGGAAGCGTTTCTAACATTAAAACAACATCAATTGAGGAATTAGGAAAAGTTGCCGGAATGAAAAAAGCTGAATTGGTTTTTAACTATTTTTCTTCTGTAAAAGAATAATTTATTAAAAGCGGCTGGTGAAAATGTTAATTACAGTAATTCAAAATAAAAAGAGCATTATGAAATTAGTTATCTCAATGTTACTTGTCCTATTCATCTTTCCCGGGTGTGGAAAAAAAGAAAAAGTTTATCAATTCAACAGCAAGGGAATTGAGTATCTCATTTCCGAAGCGGCAAATGGGAATAGAATTGCGAATGATAGTCTTTCTAATTTGTTCGACTTGAACCTTCCCGCTCAACCAATTATAAATAAAATTGAAATAGACAGTATTAAAAATAATTTAGGCAAAATGTTTTACGGTGTGGTGATCGAATTTCCAAATCCATTTTTCAACCGTTTTGCGGTTTATGATTCCATGATGAATTGTTACTTTATCGACAAATCTCTCAATGGGTATCTCTCGCTTACCTCCATTCATTCGGAGAAGAAAAATTATTTCCAGGTTTTTGAGCAGTTCACCTCGAAAGATATTTTATCTTTAAAAAGAAAAAACCTCTACCTTGTAAAAGGAGACACGGTGAATATTGCGCTTAGAATGTACACACAATTCTTTTCTCCCGATGACCAGTTGATTCAAGAAGTAGAAACTTTTACGGATGATCTTATCGGAACTAAAATTTTAAGTGAAAAAGGATTAACTCCACAACAAACTTGGGACACTTACTCGTTCAACGAGGTCTCACTGAAATTTGAAAGTCCGGAAAATTATTTTGAGAAGATGATTCTTCAATTAGCGAATCAATTTTCAAAGAAGTTGGAAAAACCATTTTTTTATGATCAGTCTTCGGCATTGAAGGGATTAGGCGTAAAACTCGCGGTTGATTCAGTGCAATCTTACAACAACTATAAAAATAAGAAAGAGAAATTTTCGCTTTACTTACCGGAAGGATGGAAATCGATCCCGGATATTTCATTTAAAGAAATTCTCTCTGCAAATCTTGAGGGGACAAAATTTCTAAGTGCAAGCCTTGGCGCTTCATTCGGAGTGATGAAGTTGAAAGAAAATAGTAAAGCTGAAGATTACATCCCGGTGCCATTCACAAATAAAGTTGATGGGAATTATTCAGTTCGCTTTACTGAAAAAACGCTGCGCGATCATAAATACTTTGTCTGTTTTGAAATTAAATGTTATACGCTAAAGTATTTGATAGTATTTAAATGTCCCGAAACAATTTATGAAGAGAATAAGCAAATATTTGCATCGATTGTTAATTCGTTTTGGATGGATTGCTAAAAATAAAATATGATTTGGTGAGTCCGGTATTTGCGTCCTTCTCTCTAAAAATAAAAAACCGGATAATAAATTACACAAACTGAATACTTACCGCTGCTTCCTCTCGGACCTGACGGAGTTGGGCAACAATCTGTTAACTATTATCCGGATAAAATTCAAAACTAAAATCTAAAAAAATCTGTTAATTTCCAATTTTCTTTTGCGCTTGCAACGAATTTCTTTCCCAAAAAACTCCACCAGCAAAACCTTGGATGGAATTGTCTTTATCAGCTTGTGCAAGCCTTTTCTCTGCCAGGCAACAATACAATTCGTCGGCTTCTATTCCCACATAATTTCTCTTCAACTTTTTTGCGGTGACTGATGTAGTTCCCGAACCGAGGAACGGATCAAAAACAACATCGCCTTCGTTTGAGTTTGCCAGAATAATTTTTGCTAAAAGTTTTTCAGGTTTCTGCGTCGGGTGGTCAGTGTTTTCCGGCATTGACCAGAACGGAATTGTAATATCAGTCCAAATATTGGAAGGAGAAGTTAATCTGAAATTTCCATATTCACTTGCTGACCAGTCTTTTGGTTTTCCGTCTTCTATATATGGAGCTAACACTTTGCGCTTTGTTTTAACCGCATCAAGATTAAAAGTATAATTCGAAGACTTAGTACAAAACCAAATATCCTCCGAACAATTTTTCCAATTTGCTTTTGCGCCTCTTCCCTTTTCCCTTTCCCATGTAATTCTATTTTGAATCAGAAAATATTTTTTCGCCACATTATATAGACCGGGAGAAGATTTCCAATCGCCGCACAAATAAATTGAAGCGTTCTCTTTCATCAATCTTGGAAGTTTTGAGACCCACCTATCGAGCCAAATCTCATATTCCTGATCTTCCATTTGTGCAAATTTTAATTTGTTAAAACTTTTCCGGAGATTGTACGGCGGATCAACGAAGATCAAATCACAAAAAGCATCTGGTAAAAAATCCAGAGCAGCAAACATATCTTGATGGATAGTTTTGTTAAGAATTTCATCCAAAGGAATTTGTTCGTTAACACTGATTAAATTTGCCGAATAAAAAACCTTTTCATCCAGGGACAAATCAAGCGTTCTGTTGTACGGAGCTTTTTCTTTTTTCATTTATATTTTACAATAAAATGATGATAAATATCTCGAATAGATTTTGTTATTCCCTATTTATTGGCAAAATTAGAACCTAAAAGGAATAATGAATCACGAACAAGAAATGAAAAATATCGAACGGTAAAAACTTCAACACTCATTATTTTTATACGATGTTTGATAGTCAAATTCAAGAATCTAATCTTCCCTTTCATCGCAGAATATTTTTACTAACTCTCTAATTGATGATTCCTAATTCCTAATTTATAATTCCTAATTCTAAAAGTGGAGCTAAGCGGGATCGAACCGCTAA
>JAVHOS010000253.1:0-10021 GCA_036170205.1 Ignavibacteriaceae bacterium | reverse complement strand
TCATATTTACCATCACCATCAATATCGGCAGGGGTTGAACACCAATGCGAACCGGTTGCCCAATTTATTCCATTTAATGAAGAGCCCGGAAGACCGCCTTCAATAACTAAAGAAGCAAATCCGGGGAACTGGTCAACGATTCCTAAAACATAAACATCTCTGTTGCTATTGCCGTATGAATGTCCAATGATCTCAGATCTTCCATCACCATCAAGATCTTTTACCGTTAAAACTTCTCTGTTAAATCTTAATGTTGAACCGGCAGCAGCTGGTGTAGCACCTGCAGCAACAAGCATATCTGAAGTAATAGCAAATGCAGGTTCAGTTCCCCAAGAAGTTCCGTCCCATTCATAAAGTGCAATTCTACCTTCACCGTTTTGTTCAAAAATAATTTCGGGCATTCCGTCACCGTCGCAATCACCTACTTGCGGAAATCGAGGAGTAGAACCACTGGAAGTTGCGGAAATTGGAGATGACCAAACAATCTCTAAATTGCCTTTGCCGTCATATTTCATAACGTGAACTCTTCCACCATTGGAGTAGTCGGTAGAGATAATTTCTTGTGTTCCGTCGTTATCAGCGTCTGCTACAATAACTCTTCTTACACCCAAATCTTTATAGTATGGCATGGCAGTATCGGGAGTAGTTCCTGCATACGCATTAAACGTTGCCAAATTAGTTGTGGTAATGGGAGACTGGGCTTGAAGATGTGTAACTACTAAGAAAATTAGAGAAAAAAGTAGTAATGTTTTTTTCATTGGACTTTCCTTTGTTTTATTTTAATTGATGTCTGTATTGTCTCGTGAACAAAAATAAAAACTATTTGTTAAATATCATAGAAATATTTTGGTGTTAAATATACGACATTGTATTTAGAAAGGCATTATGACAGAAAAAAAAACGTAACCTAATTGTGAAGGTCACGTTTTCTTATTCAACTTTTTATTTCTTTACTTTCACAGTTTCTCAAATTTACCCTGGAAGAAGCGAAGATACTTTGGTTCGTAAATCAATTTTAATCCTCTTATCTTTTTCCTGTCTTCATAAACTTGTGCAATCGATTCAACGGTTACATCAATATGGGCTTGCGTATAAACGCGGCGCGGAAAAGTTAAACGGACTAATTCCAATTTCGGATAATTATGATCTCCAGTCTTTGCGTTTCTTCCGGCTGAAACAATTCCTCTTTCCATTCCGCGCACACCGGAATCGACATAGATTTCAGCGGTGAGTGTTTGCGCGGGAAATTGTGTTTGTTTTAAATGTGGTAAGAATTTTTTTGCGTCAAGAAAAACTGCATGCCCGCCAATCGGCTCAACAATGGGAATTCCATATCCTTTTAATTTTTCTCCGCAATATTCAACTTGACCAATACGCGCTTTGATGGTATCGTAATCAACCATTTCTTCTAATCCGCGCGCCATAGCTTCCATATCTCTTCCGGCTAAACCGCCGTACGTATGCAAACCTTCGTAAACAACGCAAAGATTTTTTGCCTCAGCGAAAACTTTCTTGTTTCTTGTTGCAAGAATTCCGCCAATGTTTACCATCAAATCTTTTTTAGCGCTCACCCAAATTCCTTCAAACGGAACGAGCATTTCTTTTAGAATTTGCGCGATGGTTTTATCGGTATATCCTTTTTCTCTTTCTTTTATGAAGTAAGCATTCTCAACCGCGCGGGTTGCATCGAACCACATTTTGATTCCCGCTTTTTTGCAATACTGCGTTAACTCGGAAATGTTTTGCATTGAGATCGGCTGCCCGCCCGCCATATTTACCGGACCGGCAACGCAGATGTAAGGAATTTTTTTTGCGCCGACTTCTTTTACAAGTTTATCAAGTTTCTGTAAATCAACGTTTCCTTTAAACGGATGTAGGTTTTGCGGTTGATGCGCTTCATCGATAATAACATCAACGAATGTTGCGCCGGCTAATTCCTGGTGTAGCCGTGTTGTTGTGAAATACATATTTCCAGGAACGAAGTCACCGGGTTTGATCAATATTTTTGAAACTAAATGTTCAGCTGCTCGACCTTGGTGAGTCGGAACAAAATAAGGCATGCCGTAATATTTTTTCACATTGTTCCAAAGTGTGTAAAAGTTTTTACTTCCTGCGTATGCTTCATCGCCGATCATCATTCCCGCCCACTGATAATCGCTCATCGCATTCGTACCGCTGTCGGTAAGTAAATCGATATAAACATCTTCCGAACGAAGTAAAAAAGTATTGTACGCCGCTTCTTTAATTGCTTTCTCGCGTCTTTCGCGAGTGGTCATTTTGATCGGTTCCACTACTTTTATTTTGAAAGGTTCCGCCCATGACCGTTTTAAAATTTTCTTTGCCATTGTAAGCTCCTATAAAATTAATTTAAAAAATATTTTTAACTTTTCCTGATTTGCGCAATTAGAAATCCAGAAATTCCTAATTCCCAATTCCTAATTCCTAATTAATTTACGGTTCGTCTCGCGGGATAAGTTCAAATATTTTTTGGCGGTTAAGAAAAGATTTTTCAGAACTGATTTGTGAAAGGGGAAGTATTTGAATAATGTTTCTCATAGCATTTTCTTTGTCCTCCTCAAAATTAAAAGGATAGTTTGAAATAAGAAAGAACTTTTATCGTTATTCATGCCTCATTTCCATGCTATTGCAATAAATTCCTCCATAAGCAATGAATTGTTTGAGAATAATATTTTTTGTTTGTCCAAATTTCTTCTTAAGTTTTCATTGAAGATTTTAATAAATGAATAATCGATTAAAATATTTCCCATCTTTAAGGTTCTTTTGCGAACCGGGGCGTTTACAACTTTCAATTCAACGTAACGCAATTTGTTTTCTTCCTGCTACTTTTCAAAAAGAAATGACTGGTGAACTACTATGAATTCTAAAGAAAAGATTCACGAAAAATTTTTTGCCGATATCTGGAAACAACAGACATTTGAAAAAGAAATACAAACGTGTGAAGGAGAATCGATCCAAATCCTTTCAATTGGAGAAGAGAATAAGGAGCATGCTGGTCCGGATTTCTGCAACGCAAGAATAAAAATCGGGAACATTACTTACGTAGGCGATGTAGAAATTGACACAATGCAAAATGATTGGAAAAATCATGGACATCTTTTAAATAAAAGATTTAATAAAGTTATCCTTCATGCAATTTTTTCAAACGATTCGCATCACACCCACGTGTTCACACAAAACGGGCGAAAAATTCCGACACTCGCATTTGGAGAATTTCTTTCTCAATCGCTCTCCTCAACCATCAAAGCCGCCATTAAACATGATAGAGAAGGGCGCACAAATAAAATCCCCTGCACAGAGATAAGCGATCAATTAGACGAGGAAGCAAAATTGGATTTTTTAGAAATGCTGGGAAACGAACGCTTTAAGAAAAAGTGTGAAAAGATTATCCTCCGGTTCAAGGAATTGGTTTTTCTAAAAGAGAATAAAGTAACCGAACCGCTGATCCATTATTCTCTTCCCAATGAATATCAAGACAAGAAACTTTCTTTTGCCGAACTGAACGATAAATTTGTTTGGGAACAAATTTTTTATGAATTGATCTTTGAAGCGCTCGGCTATACAAAGAATAAAAATATCATGCAGCGTTTAGCGCAAGCTGTTAATCTTACCTTTCTAAGAAATTTTATCGATGAGAATGATTTTTGTACAAAGGCGGAAGCTGCATTTTTTTCTGTAGGGGGATTGATCCCCGATGTACTTCAACTAAAAGAAGAACATACTTCTGAATATACCAGAAAACTTTTCCAAACGTGGCTGGAAATCAGATCTCTTTACGATGGAGAAACATTCCATGAAACCGATTGGCATTTTTTTCAACTGCGTCCTCAAAATTTTCCAACTGTACGTATAGCCGGCGGCGTTGCACTGGTTGAACTTTTATTGAAGCACTCGTTGATCGCCCAAATAATTAAAAAAATTAACGAAATTCATAAACCTTCCGTGCTCATCCAAGTTCTTCGGAATATGTTGGTTGTTAGAGCTGCCGGTTATTGGAAAGATCATTATATTTTTGATAAACCTTCGAACGAGGAATTAAATTATTTCGTCGGAAGCACAAGAGTTGAAGAAATTCTTATTAACGTTATCTTCCCCTTTGCTTATGTGTACTTTGAACTTTTTAATAAGAACTATTTAGCGCAAAAAACTTTTAATACTTTTTCCCAAATATTTTTAACCTCTGAGAATAACCTGGTAAAAGAAATCTCAGAAAGTTTAGATTTGAACAACCACTGGAAGAGAGCCATTCTTAACCAGGGAATGCTCGAGTTATTCAGAAATTACTGCTCCAAAGCAAAGTGCAAAGAATGTAAAATTGGAATAAAAGTTTTCAGCGCTGCAGATGCAAATGTATAACCGTTTAAATTAGGCAATATTGTTTTATCAAGGCATTTGCTTCATCATTGCCGAGATTTCCTGCACTTATCCAATCAGCATGCGCCCCGTCTTCATCATCGAGTTTAAATTTATCAAACCCTCGAAAAACATAAGCTTTTGCATCGTAAATATTAAACTCGATTGCGAGATTAAAATCTTCGAGCGCACCTTCGTAATCCTTCAAAGCAAATTTGATTAATCCCCGTTGATAACGCGTCCCTTCATGATTGGGATTCATCGACTCGGCTTTAACAAAATCGTTATGAGCTCCGTCTTGATCGTCAATGTGAATGCGGGCTAATCCGCGACAGAAGTGGGCGTCAGCGTTATGCTGAGTTAGTTCGATTGAATTAGTGAAACTTTGAACTGCCCCTTTAAAATCATTCGCACCTAATTGTGCAATCCCGGTTTCATAGAAGAGATCAGATCTGTTTTGATTTTTCATTTTGATACCCATTATGATGTTAATAATGCGATCAAATCGTTTTTATCTTTTCCCCAAAAATGTTGTACGCAATTAAGAAAAAATTCTTTTAAAAAGAAAGACTAAACCTCTCCATCCTAAACTTTCGGCAAAGTAAAATAAAAAGCGCTTCCCTTCCCTTCTTCACTTTCAGCCCAAATTTTGCCTTTGTGCATTTCCACAAATTCTTTACATAAAAGTAAACCTAAGCCGGTACTAAGTTCGCCTTCCGTTCCGGTTGTTCCTACTTTTTCTCCAAGTTTGAATAATTTTTTAAGTCCCTCTTCATTCATTCCGATGCCCGTATCACGAACTGAAACTTCAACCATTGCCGGATGATTAATGTTTGCGGAAATAGCGACCGAGCCTTTCCGAGAGGTAAATTTTACTGCGTTTGATAATAAATTAAGGAGCACCGAGTTCACCATTTGTTCATCGGCATATACAACAATTTCATCGTTAACTGTGTTCTTTAGTGTTATCTCTTTTTGAATGCACTTTAAACTTAACGATTCGATACTCTCTTCGATAAGCGCATTAAGTGAAAATTCTTTCGGATGACTTTTAATCACCCCGTTTTGCATTTGCGCCCAATCAAACAAATTTTTTAATAGATTGGAAAGATTCGCCGCCTTGTGGTTCATGTTAGCGGCTATCGATACTAAATCCTCCTGGCTAAAAGTGCTCGCTCCTTCGGCAATAATTTCGGTTAAACTAAGAAATCCCTGGAAGGGACTTCTTAAATCATGAGAGATGATCGAGAAAAATTTATCCTTTTCGGTATTAAGCGCTACAAGTTTTTCAGTTTTTGATTTTATTTCTGCTTCGGCTTGTTTTCTTTCGGTAATATCGATAACTATCGAATGGAGATACTCTTTATCTGTCATGGTGATGCAGTTGGTAAAAACTTCCACATCTCTAATTTGCCCATCCGATTTTTTGTGCTGAAATTGAAAAACAACCTGCTCTCGATTCTTTACTTTGTACATAGCTTCAAAGATTTGATCTTTAGGCAGGATATTTATTTGTTGAAGGTACATCTTTTTAAGTTCTTCCCTGGACCAGCCATAATAGGTTGCGGCTGCATTATTCGCATCACAAATTTTGCCAGAGACCGGATCAATTATAAGTTTTACGGCAGAGTGGTTCTCAAACAATTTTCTGTAATCCTCTTCACTCTTACGCAGTGATTCTTCTACGAATTTAAAATCTGAAATATCAGTAGTTACGTGCACAATGCCGGTTATTTTATTCTCATCATCGAGGATTGGTTCTACTACAATCTCATACCATTTTTTACCAATCTGCGAAATCATCGATTCTCTTTTTAGTGAAGTTTTCATCTTTATCAAAGGACAACCATCAATATGGCATTTGCTTTTGTGCACTACCTCGAAACATTTCTTCCCTAAAATATTTGCTTCACCGCCGAAAAATTTCTGTGAGATTTTATTCGCTTGTAAAATTGTTGAGTCAGGGTCAAGGAGGAAAACCGAATTACTAATTCCATCGAAGGTTGTCTGCCACTTAACAAGCGATTCATTAATCTTTTGATCGGAAAGTTGAATCTCCCGCACCGAATTTTCCAGACGCAAAATATTTTTAACCAACATGGCAAGCATGATTGCAACAAAAAATGCCGTCGTTCCACCAACAATAAGATGTTCAGAATCAAAATAATTAATTTCGGGATGTAAGATCAAATCTATCATCGCCCCAAGATTTCCCATTACCAAAAGTGATATTAAGACAATGAAATTCCAGTATAACAAATTCAAATTTTTTGATCTTAACTGATTTACAAAACCTTGGTTGTTTTTCATCTAATAAGCCATACCTTTATTAGTTGATATGAATTTGTGCATTTAAAATTAATGGGAGTATTACCGATGGCCTTATACAAAGACATTTCAATAATGAATCTTATAAAGATGCTGTTGCCATTTTTACTAGCAAAATGTGGGAGGAGAAAAGAAAAAAAATTTCTTTGAAGAGTTTTTGCTAAAATTCTGATATATTTTAAACCATAGCCCAAAAAACTATTCCCTATAATAATTCTCTTTGTTTAACCGTCGGAATTTTCCTTAAACAATAAATTCCAACCTGGGATAAAAAGCAAATATTATTTTATGAAAGATTCATTTAACTTTTGACGACCTCGTACTTCTACATTTACTATTATCGAGAGTTATTCTTAATTGTTTATAGACATTTTTTTTATCTCATCACGAATGACGGCAGCCCTTTCATAGTCTTCATTTTCAAGCGCTGCCCGCAATTTCTCTTGTAAGGTAGCAATTTTAGCTTCTTTAGTTTTTAATGATTCGACTTCACTGCTTATAGGTTCTTCCCCTTCCTGCATAGAAGGATTTTGTTCTGTCGCGGGAATGAAAGATGCCGTATCCATTACACTATCTGCCACATAAATAGGAGCTTGAGCGCGAATTGCCAGCGCAATTGCATCGCTTGGACGCGCATCAATTTCTATTTTCAATGATGAAAGATCAATAACCAATTGAGCGTAGTACGTATTCTCACGAAGTTCATTTATCAAAACGCGAAGAAGGGTTCCTCCTAAATTATCAATGATACTTTTCATTAGATCGTGAGAAAGAGGGCGCGGCGGTTTAATCCCTTCAAGCTCAAGAGCAATTGCCTGCGCTTCTGCCTGACCAATAATGATCGGCAATCTTCTGTTTCCATAAATCTCTTTTAACAATAAAGCATAAGCTCCGGCAGATGAAGGATTTGTGGACATACCCAATATTTCGCACTCAACACTACCCAAACGGGACACTCCTAACTTTTAAGTTTTTTTATTTCTTCGGTTAACACCGGAAGAATTTCAAAAAGATCACCGGCAATTCCATAATCAGCAACAGAAAAAATCGGGGCATCTTTATCTTTATTAATTGCAACAATATATTTTGAAGAGGACATTCCGGCTAAATGTTGAATTGCCCCCGAAATTCCGCAAGCTATATAAAGCGAAGGAGAAACAGTCTTTCCCGTTTGCCCAACTTGATCTTCATGAGGTCTCCACCCTGCATCAACCACAGCGCGTGAAGCTCCAACGGCGGCGCCAAGTTGTGCGGCTAAACCTTCTATTAAATTAAAATGTTCCGGACCTTTTACTCCTCTTCCACCAGATACGATAATATCGGCTTCAGCTACATCAAGCTTTCCTTCAGACCGAATGATTTGTTTTACTCTATTCGAGAGATCAGGATTCTCCACTACTACGATAGAAATTCTTTCGTTAGCTTTTGTCTCCAACTGCACCGCTTTAAATACATTCGGGCGCAAACTGAATACTTTTACTTCACTATTCAATTTAACTTCTTGTAAAGCTTTACCGGCATAGATCGGGCGTATTGCTATCAATTGATTCTCCTTCAGATCCAGTGCAATACAATCGCTGACTAATCCGGCATTCAATCCTATGGCGACTCTCGGTGCAAGGTCTTTACCGAGAGAAGTATTTGAAAGAAGAATTATTTGACAACCTTGTTTTGATGCATATTCTACTACTATTTTTTTATATGCAGAAGAAGAATAAAGTTGCAGATCGGCGTGAGTAAAATGAATGAGATTGCAACTGCAATAAGAAAATACTTCTGATAAATTTTCAACTTCATTGCCGATAAGCGCAGCATCAACTTCATATCCGAGTGAAGAAGCTAAATTCTGTGCAACAGTAAGCGCTTCAAAAGATGATTTTTTAATTTTTCCATCTCGTTGTTCAAGGATAACTAAAATTTTCTTTTCCATAACAAACCTTTCGTTAAATTACTTTTGCTTCTTCGTGTAGGAGTTTTACAAGTTCAGCAACTGCCGAACTATCAGTACCGAGAATTCTTCCGGGATTTTTTGCAGCAGGAGCTTTCAGTTGCAGATTTTCAACAATTCCCGGATTAGAAGCTACCGGTTTTTCTTGAATAACTTTTTTCTTCGCTGTCATAATTCCTTTTAAAGAAGCGTAACGCGGTTCGTTTAATCCTTTTTGAGCAGTAATAACACAAGGAAGAGAGGTTTCAACAATTTCTTTTCCTCCTTCAATTTCACGTTCGGCAGTAATTGTGTTCCCATCAAGATTAAAAGTAACACAAACGGAAATTGAATTGTATCCTAATAATTCTGCAGTCAATTGTCCCACTATTCCGTTATCATAATCAACCGATTGTTTCCCCATAAAAACTAATTCGCACCCCAATGTTTTAATTTCATCAGCTAACGCCTTAGCTATTCCAAATGAATCAAGTTGTTCATCTGTTTTTAGATGCACTCCTTCATCAACACCCATTGCTAAAGATTTCCGGATTGTTTCTTTAACTTGATCTCCGCCAACACTAAGTACAATAACTTCTCCGCCAATCTTTTCTTTCGTTTTTAATGCTTCTTCAATCGCAAACTCATCGTAAGGATTAAGAACAAAAGAAACACCTGCCGGATCGATCGACTTTTGGTCGGCTGCAATTTTGATCCTCGTTGCCGTATCTGGTACATGGCTAACACAAACAGCTATTTTCATGGTTACCTCTAAATGATTAAATAATTTGATTAAAAATTAAATATCAGATGTTTATAAAACAAATCAATAAAAAGAAACTACTTCCTTTTGTCTTTAATCGCACAACTGATCCCTCTCTTTCCACGCTCAATACTTAATCTTATTCCTAAGCCTAATCATACCCATAATCTTGTTATTAATCAGAATCGTTCTAATTGGTTTTTTACCATGCAACCTCCATCCGATCAACTGTTTTATGCTGCTGAAGTATAAATTTCATGTTTTTAATTTTTTGTAACATTGCCTAACTTTCGCCATGAAAATTTTCAATTCGCTCCAGACAGATCAAGAAACAATTACCGAGAATAAAACCACGGTTGAAATACCCGGCAAGGTTGTTTTATATAACGATGATTGGCATACGTTTGATGAAGTTATTTTTCAACTGATGAAAGCTGTGAACTGTTCGTTAATTCAAGCGAGAAATTTTGCTTTTGAAGTTCATTTTAAAGGGAAAGCAATTGTGTTCACCGGGGGACTCACTCAATGTTTAAAAGTCTCATCAGTTTTAGAAGAAATTGCTCTACACACACAGGTTTTTACATAAAATTTCCCGCTTCCAAAAAAAAATTAAACTTTTTTAAAAAAAGATT
>JAVHOS010000252.1:0-2021 GCA_036170205.1 Ignavibacteriaceae bacterium | reverse complement strand
CATAGTGAATCTTCCCACGCCCGGTAGCCCTCCACCGGGCATTTTTATTTTAAACTTATTTGGAAATTGTGTAAATAGCAGATGGCTTTTCACATTATTTAAGGAATCGTTATGGAACAAATAACCTATCAAATTAAGTCCCGAACCACCAAAGTTGAATTACCGGAGAAATTAGGTTTTGGCGCAATTTTTACCGACCATATCTTCGAAATGGATTATTCTCCCGAAAAAGGATGGCATAACTGCGCAATTAAACCGGTTGAAAAATTGTCATTTCACCCGGCAGCTATGTTCATTCATTATGGGCAGTCTATTTTTGAAGGACTTAAAGCTTTTCACACCGTGAATAATGAAGTTGTGATTTTTAGAGCTGAAAAACATTTAAGTAGAATGAACAGATCAGCTAAAAGACTTTGTATGCCGCAAATTGATGAGGCATTTGTTCTCGAAGCACTAAAAGAATTAGTTTCGATTGAGCAAGATTGGATTCCCACCAAGCGAGGAGAATCGCTTTATATCAGACCGATTATGTTTGGAACTGACGAAATGTTAGGAGTCCATCCATCCCAAGATTATAAGTTTATGATAATGTTATCACCGGTAGGAGCATATTATCCTGAAGGATTTAAACCGATAAAAATATTAATGCAAGACGATTATGTGCGTGCTGTACGAAAAGGAGTTGGTGATGCGAAAACTTCAGGAAATTATGCCGCAAGCCTTTTGGCTACTGAAATAGCAAATAAATTAGGATACACACAAGTGTTATGGCTTGATGGTGTTGAACAAAAATATCTTGAAGAAGTCGGAACCATGAACATTTTTGTTGAGTTTGAAAATGAAGTAGCCACACCTAAACTTACAGGCAGCATTCTTCCGGGAGTTACAAGAGATTCAATAATCCGGATGCTTAGACAAGATGGATATACAGTCAATGAACGGCTTATCAGTGTTGATGAGTTCATGGAAGCTTATGATAACGGTAAATTGAAAGGTGTTTTTGGAACCGGTACGGCAGCCATCATATCTCCGGTTGCTGAAGTTACTTTCAAAGAGAAAAAAATGGTTATTAATAATGGTGAAGCCAGTCCGCTCGCGGTTGAACTCTTTAATAAAATAACAGAAATTCAAAGAGGAAGTAAACCGGATAATTTCGGATGGATAACAAAAGTTAATTCGGAAGTTGCAGTTTAATTCGGCATCATTTCGATCAATAATTTTATTCAACTCTTCCACGCGGAAGAGTTTTTTTTTAGGTTGACTATGAAGAAGAAAAATTTTTTACTGGCGATTCTTTTTTGCACGCTTACCTTCGCCGGAAATCCTAAACTCCCTAAGAATATTATTATCATGATTGGCGATGGGATGGGCGTTTCCGACGTTAGTCTTTCCGTGATAACAAATCCCCTCTCAGTATTTAAAGAATTTTCAATTACCGGATTTTCAATAACCTGCTCGGCAGACAAATTAATAACAGATTCTGCCGCCGGAGGAACCGCAATTGCATGCGGCGAATCCACAAACAACGGTTCAATTGGTGTTGATAAACAAGGAGAATCTATTCCTTCAGTTTTTGATCTTGCTAAACAGAAAAAACTCTCCACCGGAATTGTAGTTACCTGTGATATTACAAATGCAACACCGGCGGCATTTTTAGGACACACTCCTGATCGACGTAATAATGAACTCATCGCCGAACAAATTGCGGCAAGTGAAACCGACATAATTATCGGTGGCGGGAGGCAATATTTTATCCCTGAGTCTTTGGGTGGGAAAAGAAAAGATAGTAAAAATTTATTGGTTAGATTAAAGGGGGAAGGGTATAATGTTTTTGATAGTTTTAACGCACTGTCTAATTCCGACTCGAAAAAATATTTCGCTTTGTTTGAAGCCGAAGATTTGAAAGCTGCTGACAAACGTAATTATTCCCTCGCAACGTTAACTCAAAAAGCTTTAGATGGACTTACTCATAATGAACATGGTTTTGTCTTAATGGTTGAAGGCTCACAAATTGATCATGG
>JAVHOS010000251.1:0-2025 GCA_036170205.1 Ignavibacteriaceae bacterium | reverse complement strand
TAATCCAAAGCGGTTTGATAGAGATTAACCGCTTGCAAAGTGTTCGTCTGAAAAAACGAGTTGGCGCTAATTCTAAATTTATATTCACCGATAGTATCGTGAATAATTCCATTCCCGTAAAAAACTTTTTCATACTCACCGATCGCGACCAACGCTTTTTTTGTGCTGATATTGTTGATGATCGTAGTTACTTCGGGAATTTCTTTCTTCAAGCTGTGCGTGTATTCATCCATCAGTTCATCATTCTCTTCAAGGGTAACAAGATTCACCATCAGCTCCGGAAAATGCTTCGACTCTTTAATAACGAGGTTGCGCAAATAACCGGTATGTGTTTTTGTTGTGTAGATCGAAGTGTTTTTCTCTTTAAAGAACTTCCGTGTGAAGTTGAGAATTTTATTACTGGTTTCCGATTGCAAAAAGCATTCGTCGAGGTCTAACACTTTATCAAAAATATTCGGGATGTGGAGTCCGAGCGCAAAATTTCTATCGATCTCTTCGTTGGAATTAATTTCTTGCAACGTCAACCAGCGCTGTTCAGCAAAAGAGAATTCCATTTTGTTCCGGTAATAAAATGTCTGTTCGGCAGAGATTATCTCTTCAAGCGCAAAATCGGAAAACCCACCCAGCCGGTTAAAAATATCTTTTACTTGTTCTTGTTTGTATCGTGCTTGAGCCGGATAGAAAAGGTCTTGCTGCTTGCAGCCGCCGCATGTACCGAAAAAATTACAACGCGCTTTTATACGTTCTGCCGAAGGAGAGATCACTTCAACAAGTTTGGCTTCGGCGTAGGACTTTTTAATCTTTCTAATTTCCGCTTTAACCGTGTCACCCGGATATGCGTGCTGCACGAAGATGACAAAATCTTTTGTCACTCCCTCTTTTTCAACCGGAATTTTTGCAACGCCCAATCCTTCGTAAGCGTAACTTTGAATAGTTAATTCAAAAATTTCATTTCGTTTCATTTAGTTTCCTTTTCAAACAGCATTGCAGAGAATCCGATATTTTTGTAACCGCCGTGTCTTAAAAAGACATTTGCTTCGTGGCTTATTTTGTGAATAAATTTCTTGTGCAGTTTCTTTTCACCTTCCGGAACATTAGGTAGATTTCTCGCCGCTTTCTTTTCAAATTGAATGTAGAAAACATCGAGTGTTTCGGACAAATCTTTTGATTCTTTATGTTTCCATTGAGTAGCTTCATAAAACGGCACAAGCTCATCAACAAAGAGCGGCGCGAGCGTAGATCGGTTCCACACATCGGTTATAACTTGCGGAACTTCTTTTTTCAAGTTGCACATTTCGCCAACACACAAAACTCCACCCGGTTTTGTAATGCGGAAAAATTCTTTTGCGATCTTTCTTCTCTCCTTAACCGTAACCGATGCCTGCGCAAAAACTACATCAAAAAAGTCATGCTTAAAATCGGTGTTGGCAAAATCCATCAGCCGGACGGAAATATTTTTATTCGCGCCAAGTTTCAAACGGCTGCGGAAAAGCGCGTCTTCATCATGCACAATGAAATAGACTTTCGCCTGAAAATTCTCTTCGATAAACTTCGCCAGTTCGTCGGAGCTTTCTCCAACCACCAAAACAGTCTTTCCCGTAACGTCATATAAATTGTTAAACCAGAGGAATTGATCATCCATCCCCGGAAGTAAGAGTGAGAGCTTCACAGCGCGCCTTTATTGTTTAATTTTTTCACTACAAATTTAATTATTAATTTGCCAATAGATAATCAATCAATTAAAAAGATAATGAAATTCTTCGGCTTACTATTTTTCTTTCTCGCAACGCAAACTTTTTCGATGGGTGATTCGCTTTCCATTCATGGTAGATCAACCGCCGATTCGGTTACCGCTTTCGATTCGTTGAGAACCCTTCATCTTGGAATCGTAGATTCGTCGGCAGTCGATTCGCTCAATGCTGAAGCAGTTCGGGACACGGTTGTTCCCATCACTTTTTCTGCAGAATATCCATTCAGCATGGTTATCCCGCAAGAAGAAATTAGAAGGATAAATCTCCGTTATGC
>JAVHOS010000250.1:8866-10206 GCA_036170205.1 Ignavibacteriaceae bacterium | reverse complement strand
AATATTTTACCTTTCTATCCTGATCTCTTGCAAAATCTCGTTTCTTTATATCTTCCCGTTTGTCGTAAACCTTTTTCCCTTTAGCTAGACCGAGTTCAACTTTTACTTTTCCTTCTTTGAAGTAAAGACGCAAGGGGATAAGTGTTAATCCTTTTTCTTTAATTTTTACAAGAAGTTTTTTTATTTCGGATCGATTGAGCAGCAGTTTTCTCGTTCTGGTTGGTTCGTGATTTTCAATATTTCCATATTTGTACTCAGCTATATGACACCCGACGAGCCAGACCTCATTGTTTTTAATGTTAGCGTAGCTATCAACCATGTTGGCGTTTCCCTGGCGGAGAGATTTTACTTCGGTTCCTTGCAGAACGATTCCTGCTTCGATCACCTGAAGGATTTCATACTCGTGCCGGGCTTTTCTGTTTGTAACAATATTCTTTTCGGTTGATTTTTCAGCCATCTAATTTCTATTATTTGAATGGATAAGGAGAAAAAGAGAAAATTAATTTTTTTTTCTTTGCCAAATTTACTAAATCTGTAACGTGTTTTATAGTTTTTTCGTTCTTCACCAAATAAAAATAATTCGAGGTTGAGATGCTCGCTATTCAAAAGAAACTTACAAATTCATTTTATGCTATTTTAGCATTACCCGCTACTGCTGTAGGCTTTGCTCTTTCCACTCAAATAGCAGCATTAAGCTGGATACTAAATAAAAAATTCGGACTGAACATTCACGAAGTTACCTTCGTTTGGTTAGCCGGTCCTTTAGCGGGAATCTTCGGGCAGGTTATCGTTGGTATGATAAGCGATAATGTATGGTTCTTAGGCGGCAGAAGAAGACCATTTATTATGGTAGGAGGAATTGTAGGCGCACTTATGTTCTTAGCGTTACCTCAAATTGGGGTTATCTCTCAAGCTACAGGAATTACGAGCATCATTCTGATTGCATCTGTAATAGCGCTGCTTTTGGATCTATCCGTAAACGTTACATTTAATCCCGCAAGGAGTATAATCGCAGATTTAACTCCGGAAGGGAAGAAAAGAACTACCGGTTACGTTTGGATGCAAGTAATTTCAGGTACGTTTGGCGTATTGGCTTACTTCCTTTCTATGGTTTACGGAAATGAAACACTCTTACTGATTGCCGCAATCTTCGTCTTCTGCTGTTCCGTCGTCCCAATTTTGTTTATCCAAGAACCAAAAGATTTAAAGGTTAGCGGGGAAGAGAGTTCGAGTTCTCATACAGTATTAGACATTTTCAAATCGATATTTCCACTGTACGGATTTTTAGCCTTTGGAGTATTCAGTTTGATATTCCATTTCTACCAAAATGAATTAAGAGT
>JAVHOS010000250.1:2614-8766 GCA_036170205.1 Ignavibacteriaceae bacterium | reverse complement strand
GGAATTGGCTGGTCTGCGGTAATATCAATTGTTTTTTCGATAATGACGGAAACAATCAACCAGGCTAAAATGGGTTTGTTTATGGGAATTTTTAATCTTGCCGTAGTGCTTCCGCAGATGATGAGTCAGGGAGTAGCTAATATAATTTCTGAAACACAGAATTATCAACTGCTATATATTCTTTGCGGAGTATTTGTTTGTTTCTCCGTTTTCTTCTGGACTTTTGTTAAAGAGCCTAAATCAACAGCAAGTGATGCTTTGAAAAATGTGAAAGCCGGGCATTAATCAAAAAAATAAAACTATCGTCAGTTGTCATTAAAAATAGTATGGAGTTTTTTCATGTTCTCTAAAATTTTAGTAAAGATCTTATTTGTTTTCCTTCTTATTAAAGTTGGATTCACTCAAGAAATTGCAGATCTAATTGAACCGGTAAAACTAACTTCAGGCATAAGCGACACGGTTCTTGTTAGTGATTTATTTTATGCGAGAAATTATGATTTAGTTTTTTCTTCTAATAAGGATGTTAATTTTTCTTACGATAACTCAACCGGGAAACTTGCACTTCAACCGAAAAAATCTTTTAAAGGATTTACTTTGCTCGAGTTTTCAATTGATAAAAAATCCTTTGTCATTCCGCTGATATTGCAAGATCAGCAAAAAAAACTACAAAGTTTTACATTTCGGTTTAAACCGGAAAGCAAACCGGAGAAAGTTATTGTGATAGGAAGTTTTAACAACTGGAATCGACAGGCAAATCCTTTAACTGAAAGGGGAAATGGCGGAATATTTGAAACCTCTATTAACCTCGAACCGGGCAATTATTTTTACAAATTTTCTGTTGACGGGAAGGATATTATTGATCCTGAAAATAAAGAAACCGTTCCAACCGGATTTGACGGATTCAATTCCGTTTTAAGAATTACAGAAAAAAGTTCGGGGAAAAGATATCTTCACATTCTCGGCAAAACAGAAAATCCTATTGAAACACAATTGTTATTTTATTTTGAAAATGAGAATAATAAGCAGAAACTTTTGAAATCGAATGTTTTTGCTTTA
Organism: Ignavibacteriaceae bacterium; assembly: GCA_036170205.1. Taxonomy (GTDB): domain Bacteria; phylum Bacteroidota; class Ignavibacteria; order Ignavibacteriales; family Ignavibacteriaceae; genus UBA1563. Next base: position 7,710 of record JAVHOS010000250.1, on the reverse strand, counting down.
CTCGATAATCAAATTGTTCAGCCGAATGTAGTTAAAGTATCAAAGAATAAAATTGATGTTTCACTCTCTTCAAAAGAATTAATAGGAAATCATGTTTTTAGAATTTTGGTTTCGCAAGATGGAAAAAATTCAAACATTCAATCGATCTTTTTTAATAATGGTAAAACTGCAGCAGCAAAAAATAATTTTTCATCGTGGTATGACGGTTCAATTTATTCCATAATGGTGGATCGGTTTAATGATGGCGATAAAAGCAATGACATTCCTGTAAAGAATGATTCATTAGCGTGGCAGGCAAATTATCAAGGAGGAGATTTTCAGGGGATAATTGACAAAATTACCGACGGATATTTTGATGATTTGGGTATAAATGTTATTTGGGTCTCACCGGTTTATGACAATCCTGATGTTGCTTACCGTGAGTCACCAAAACCACATCGATGGTTCTCGGGATACCATGGATATTGGCCAGTGAATAACTTTGCGGTTGAAGAAAAATTCGGCACAATGAAAAAATTAAAGGAACTTGTTGCAACTGCGCATCAACACGGAATTAAAGTTTTACTTGATATTGTTGCGCATCATGTTCATCTCGAAAATTCAATATTTAAAGAGCATCCCGATTGGTTTGGGACATTAGATTTACCGGATGGAAGAAAAAATCTTCGTCTGTGGGATGAGTACCGTTTAACAACCTGGTTTGAACCTTACATGCCTTCATTCGATTACACAAAATCAGATGCACCAATAAAATGGATGGCGCAAAACGCACTATGGTGGCTTAAAGAAAGCGGCGCAGACGGCTTTAGACACGATGCGGTAAAACATGTTCCCAATGAATTCTGGCGCAAACTTACAAGAACTTTGAAAGAGGAAATCGAAGTTCCAACCAAGAAAAAAGTTTATCAAATTGGCGAGACTTTTGGCAGCAATGTGCTTGTAGGATCGTACGTGAACAACGGGCAGTTAAGCGCTCAGTTCGATTTTAATCTTTCCTATTCTGCAATTCCAATTTTCCTTGAGAAAGAACGCTCCTTCGTTTCTCTTGATTATACTTTGAAAAAATCTTTCGAAACTTTCGGCGTGCATCACTTGATGGGAAATATTATGGACAGCCACGACAAAGTAAGATTTATGGCGTACGCTGACAGCGCTGTTGCCAAACAAGGTGTTGATATGCGTGAATTGGCGTGGACAAATCCTCCAACTGTTGTTCATCCATCAAGCTATAGAAAAGCAGAATTGTTTTACGCTTTTATGTTTACCATTCCGGGATTGCCGGTTATTTATTATGGTTCCGAATTTGGAATGACCGGCGCGGATGATCCGGATAACCGCCGTTTTATGCGGTTCAACGATCAGCTTAACAAATATGAAAAGCACATGCTGAGCAAGACAAGTGAAATTGTAAAAATGAGACGAAGTCATTCATCGTTGCGTTATGGTGATTTCCAAACAGTTTTAGCGAACGATAAAGTTTATGCTTATTTACGCTGCGACGCTAACGAAAAACTTTTGGTTGTTTTGAACAAAGACACTGAAAGACAATCGGTGACCGTTCAACTTCCAACTATATACGGCACAACCTCACTCAAAGATATTAATAGAGAAGAGAATATTCTGTTAAAAGCGAATTATTTTGAAATAAAGGTTGATGGAGTTGGTTGGAGAGTTTTTGAATTAAAGTAGCGATGTTATAAAGTGCAAATAATTAACAATTTCAACTGTGAGTAATTATCTTTATTTTGATTTATGAATTTGAAAGACAAAAACAGATATAAATCTGAGTTTAAAAAGGAACTCCAAAAGTTTGCTAATAAACTTGAAAAATATGTCTCCACTGAAAATGGTGAATGGACAGTAAAAGGATTTATTGATATATACAAGAATATCTTCACGATTTCTGCTGATACTAAAATTGTTTCAAAAATATTAGAAATTCATATCTTCCCTCTAATTCTTCAATTTGCTGAAAGTATTGGTTATAAAGTCATTCTTGCTGAAAAGCAAAATTGGTATCCGGATTTAACTTTCATCCATAAAAAAAATGATAAAGTGAAATTTGCCTTGGATATCAAAACTACATTTCGCAGGAACCATAAAACTGCCGGTTTTACTTTAGGTAGCCATGGAAGTTATTTTAAGGAAAGAGATAAGGATAAGAATATTCAGTTCCCATACTCTCAATATTTAGGGCATTATTGTTTAGGTATAATTTACACAAGAATAGATTTTAATGATGATATCGAAGAAACAGAAATATATCAAGTAGAGGAACTGTTAGAGGAATCTGAACTGCCAAAAAAGAAAATTGGTAAACGGAAAGTAACAACGGTTAAAAATCTAAAATCAATTACTTCAGTAATAAAAGACTTTGACTTTTTTGCTGCAGAGAAATGGAAAATTGCAAGCGATAAACAAGGTTCAGGTAACACTGCTAACATTGGTTCAATCATTGATATAGAGGACTTAAAAAAAGAGAATGGTATTTTCAGCAAATTAGGTGAGGAATGGTTCGACGAATATTGGATGAACTACGGAACAGCAACAATGATTAGAAATGGTAATACAATAAAAATTACTTCGCTGAAAGATTTTTTAGAATTCAAAGGTAAAACTGAACTTTTAGGAATGATCAACACAAAAACAACTGAGAAAAAAGTGTAATGAGAGTTTTTGTACCACCTATTAAAAGTCAAGGGATCAAAACAAAACTTGTTCCCTGGATAATGGATTTAGCACCAAAAACAAACGGCATTTGGATAGAACCATTTCTTGGTACCGGTGTAGTCGCTTTTAATTCTCATTGCAAAAAAGCGATTTTGAATGATACGAATCCTCACATCATCAATTTTTATAAAGGACTCCAGGAAAAAACGATTACCGCTGCCTCTGTAAAGGAGTATCTGATTCAAGAAGGTGACTTGTTGCGTATTGCGGAAAATAACGGATATGAACATTATCTAAAAGTAAGAAAAAGATTTAACTCTGAATTTTCCCCTTATGATTTTCTTTTCCTTTCACGCGCCGGATTTAATGGAATGATGCGATTTGGGAAAAAAGGGAATTGGAATATCCCGTTTTGCAAAAAGCCTGACCGTTTTGCTCAAGCGTATGTTACCAAAATTACAAATCAAGTTCTGATGGCAGCACAAATTATTCAACCTGAACCCGATTGGACTTTTTACAACAAATCTTTTGCAGATATAATTCCGATGGCTTCAGAGAACGATATAATTTATTGTGATCCCCCCTATTACGGCCGTTATGTCGACTATTTCAATGGCTGGACAGAACAGGATGAGGAGCTTTTGTTTAATCTATTAAGCAAGACAAAAGCAAAATTTATTCTTTCTACTTGGCATCATAATGATTGGAGAGAGAATGAAATGATTGGTAAGTATTGGAACAAATTCAATATCGTAACCAGAGATCACTTTTATCATTCGGGTGGCAAAATTGAAAATCGTAGGGAAATTGTAGAAGCGCTCGTTTGTAACTTTAGCACAAGTCATTTTCAGCAGCATAACCACGGTATGATTACAAAAAAAGAGCAATTAATCTTACAACTCACGTTATAACACTTAATTCTAAGATTCATTCATCTTCAATTTTTTTTTCAATCCATTTTAGGGGAGAAATTATTACAACAATTTCTCCTTTTAATTCTCTATCACCGATTTTAGAAATCAACTCTTCAGCTTTACCTCGCAATACTTCCTCAAATTTTTTTGTTAGCTCGCGGCAAACAACAATAATTCTCTCAGGCATATATTTGTTTAATTCATCGAGAAGTTTGTGGATGCGGTAAGTTGATTCATATAAAACAATTGTTCGTTCTTCTGTAGCAAGACTGAAGAGAAATTTTTGTCTTCCTTTTTTTTGCGGCGGAAATCCCTCATAAACAAAAGCATCCGTTGGTAAACCGGCAATGGAAAGGGCGGTGGTAACAGCAGAAACACCGGGAATGGGAACGATCGTAATACCTTGATGAATGGCTGCTGAAATCAACCTATTGCCCGGGTCTGAGATTGTTGGTGTCCCGGCGTCGGAAATCAAAGCGGCTTTTTGTCCGACTTTTATTCTCCCCAAAATATATTCTATTTTATTCTCTTCGTTAAATGCGTTCAGAGAAATCAATTCTTTTTTAATTTGATAATGATTTAAAAGATGAGAAGAAACTCGCGTGTCCTCACAGATAATAAAATCTACTGCCCCAAGTGTTTCAATGGCGCGGAATGTAATGTCTTTCAAATTTCCGATGGGTGTACTTACAATAAACAACATTATTTCTTTACCAGTTTTTCTTTATCGCTCTTTGAAAGTTTTGATACGACTAAATTATATGAGTCATCAATCCATTCACAAATTATTTTGTCTGGGATACTCGAAGAAAGAAAAATCGTGTTCCAATGAACTTTGCTCATGTGGTAACCGGGTTGAACATCATCAAATTTTTCTCGTAGTTCAACAGCTTTTTCCGGATCGCATTTCAAATTAATTGAAAGCGGAGGAGTAAGATTAGCCAGGCAAAACATTTTGCCCATAACTTTATAGACTGGTGTATCTTCGTCAAATGGAAGAGATTCAGTTACACCACTTTTCTTTAGACAATATTCGCGAACTTTTTCCATATCCATTTTGGGTAGATTCTACCTAACTTCAAAAACATTATTGGATTTATCAACATCAGGAATTTCATCTCTCCCAAGTTCAACTTTTAACAATTCTCCTTCAAGCGGATAAGAAAATTCTTTTACTGACTTTCCATCTTTCCAAATATTCGTGTGTTCAAAAAACTCTTTTGCTTTTCCATCTTCATAAACCAATTTAATTGCAACAGGAATTGGCATCGAACCGATTTTATCAACTTCAATTTTCACTTTATTCTTTTTAACCGAAACCGATTTTAAAGCTAAATCGGGGAAACCAAATTCAAAGAACCAGGGCTTCCAATACCAGCTTAAATCTTGATGGAGAGCGCTGTTGAAAGAGAAATAAAAATCATAAGGAAGAGGATGCTTCCCGTGCCAGCGATTAACATATTCATGTAGTCCTTTTAAAAAAGTTTCGTTCCCAACAGCGTCTCGTAAAAA
>JAVHOS010000250.1:0-2514 GCA_036170205.1 Ignavibacteriaceae bacterium | reverse complement strand
GTTCCCATAAAGAAAGGGAAGTAAGTGTGCCCGATTTCATGCGCGGTTAAATAAACGGTTCCGCCACGTTGTCTGGACGTGCCATCATTTACCATCATTGGAAATTCCATTCCGCCTTGCCCGTTAAAAACCGTCATGCGCGGATAAGGAAAAGGAATTGCCGGAAAACTAAAAGAGTAGGATTGAATTATTTGTTTTGCAATATCCGCTACCTCATAAAAATCTTCCGATTTTTGATTGTATGCAGCAGAGATCAGCGTTTTTCTCATCGTGGTTGAATCAACAATTGCCGTTACTGCATCCCATAGATAGTGATCGGAATAAGAGAAAGCAAAATCAGTTACATTTTTTGCCGAATAATTCCATTTATTTGAAACTGAAGTTCGATTAAAATTTTCCCTGCCTAAATCTTCTTTACTGATAATTTTTACAACTTGCTCTGAGTTTTGCGCTTTTTGGTACCGTTCAAAAATATTGGAGGAAAATATTGCAGCGGAGTTTTGTAAAATTCCTGTTCCCCAAACACAAAAAGTATTTGGGATTTCGATTGTCACGTCATAATTATTAAAATCATTATAAAATTCCTGGCTACCGGTGTATTGATCGGTATCCCAGCCGTTAATATCATCATAAACCGAAACTTGCGGATACCAGTAAGCTACCATTGCAGTAGTAGAATCATAAACACCCATGCGAATTGTTGTTTCGGAAGGAAGCGTTACTTCCCATCTAAAACCAAGATTTAAAGAAGTGTGCGGTAGAAGACTTTCGAGTAAAGCTACTTTCATCACTGTCGCATTAAAGGAAACAGCTTTTGCAGTATCGGGAGTAAAACTAACATTATTGATTTTCATTTCGCTGATTTTGATTCCGTCGTGCAAATCTTTTTTGTTTATTCTGAACTCACGCGGCGCTCCAAGTTGGTAAATATTTTGATAGAGCCGAAAAACGATTTCTTTCAGCGTATCAGGGCTATTATTAAAATATGAAATTGTTTCAGTTCCTTTAAGCAGTTTTTCATTGGGGAATACTAGAAGGTTTATGCTATAGTCCGCCGAGTTCTGCCAGTAGTTTTTGCCGGGAGTTCCGTCATAATTTCTAGTGCCATTAGTGTATGCTTTTTTTATATCAAGCGGCATGTAGAGAGAGGTTTGCGGTTTTATAACGGAAGATAAACCAATCATCAGGAAAAGCAGGCAGAAAAATTTCATAAAATCTCCATTAAGAAACTTGGTGAGTGTTAAATCGATTTTTTAATTTCTTGTTCGGCAGTTTCAATTTTTAATAAACTATTTTCTTTAAAACTTTTTACCGTATCAATCACCTCTTGAAAACTTTTAACGGATTTCAAGTCATTGACGAGTTTGTCGAACTGTTCCGGTGCAAAAAGAAGATCTTTTATTTTGTGAATAAGATATAAAGTATGAACCATCTTTGCTTCTTTAACCATTTGGTTTTGCGCTATGTAAAGTTCGTCGTACGAAGTTTTTATTTTATCTAACTGTTGTTTTAATTCTTCGCGCAACAAAGAATTTTCAATCGCAATTCCGGTGCTTACCGCCATCGCGCTTAGAAATTGTGCGTCATCCGGCGTAAACGTTCCATTTTTTTTATTAAGGATTTGAAAAACTCCGATCACGTCACCGTTTATATTTGCCATCGGAACGCAAAGAATATTTCTCGTTCGGTAGCCGGTTACTCTATCTACTTTTTGGTTGAACTTTGGATGTGCGTACGGATTATCGATAATTTGATATTCGTTACTCAAAGCTACCTCTCCTGCAATTCCAGTATCAATCGGAATTCTAATTTCTTTTTGATGAATTCCGATTCCCGATTTAGACCACAATTCCTTCTTTTGTTTATCAACAATAAAAAGAGTTGCCCGTTCTGCGCTAAGAGAATTTGCGGCAACTTCAACAATATGAAGCAGCATTTTATCAAAATCTTTAATACAGTTTATACTTTTTGAAATTTCAAATAAAACGGAGAGTCGTTTATTTTGCGAAACGATTGAATCTACTTGCGGCGCTCCCAACTGTTCAACCACTACTTCCTTAGCAGGTTCCGCTTCTTTATTAAAAATGGTTTTTACTTCAGCCTGAAGCTTTTCAAAGGTTAAAGGTTTTAAAATAAATCCGGCGATTTTTTTACCGAACACAATATCTTTTGTATCGTAAAAGAACGAAGAAATTAACAGGATGGGAATATTTGGAGCTGCTTCATTTATTAAATCGACAAATTCAATCTCGCTTAAAACTGGATTTTGAACTTCATCAATAATCAAATTATATTCTCGCTCCATTACTAAAGCAAGATTATTTTTAGTCTTTGGTTTTATAAGAATCTGCGCTTGAAATTCCGATGCAAGCGCATGATAGAGTCCTTCAGATTCGCGCGACTCCGAAAAAATTAGAACTGATAATGTTCCACTCATACGATTCCTTTCATTTAAATGAAACTTAGATACTTCTGTTTGATTTTCAAAGCGATAAACAGAAAATTATTCTTGCG
>JAVHOS010000249.1:0-2046 GCA_036170205.1 Ignavibacteriaceae bacterium | reverse complement strand
CACTTAGTCCACTACTTCCAGCATCGCCGCCAAAGGTAAATGTTTGCCAGTTAAAATTGTGGTTGGTGGTATCCATCATCTTAGCAATTACTTCATTGGTGGTTTGCTGTTGGTTGTTAGTAACAAAGGCTGCTTTTATTTTATAACTCTGGTTGGGGAGGAGAGAGTCCACATATATTAACGTATCACTGCTTACGAGAGTAATGTTTTGGTCGGCTTTATCGTTCACAAAGAGGGTTAGCGTGTTTGGTGTTTGGTAATTGGTGGTTGTTATTTTTACCCAAGCTTCGGTGCATGAGACATCTTCTATGCTTAGGGTTGCAGTTGCGTTTGGTTCTGTTGGGGCTTTTTTACAGCCAGGGTTAAACAGCACAAAACTTATAATTACTAATGAGAGGAAGTATTTTTTCATAAAGCCTTTTCGATAAAGGTAACAAGTGGAAAGTAGCGAGTGATAAGTCGCTGCACGGGCAAAATGTAAGGTGCAGATAAGGAGAAGTTATTTTGTTCAGAACTAAAAAACGTTTTCATTCAGCCCAAGATGTTAATTTTAAGTTGTAAGTAGCATACCTTTTAACTTAACAATATTAGTGCCAAAAGATAAAGTTTGTTTTGGCTTAAAAAACAAAGAGTGATTTTTTGAGGTGTAACGAAACGTTACAAGTGGTGTGTAACGTAATGTTACACGTGTAACGAAACGTTACAATTTATGGAAGGCAAATCTTTCCCAATATGGTCGTTTTTAATGCCCCGGTAACCCGCGGAATGTTTGAAGAATTGCCTGCCAAGGTTTCGTTTGCCAGAACCGCAAAACAAATTGCTTCTTTTGCGTCGGATGAAACACCAAGATGGTTTACATTTTTAACTTCTACCGAATTGCCGAAATAGTTTTTGAGTGAGTTCATTACGAACGTATTTTTTGCTCCGCCACCGCTTACGAACAATTCGGAAATTTCTGTTTCGTTATGAATGAATTTTTCATAATTCCGGTAGATGCCGTAAGCAGTAAAATCTGTAACTGCAGCGAGCAAATCTTCTTTCGGTACGCTGCGAAATTTTTTAAGCAAGGGAGATAAAAATTCTGCTCCGTAATATTCGCGCCCGGTTGATTTGGGAATTTTCTTCTCAATAAATTTATCGCGCTTCTTTAATTCGTTAAAACACTCGTTATTAATTTTTCCCGAAAAAGCAATCTTTCCGTTCGCATCAAAATCAACATTAAAATATTTCTTTACCAACAGATCAATCAGCATGTTACCCGAACCGGTATCAAAAGCGATAACAGAGGAAGCAGTTCCTTTTTTATCTAAAACAGTGATATTAGAAATGCCTCCGATGTTTAGTAACGCTCTATTATTTTTATCCGAGTGAAACATGAGATAATCAAAATAAGGAACAAGCGGCGCGCCTTGTCCGCCAAGGGCAACATCACCGGTTCTGAAATCGCCTATAGTAAGAACTCCGGTTAATTTTGCTATTACGCTTGGGTCGCCAATTTGCAAGGTTGAACCGAAAATGTGACCGAAATAATTTTTCTTCTGCGGAAGATGCTGAATGGTTTGTCCGTGCGAACCAATCAAATCAACATCGGCTAAATTAAACTTACTTTTTTTGCAAAGTTCTTTTACAGCATCAGCGAAAAGATACGCGATAAGAAAATTTAGTTTGCAAATATTGGTAACGTTACCGGCATTTGATGTTGAGTTTTCGAGTAGTTTCCTCTTCAATCCGCGGGGGAAAGGATGGGTGATAAAACCCAGTTGCTTGATCTTTGTTTTTGTACCGCTGCCGGAAAGTTCAATTAATACTGCGTCAACACCGTCGAGCGAAGTGCCGGACATAAGTCCGATAATAGTTTTCTTTTTTTTAGAAGCGAGTTTTTGCAGTTGGTTTATATTCATAACGCAAATATATAGAATGCTGTGCAATGTTGCCGACTTAGGTTTTCCAATTCATCGGTTGTAATTTTGTAACAAATATTATTTTACAATTATAATAAGGTTCGTCAATGGACATTCAAAACAAAAAAGTTTTAGTTCTCGGCGG
>JAVHOS010000248.1:0-2057 GCA_036170205.1 Ignavibacteriaceae bacterium | reverse complement strand
AACCATCGTTTTTCATACTCGGGTCATACTTAATCCATACTCAAATCATACTAAGTTCATACTCAATCCATACTCGTTTCATACTCAATCCATACTATAAAACCGTTGCTGGTATACTCCTTCTATACTCAAAACTTTGGACAAATATTTAAGTTACTTGCTAATTAAACGTATTTCTAAAACAGTAAGAGTTGATAAAACAAAACACATGCATAATGAAAAGTGAGAATAAACGCTGAATATTGCTTAAAAACAAGGGTTCTTTTAGTAGAGAAGTAATTTATTGAACTTGAAAATGATGAAACTCCTTTCCGCATCTAAAAGAAATATTATCAATTATTTCGCATTGTTTTCTATGGAACACTATTTGTTGGTTTGGCAACGCAATTAACTTACATGTTCACAATAAACTTAGAGGACATTTATGAAACGATATATACGTTTCTTCTTTTTCGCTCTCTTTGCTGCAAGTTTAGCTTTTCCTCAAACGGTAACTGTTAAACGCGTAGCAAAATCCCCCGCAGATATTAAACTAACCCCATGGGTTGGTCCGGTATCAACTGGTTTACGAGTTATGGGTAAAGGGGCAACAGCCTATTTTGTTGCTGATACTACCGGTTCCGGCGCTACCGCCGTAACTTCATTTGCATGGTCAATTACCGCACAACCAGGTGGCTCAATTGCGGCATTTGATACATCCAACAGAATGGATGCTCGCTTTAAACCTGATGTACCTGGACAATACATTGTTCAAGTTTCTGTAAACAGCGGCGCTAAAACTGCAGTTGACACAATTTTTGCGAGTACTTTTATGGGCTCTTTGTCGTCTGGTGTGCAATGCGCAACTTGCCATAGCGCTCAAAATACTGCTTGGCAAGGAACCGGTCATGCTATGATTTATAAAGAAGCAATCTCCGGTATGCTCGAAAATACTGCAGCCACCAATTTTATGGGCGTATATGGTAAAACATGCGCTTCTTGCCATACCACTGGTTATGATGTTACCGCAAATAACGGAAATTTTGGCTATACTGCCCATGCAACCGGTTGGGATACAACCTGGTATCAAGGTGCAACTGTTTCCGGAAATTCTTTCCTAATTCCTTATGGTGATCAAACAAGATGGAATCTTCTTGGTACGGCTCCATACGCAACAGTAAAAACAACAGCTACTATTGGTTGCGAAAGCTGCCATGGCGCTGGAGCTGATCATATGGGAGTTATAGCTAAAATTGGAAAGAGTTATGCTGCTGGTGTTTGCTTGCAATGCCATGACGCTCCTACTCATCATATGGGCGGGCAATATTGGAAAGAATCAGCTCATGCTACTATGCCTGCAAGTGGTATGGAGTCAAGTAGAACTGATTGTTATCCTTGCCATACCGGGGCAGCATTAGCAAAATATATTGCAAACCCCGCAGCTCCTGGTTATGATGTTAGCACAGATAATCTTCCCTCAATTGCTTGTGCTACATGCCATGATCCACATGACGCAACTAATCCAAATCAATTAAGAACAATGTCATCTACTCCTTTAGCAAATGGTTATGTTGTTCCTGCTGGGATGGGTGGTAAAGGTCAACTTTGTATGAATTGCCATAGAAATAGAAGTAATTCAAAAACTGTTATTGATCCTTATATTAGCGCAAATCCTCCGGCAAAATGGGGATCGAGACTTGGGCCTCATCATAGCCCGGTTGCAGATATGTTCTTAGGACAAAATGCTTATGATTTCGGTTTAGCTTCTCTTCAAGGACTTACAACTCATGCAGGTGTTGTCCCCGATGCTTGTGTTACCTGCCATATGCCGATGAGAACGTATAACTCAGATCACTCAATGAAAATGGTGCAAAATGGTGTTGATAAAACAACAGGTTGCAGTTCTGGCACATGCCACAATGGAATTACCTCCTTCGATGAAATCGGGAAGAATAATTCCCTTAAAGACTATGATGGTGATGGTGTAGCTGAAGGTACAATGGTAGAAATTGACGGATTGTTAAAACAATTGGAAGATCTATTACCAAAAGATGCAAATGGTGCCGTAATTACATTAA
>JAVHOS010000247.1:0-10355 GCA_036170205.1 Ignavibacteriaceae bacterium | reverse complement strand
CAAAGAGGAATATTTTCTTTCCCTTTTTCTTGAATGAATTTTTCAAGTTTTTCAACATCCATATTTCCTTTAAAGTCGGCGCGAATTTCGGGATGCTTTCCAATTTCATTTAGAAAATCATCTGCTTCGGCGCCGGAAAACTCAATGTTTGCGCGGGTAGTATCAAAGTGCGTATTATTCGGAAAATGTTTACCTTTTCCGCCAACAATTGAGAAAAGAATTTTTTCCGCCGCTCTTCCCTGGTGTGTTGGAATAATAAATTTCATTCCCGTAATTTTTCTTATCGCTTCTTCAAAACGGTAAAAAGATTTTGATCCGGCATAAGATTCATCGCCTTGCATAATTCCCGCCCATTGCGCGGCGCTCATTGCGGAAGTTCCGCTATCGGTAAGTAAATCGATAAGCACATTATCTGCGTGGATAAGAAAGGGATTGTATCCCGCATCTTTTAAAATTACTTCCCTCTCTTCTCTTGTTGTAAAACGTATCGGTTCAACTGATTTTATTTTGAATGGTTCGATTATGGTTTTCATAAAACTTTTCTTACTAAATTTTTAAAATATTATCAGTAAACTACTTCATTAGCTTTTGAGAGACAAATAAAAGGAATTGAGATTTTGATTTGTCTTTAACTTGAATTGCATTAATTTTTATTTGAAGATAAATTTATTTCAACTAAAATGGAGTAAACCATGAGCGAATTTGAGAATCCACAGCAACCCGATCAAGTGCCGGTTGAAAATGTAGAACCGGAATTAAGTCATTCCGATAAACTTGTCGGCGTCTTTTCCGAACCGGGGAAAACGTTTGAAAGTATCGCAAAATTTCCAATCAAAACAATTGACTGGCTGCTTCCCGTTTTAGCCATGTTCGTGGTCATTATCATTTCTCAGTTTATAATGATGGGAAATCCGCAGATAAAAGCCGAGATGAAACAGAAGCAGATGGATGCGATTGAAAAACGTTTGCAAGAACAAGTTGATAAAGGAACGCTTACAAAACAACAAGCCGAAGAACAACAGCAAACCATCGAAGATCAGATGGATAAAATGGGCGGAACGATCGGTAAAGTTTTTACGGCTATTAGTATTCTGGTAATCGGTTTTATCGCTTATCTCATCATCGCCGGATTTTACTTTCTCATCATCAAATTTATTTTTAAAGCAGATGGAACATTTCAACATGTATTGGTTACAACCGGATTAACAAGTTACATCGGCATCATTAGCATGGCGCTTGTAACCATCTTTGCTTTGTTTACCGGAAAAATGGCGCGTGACGTTTCTGCGGCAACGTTGTTTTCTGTCGATACGAAAACATTCGCAGGATTTCTCCTTGCAAAATTAGACGTCTTTTCTATTTGGATGTACTTTGTAGTTGCACTCGGAATGACAAAACTCTTTAACGCAGGTGACTCGAAAAAATATTATTATTTTATTTTCGGTGCCTGGATTGTTTGGAGCTTTATCCTCTTCTTCTTGATGAAATCGGTGCCATTCCTACAAAACTTCGCTTAAAATTATTGAATGTTGAATGCAGAATAATTGAAAATTGTTCTGCATTCCTTTCATCTTATAAAATACTTTGCGGGTCAATATCAAAAAAGATTTTTACATCTTTAAATATCGTTTTCCGGTTGTACCGCGTAAATGATTCAGAAATTGCCTTCCTTAAAATACTTCCGGAAGGATCAGTTATTCTATCGGTTTTTAAAACAATTTGAAAGCGATATTCACCTTTAAGTCTTGCAAGAACCGCTGAAGTTGGCGAGGTAATTTTTAAATATTTTTTGAACGCAAGCAACTCGTTGTAAAATTCTTTCATCGCGCCGAGCGCTTTTTTCTCTTCTTTATCTTTCGCTTCAATTACTGCAAGGCGCATAAACGGCGGGTAACCGCGGTGTTCACGGTCAAAGATTTCTTTTTTATAAAAACCGTCGTAATCATTTTTCAAAACTTTTTGCAGTACAAAATGTTTATCGTTTTGCGTTTGAATTACCACTTCTCCTTCAATTTTGCTTCTTCCGGCTCTTCCGCTTACTTGTGTTAAAAGCTGGAATGTCCGTTCATCCGCGCGGAAATCGGGAAGCCATAAATTTGTTTCGGCAGAGATAACACCAACCAGCGTAACGCGGGAGAAATCCATTCCCTTTGCGACCATTTGTGTGCCCACGAGAATATCAATTGCGCCGCTTTTAAAATTAGAAAGAATCGTTCCCAAATTTCCCTTTTTAGAAATCGCATCTGAATCAATCCGTTCAAGAACGGCGTTCGGAAAATAATAAGCAAGCTCATCTTCAACACGTTCCGTGCCTGTTCCGAAATATTTCAGATGCGGCGATCCGCAATGATTACAAGCCGACGGCGCTTCTTTTGCAAATCCACAGTAGTGACAATGAAGCGTGTTTTCGTTAATGTGATAGACGAGTGAAACGGAACAGTTGTCGCACGTTTCTATTTGTCCGCACTCAACGCAATAAATCTGCGTAGCAAATCCTCGCCTATTTTGAAGAATGATCACTCCTTCTTTTTTCTTCAATCGTTCTTCAATTTTTTCAAGCAGCGTTTTAGAAAAAAAACTTTCCATCCGGTTCAACTTCTTTTCATCATTGATGTTCACCAGAGTGATCTTCGGAAGTTTTGCATCATCTACACGCACGGGAAGATTTAGCAAATGATATTTTTTTGCTGTTGCAAGATACATGCTCTCAACGGATGGTGTAGCAGAGCCAAGTAAAACCGGACAGACGGAAAATTTTGCCCGCATCAATGCCGCGTCTTTTCCGTTGTAACGCGGAGTTTCATCCTGCTTATAACTGCCGTCATGTTCTTCGTCAACAATTATTAATCCGATATTTTTCAAAGGCGAAAACAGTGCGGAGCGAGCGCCGATTACTACTTGCGATTTTTCATTTAAAATGTTTTGCCACGAATCAAACCGTTCACCCGGCGACATTTTGCTGTGGATTACAGAGACAATTCCTTTAAAATTATTAGTTAACCGGGCTGTCATTTGCGGCGTTAATGCAATTTCGGGAACAAGAATAATTACTGTTTTGCCAAGTGCTAAAACTTTTTTAACGAGCTCAATATACACTTGTGTTTTACCGCTGCCGGTTACTCCGTGCAAAAGAAAAACTTTGAATACTTGATTTTGGAGAAATGGATAAACTTCATCCAGCACTTTGTTCTGATCGGAAGTTAACGCAAAGTCAATCAAATCTTCTGAATAAGGTTCTTGAAACGTTCGCTCGATCTGCTTTTTAACAACGGTAACAATTTCTTTTTTCTCTAATCCCTTTATCGTTGCGGCGGAAGCTTTTGTTTCATTCAACAGTTGTTGCAGCGGCATTTCATGCTGCCCGGAAATGAGTTTCAGTAAAACATCAACTTGTTTTGGCGATTTCTTTTCTATCGATGGAATGAACTCGTAAACATCTTCGGTAGATTTTAAAAGTTTAACGGAAAGAATTGTTTTAACGCGGACTTTCGCTTTCTCTGTTTCATCATGGATTGTAATCACACCCATTTTTTCCAGCGTACGGAGTGGTGAAAGAAGGTTTTTTCTTTTAGCATTTTTTTGAAGTTGGTGATAACTGATAGCCTGGTTTTCCGAAAATATTTTCAAAAGCGTTTTTTGGATCGGAGATTTTTTTTTACCGTCGTCTAATAATCGCCTTGCAAAATCAACATCCGCAGAAAAACTTTTTTTTGATTGGACATCCGTTCCCGGCGGGATTGCAAGTCTGAACGCTTCGCCGAGCGACGAAAGATAATATTCGGAAAGCCATTCATAAAATTTAATTGAAGTGGAATCAAAGATTGGAACAGCGTCAAGCACATCGTAAATATTTTTTAATTTTTCAGTTACGGAAGTTTCTTCAAGAACCGAGACAATGAATCCCGTTAAAACCCGTTTGCCGAATGGCGCAACTACTCTTACACCAACTTGAACTTGTTCTTCAAATTCACCGGGAACCTTGTAAGTAAAGGCTTTGTTAAACGGCAGCGGAAAAACTACTTCAACATACACGGGGAGAAATTCCAAAAAACAAAAAACAAATTACAAGATGCGAAAGAAGTTTAGCCATGGATCTTTTTTAATTATTCGGTTTATAAAACGGAGCGAGTTCGCGCAAATCATCAAGATTAACATCGGTTAGCATCTCGAACTTCAATATTCTTTCGTGTTCTCCCCAGATAATTCTTTTAAAATTTTTCGCGGGCATAATGGTTCCGTTTGTAGAAATAATACTATCGCCCTCTTGAACCGTCAAGAAATAATATCCGTCTTGGAACTGAATTCCCTCAACCACATTTACATCCTGGAACTTAAAACTAACTTCACCGTTGAGGTTTTTATCTTCCACAAAAAGTTTTCTACCGATGATTTCCTTTCCTTCCTCCTTTTGCGAAAGGACAAATTCATCGCTCTTCATTAATTTATTGAAAAGAGTTTCTTTGTCTTCATTAAACTCTTTATTGCCAAGCGCATCCGATTTAAGATCGAAAAAAGTTACTTTGGCTTCACCGGATTTTTTCCCATCTACAGATATTTCATACGCCACTTTTTGATAAACCAAACAGCCTGAAAATGACAGCGCTGCAAAACAAAAAATAATAAACGATCTTACTTTCATAGTCTTTCTCTCACTGATTTAACAAATAATTAAACAACCGCTTTCTCAAGCAGCGTTAGGCTCTGATTATCAACATCAAGCTCCGCGTTAATTCCAAACGGCAAAGTAAATTTATTAACAATATGTCCGAACGACAAACCATAAAGAACCGGAATTCGCAACTGAAATAATCGTTCACGCAAAACTTCGGAAAGAGAAAAGGAATTTGCGATTCCCGATTCATCCGGTTTTGATTCGCATTTGCTGAAAACTCCAAGCGCTACTCCGGCAGCTTGTTTGAATTTTCCGGATTGAATCGTTTGCGTCAACATGCGATCAACACGATATGGCTCTTCACCGACTTCTTCCAAAAAAATTATTTTTCCTTTTGTATCAACGTCATATTTTGTTCCGATCAACGAAGCAACAATAGACAAATTTCCGCCTACAAGTTTTCCTTCAGCCTTTCCATGACGGATTACAAATGGTTTGTATTCACTCTTAGCTGCGTCTTCTTCGGCGCTTTGCAGAGTTAGTTTTGTTTGCGGATTCATCAAGACGCTCTTAAAATTATTTACGCTAAATTTGTTAAAAGTAGAAGTTGCTACAGGTCCATGAAAACCCACTAATCCGGTCTCGGCAAAAATTCCATACAACAAAGCCGTAATATCGCTGTAACCGATTAGCGCTTTTGGATTTCGTTTAATCAAATCAAAATCTAAAAAATCTAAAGTGCGCGAGCAGCCGTATCCGCCGCGTACACAAACGATGCCGTTAACTTTTTTATTGCCGAACATTTCATGTAAATCCTCTGCACGTTCTTTATCGGTTCCGGCAAAATATCCATTGGTATGCAAAATGTTTTTTGCTGCGACGACAGAAAAGCCAAGCGAGATCATATTTGCTTTTGCTTCTTCAAGCTGCGCTTCGGTAATAAATCCGCCGGGAGAAACTAACCCGATGGTATCGCCAACTTTTAATTTTTTCGGTTTTATTATCCTGGTTTTTTCAGAAGGGAAAGAAAAATTTGGTAACGCTGCAACGGTTGCCGCCGCAGTAATTGTGTTTAGAAAACTTCTTCGTTTCATAATTTTAATTTTTTATAAATAATTTTCTTCATCCCACAAAAGATGTTCAAAAGTCTCGCGCGCCCGGATTATTTTGAAAGTATTGCCATCAACTAAAATTTCCGCCGGTCTTCTCCGCGCGTTATAGTTTGACGCCATCACCATTCCGTATGCGCCGGCAGACATTACGGCGAGCAAATCCCCATGTTCGCTTTTTTGAATCGTTCTTTTCTTTGCAAGAAAATCTCCGCTTTCGCAAACAGGACCAACAACATCAGCAACGATTTCTCTTTTTGTTTCATCAAGAGTTGTCGGTTGAATGTGATGATATGCGCCGTAAATGCTTGGGCGCAGCAAGTCGGTCATTGCGGCATCAACAACAACAAAATTTTTCTTTTGGTTTTTCTTTGTGTACAAAACTTCGGTCACCAGAATTCCTGCATTTGCTGTTAAATATCTTCCAGGTTCAAAAATTATTTCGCAATTTAGACTTTTCAAAATCGGAAGAATCGCTTTAGCATATTCCTGAATAGTAAACGGTTTTTCATCTTTATATTGAATCCCTATTCCGCCGCCGATATCAAAGTGTTTTAACTCAATTCCTTCTTTTTTAATAATGAAGAAAAGATTGGCAAGCTTTTCAACCGCTTCAACAAAGGGAGAAATGCTGGTGATCTGGGAACCGATGTGCATATCAATTCCGGTGAACTTAACATTTTTTATTTCATTTTGCATTCGGAAAATTTTTAAAGCTGTTTCTCTATCTACACCAAATTTGTTTTCAGAAAGTCCAGTGGAGATGTAGGGATGAGTTTTTGCATCAACGTCGGGATTAACCCGGATTGCCACCCGCGCAACCTTATTCATTGAAGAAGCGATTTCATTTATTAAATAAATTTCTTCTTCAGATTCCGCTTTGATCATCAAAACATCATGTTCAAGACCGAGTTCAATTTCTCTTTTTGTTTTTCCAACGCTGGTTAAAATTATATTTTCCGGCTTAGCTCCGGCTTTTAATGCACGGTAAAGTTCTCCTTCGGAATTAACATCTGCTCCGCTGCCAAGCTGTAAAAAAGTTTTAATTACGCTTAAGTTGAAATTCGATTTTGCCGCATAAAATATTTTATGAGGAATTTCATGAAATGCCGCATCAAATTCTTTGTAAGCATCTTCAAAATATTTTTTGCTGTAAATGTACGTCGGCGTTCCGACTTGATTAACTATTTCGGCAACCGGAACATCTTCACAGTGAAGTTGATTATTCTTATAGGTAAAATACGTTGAAGGAAAAAGCTGCATCATTCTTTTTTTTAATTTTCTTTTTTAGTGATATTTCTTTCGCAAATATAATGTTTTTCTCTGCTATGCCGTTTAAATTTTTGTTGGAAGAATGAAAACAATTTCAATTATTTTGTTATTTATTTCCTCACTGCAACCGCAAGACAGTCTTCGCACAGATACTTCCAAAATAAATTATTACAAACTCTCCTTTATTGGCACGGCAACTCTCGGTGGTTTCATTTATGGACAAGCATTTCAGAAAAATCTTTGGTGGAAGGGAGAAAAAAGTTCATTTCATTTCAATTGGAAAGAAGATTGGTCTTACGCACTTGGCGCCGATAAATTCGGACATTTTTATTTCCCGATGTTAGCAGCAAATATTTATGCCGACGCTTTTGTTTGGAGCGGCGTTCGTGAAGAGCAAAGCCTTCTCTACGGTGGAATCACAGCATTAATCTATCAATCGTTCACTGAAATAAAGGATGGATTTTCCAAACAGTGGGGATTTAGCTGGGGAGATTTTTCTGCAAATGTTTTGGGTTCTGCTTACCCATATCTTCAATATACATTTCCACAGTTAAAAAATTTCAATCTCAAAATCAGTTTCTTTCCATCCGGGCGATTTAAGAACGATTCAAACAAAGTTATCTTTGATGATTACGAAAGCACGTATCATTGGCTCAGCATTTCGATCGCAAATTATTTACCGGATGAAGTCAGGAAATATTATCCGATATTTTTAAACGTTGCAATCGGGCATTCAGTAAAAGGATTTGACACAGACTCCCGCCATCGAGAAATTTATTTTGCTTTAGACTTAAATGTTGATGAACTTCCAGGAAATTCTTCTTTCCTAAAATTCATAAAAAAATATTTAAACTTTTACCATTTCCCGATGCCGGCGGTAAAAGTTTATCCCGATGTTGTCTGGTATGGATTGAAGTTTTAAATAGTCTTATATTTAGAAGAAACAAAAAGAGTTTTTACTTATGAACGAAATAATTTTTATAATCGAAGAATCGAATGATGGTGGATTTGAAGCCAAGGCGTTGGGAGAATCAATATTTACTGAAGCAGAAACAATTGAAGAATTGAAAAAAAACATTAAAGAAGCTGTTTCTTGTCATTTTGAAGAGGGACAATCTCCCAAAATCATCCGCCTTCATTACGTTAAAGAAGAAATTTTAGCTGCATGAAACTCCCGAGAGATTTTAGCGCAGATCAATTAATAAAACTTCTTTCCAAAATTGGATACGAAATTTCTCGCCAGACTGGTAGCCACATCAGGTTGACTACAACTATGAACGGACAGCATCATCTTACAATTCCAAACCATAATCCTATCAAAATCGGAACTCTGAATAGCATTCTAAAAGATGTTGCCGAACATTTTAAAATCTCTAAAGAAGAACTCCTTAAAAGACTATTAGAATAAACGTATTTATTGCTTTCCTCTCATTTGAATTCCCTCTGTTTTTCGGTAAATTTGCTCACAATTAATTTCAAATTCCTAACTCCTAATTAAAGAATTGTATGAAATATCCTTTTGCAGAAATTGAAACCAAATGGCAAAGCTATTGGGAAAAGAACAAAGTTTATAAAACTGATTTTTCTAAAACCGGGAACAAACTTTACACGCTTGTAATGTTTATTTATCCCAGCGGTGCAAAACTACACTGCGGACATTGGTACAATTACGGTCCAACCGATAGTTGGGCGCGCTTCAAAAAATTAAAAGGTTTCAATGTTTTTGAACCGATGGGCTATGATGCGTTTGGTTTGCCGGCAGAAAATTTTGCGATCAAAACCGGGATTCATCCGTACGACAGCACAATGAAAAATATTGCCGACATTCGTTCGCAGTTGAAAAATATGGGCTGCATGTATGATTGGGACGCCGAGTTGATGACGTGCGTTCCCGAATATTATAAATGGAATCAATGGCTCTTCATTCAGCTTTATAAAAAAGGATTGGCGTACAGAAAAAATGCGCCGGTTAACTGGTGCACATCGTGTAACACCGTTTTGGCTAACGAGCAAGTTCTTTCCGATGGCAATTGCGAACGGTGCGGATCGCAGGTGATTCAGAAAAATCTTACACAATGGTTTTTCAAAATAACTGAATATGCCGAAGAACTTTTGCAAGGTTTGGAAACAATCCATTGGCCTGAAAAAACAAAATTGATGCAGAGAAACTGGATCGGAAAAAGTGTTGGAGCAGAAATTCATTTTAAAGTTGAAAATAGTGGTGAGACAATTTCGGTTTTTACAACTCGTCCCGACACGTTATTTGGCGTAACTTATGTCGTCCTCGCGCCGGAACATTCTTTAGTTGATAAACTCGTTACTGCGGAAAACAAAAAAGCGGTTGATGACTACCGCGATCAAACAAGAAAATTAACGGAGATTGAAAGGACTTCAACAGTAAAAGAGAAAACCGGGGTTCCTATTGGTGCGTATGCAATTAATCCGGTAAACGGTGAACACATTCCAATTTGGATTGCCGATTACGCGCTGCTCACCTACGGAACAGGCTGTGTTATGGCGGTTCCCGCGCATGATGAAAGAGATTTTGAATTTGCGACAAAGTTTGAGCTGCCAATCCGTAAAGTAATTTTGCAAGATGGAACAAACAAAAGTGATGAATTAAAAAAAGCTTTCACTGAAACTGGAACAATGGTAAACTCAAGCAAGTTTAATGGTTTGCGTTCGGATGAAGGGAAACAAAAAATTATAGAATATCTCGAAGCGAATGATTTCGGAAAAAGAAAAATAAATTTCCGCTTGCGCGATTGGTTGATTTCCCGCCAAAGATATTGGGGAACACCTATCCCGGTAATTCACTGCGACAATTGCGGTGAAGTTTTAGTTGAAGAAAAAGAATTGCCGGTTGAATTGCCTTACGATGTTGATTTCAAAAGCCAGGGAGTTTCTCCTCTTGCGAGAAATGACAAATTCATAAATGTAAAATGTCCGAAATGCGGTGCAGATGCAAAACGCGAAGCCGATACAATGGATACGTTTGTTGATTCCTCGTGGTATTATTTCCGTTATCTCAATCCAAATTTTTCCGAAGGAATTTTTGATAAAGAGTTGACTGACAAATTTGTTCCGGTTGATATGTACGTTGGCGGTGCGGAACATGCAACGATGCATCTTTTGTACGCTCGCTTCATCCACAAATTCATCCGCGATCTTGGATTAACAAATTCCGATGAGCCGTTCCAAACGCTTGTTCATCAAGGAACGATTACAAACTCCGGCGCAAAGATGTCGAAATCAAAAGGAAACGTTGTAAATCCGGACGACTTCACAAAAAATGTCGGCAACGATGTTTTCCGTTTGTACTTAATGTTTATGGGACCGTTTGAACAAGGCGGTGATTGGAG
>JAVHOS010000246.1:0-2069 GCA_036170205.1 Ignavibacteriaceae bacterium | reverse complement strand
TTTTTTTTGGAAATTCACTTCTCTGCAGCACTTGAACAGCGTCATCAAAATATTCACCGTAAGCATCTGCCGCAGTTAGCGCAACAATCTTTTTACTGCCGATAAGCATTCCGCCGATGGCTTCTTCAAGCTTTGGAAGAATTTGTTCTGTTCCGCTTAAGAAAGAAAAAGATTTTCCTTCTGATGTGGAATCGATAACTTCTCCTTCGGAATCCGTTAATGTATAATTTATAGTTACAACCTGATTTGGTTTCAAAGTTTAGTCCTTTCTGTGTAAAATAATGAGTGATGAAGAAATGAAAATAGGGGAATTCTTCAAAATTTTGGCTGTTAAATTACCATTTTCTTTTTCGAGAACATAGAGGAGGAGAAATTATTTCATTCTCTTTTTCAGATTATCCACAACATCCGAAAATTCTATTTCCTGTTCTGCAAGCATAACAAATAAGTGGTAAACCAAATCGGAAACTTCGTTAACGATTTCGTGTTTGTCTCTGTTTTTTGCGGCGATCACGGTTTCTATCGCTTCTTCGCCGACTTTTTGAATAATCCTGTTTGCGCCGTCTTTAAAAAGCTTTGCAGTGTATGAAGTTTCAGGAAGATCAATTTTTCTTTGTTTGATCAGCGAGAAAAGTTTGTTGAGAAAATCAAGCGATGGATTTTTTTCAATACCGAAACATGAATAGTCTCCGGTGTGGCAAGTGTTTCCGTCCGGATTTGCGTAAACAAGCAGCGCATCGCTATCGCAATCAAGTTTAATATCAACTAAACGAAGAAAGTTGCCGGAGGTTTCACCCTTTGTCCACAAGGTTTTGCGGCTTCTACTAAAAAATGTTACAAGATCGGTTTCTAAGGTTTTTTCAAAGGACTCTTTATTCATAAATCCGAGCATCAAAACATCTTTTGTGGAAGCATCAACGATGATCGCGGGAACTAACCCGTCTAATTTCTCAAAATTTATTTCTTCCACGTCGATCTTATTCTTAATCTTATTCATATTCATAATCCTAATCTTTTAAGTTTTATAACCTAACGACAATTCCGTTGTCTTTTAAATATCTTTTTAAATCCTTTATTTTCAAAAAATCAAAATGAAAGAGAGAAGCTGCAAGACACGCATCAACATTGGCTTTGCTGAATGCGTCGAGAAAATCATTTTCATTTCCGGCACCGCCCGATGCAATGACCGGAATATGTACCAACTGATTTAATTTTGAAAGAAAAGTTAAATCATAACCGTCTTTCGTTCCATCTTTGTTCATCGAAGTTAAAAGAATTTCGCCAGCTCCAAGTTCTTCAACTTGTTTGCACCACGAAAGACCGTCTAGTTCCGTTTGTTCTCTTCCACCTTTGATGAAAACTTTGTACACACCGTTTGCGATGTTCACATCAATTGCGGCAACAATTGCCTGGCTGCCGAATTGTCGAGCAGCTTTGGTTATTAACTCAGGATTTTTTACGATTGAAGTATTGAGAGAAACTTTGTCTGCGCCGACTTTTAAAAGTTTTTCGATATCGGTTAATTCGGAAATTCCACCACCAACAGTAAATGGAATGCGGATAGCTTTAGCAATTTCTTTCACTAACTCAACAAATGTTTTTCTTTTTTCAACTGAAGCGGTGATGTCGAGAAAAACCAATTCGTCGGCGCCTTCATCAGAGTAACGTTTTGCAAGCTCAACAGCGGAACCGGCATCAACAAGATTTACAAAGTTTACACCTTTAACAACTCTACCGTCTTTTATATCAAGACATGGAATAATTCTTTTAGCTACCAACTTCTACAAGCTCCTTCAAATCAATTTTGTTTTCGTAAATAGCTTTACCGATTACAACACCATAGGGATTAATCTCTTTCATTTTTTTCACATCATCCAAATCTTTTATTCCGCCGGAAGCAATTAAGTTGATGTTCGGAAATCGTAACAGAATTTTTTTGTACAGATCAATGTTGGTTCCGGTCAGCATTCCGTCTTTTGAGATATCGGTGCAAAGGAAATGAGTTAATCCGAACTGCAAACAATATTCAATATGTTCGTAAATAGAAATCGCTGTTGCTTCGGTCCAGC